>JADIMU010000020.1 GCA_017694495.1 Candidatus Aphodenecus pullistercoris
GCGCTGGCCCCTCTGGTCGCCCAGCGGGAGACGCTCTATGGCGCCGAGGGCTTTCTGGGACGCATCCGCCGTTCACTGTACCAGATGAGGGAGGAGGGGCGCTTCCGCTCCGTCTTCCACGTCCTCGAGGAGAAGGGCCTTCTGGACCTCCTTACCGGAGAGAGGGCGCAGTCCCTCGTGGCCGAGTGGAAGGCCCTCCATGCCACTGTGGGTGACAGGGAGGAGGAGATAAGGATGGCCAGCCACAGCCTGTCGGCCCAGCAGCTGACCAGTCCCGACGACTCCCGGCTCGAGCAGGACCTGGCCGCGGCCGAGGCCGACAGCCGGGAGAGCGGCATAGCCTACGGCATGCAGCTCTTCGACAGTGGCCACAAGTGGCTGGGTCCGGAAGTGGGCGACGACATCCTCGACGTCGTCCAGTCGATGCTCTCCCACCGCCAGGCGATGGACGATCTGCACCGCCAGGCGGAGAAGGAGAAGGACTGGGCCGCGATTGAGGACTTCCGCAGCATGATAGGCTTCAACAGGAGCAAGATCGACAGCCTGAGGGCCGAGATCGGACGGCTGGAAGGGGAGATCGCAGCACTGGAGGAGGCCAACCGCGGCCTCGAGAAGAAGATCGCCAACGTAGAGGAGCGCATGCGATGAGCGAGGAGACCTTCAAGGTCCAGGCCAAGAAGCCGCCATCGACGCGGCCCACACAGAAGACGGACTCAAAGTCGAAGCTTGAGGCGGCCCGTGTCCAGAAGACGGGGGCCCAGTCCAAGACGAAGGAGGCCTTGCCACAGGTCCATGACCTCGGCTCCATGAAGCGTGACGAGCGCATAGCCGCCGTCCTGGCAAAGGAGGGCGGCAAGGCCACTGTCAGGAAGGGGCAGAGCGCCGGAAAGAAACAGACTGGAACGCAGAAGGCTGGCCGCTACGATGGCATGAAGCGCCAGATCGCATTGCAGAAGAAGAGCGGGACGAAGGCCACCGCTTCGAAGGGCAAGGCGCCCTCCAGGTCCAGAGCGAAGGTCAAGGTGAGGCCCGACAACGGTGTCCTTGTGATGCGCTTGTGCCTCGTCGCGCTTGTCATCGTCCTGAGCGCGATCACGGCGATCCTCGTCCTGCGCCGGGTAGAGGAGGGGGGCGCCCCCACCGCCGCCTTGCAGAATGTGGCCGCAGTGGAGGGAACCGTGACCATCGAGAGTGGGATGGGTGCGGGGGCTGTCGCCTCCCTCTTCGCGCCCTATACTGACAGCGGGGCCCTCCTGGACCTCATCCTCGACGAAGGGCTCGCCTCCTCGATCAGGAGCGGGAGCTACAGCGTGCACCCAGGCATGGATCCGGGTGAGGTGGTCGAGATGATAGCCATCCAGCCATCCGACGGGCGCATCCACATCTATCCGGGCTATACGATCGACGATGTCGACCAGCTGCTCTCCAGCCGTGGCCTTGCCCAGCGGGGAGACTTCAGCAAGGCCTGTGACACTCTTGCCCGCCAGGCAGGGCTCGACTTCGCCGAAGGCTGGCTCCTGGCAGGCGACTACGTCTTCACCGATCCGGATACGCTGGCGCGTGACATGCTCTCTGCGACGCTCAGCCTCTTCAAGGCCCACGCCCATGAGCTGGCGCTCAGCCCACTGTCGATGGAAGGCCTCGTCATTGTGGCGAGCATGGTGAACAGGGAGACTCAGGACGAGGCCCAGATGCCTGTCATCGCGGCTGTCATCCTCAACAGGCTGGAGGCCGACATGCCGCTGGGCATAGACGCGACGACGCGCTACGAGCTGGATGACTGGACGAGCGTCCTGCCCCAGTCCGTCTTCGAGGAGCTGACCGCCTACAACACGCGCCGGCGCAAGGGCCTGCCGCCAAGCGGCATCGGCTGCCCGGGGCAAGCCGCCATCCTGGCCTGTCTTGCGCCATCGGACAGCCAGACGCTCTACTACTTCCACGACGAGGAGGGAGGTCTCCACACTTCGATGAGCTACGAGGAGCACCTGGCCTCGCTGGAGGCGCTGCGCTGAGTCCTAGAAGGGTACTGGGGCCGTGAAGGTCATCGCCTCTCCAGTCACAGGATGCTTTATCGTGAGGCTTTCGGCATGGAGGCACAGCCTCTCGCCGGGCAGCTGCCTTCCGTAGAGCCTGTCGCCCACGATGGGGTGCAAGGCCTTCGCCGCATGGAGCCTCAGCTGGTGGGTGCGGCCCGTCAGCGGGTGGAAGGCGACGCGGGTGAGCACCCTGTCCCCCCTCATCTCGACGCCCAGACGCCGCCATTCGGTCACGGCCTTCTTGCCATTTTCCCAATCCACGACCTGGCGGGGTCTGTCTTCCGTGTCGAGCCTCATGGGCAGGTCTATGACACCGCACTCGTCCTTTACGAGGCCTTCGAGGAGGGCGACGTAGCGCTTGTCCGTCTCTCTGTGCTCGAACTGCATCGACAGGCACCTCTTCGCCTCCTCCGTCTTGGCAAGGACGAGGACGCCGGAGGTGTCCATGTCGAGGCGGTGGACGGAGGGCAGGGTGGGGATGCTTGGGAAGGTGGCCCTCAGCCGGCTCGTCACGCAGTCGGCCTTCTCGGGCCCCTTGCCCGGGACGGAGAGCAGTCCGCTCTCCTTGTCGACGACGACGATGGCCTCGTCGCCGTAGATGAGGTCCAGGGCGAAGAAGTGCCTGAAGAGTGGTCGGCACTTCTCGTCGCATGGATTGTACACATGGGCGCTGATGCGTCCTCCTGTGGACGCACCATACCACATCTCGCACAGGCTCACCGGTTCCCAGCCGCGGCGCAGGCAGTTGTTCAGCAGCTTGGCCGCGGCGCAGTCGCCCATTCCTGTGGGAGGATTGTCCAGTCCAGCCGAGGCGAAGGTGAACTTGCCGAAGGGGGAGTGGAAGATGTAGGTGGCGCGGATCTGGTCCAGCGCTTCGTTCGAGAGAGCGCGGCGCACAGGCTCGAGTTCCCTCTCCCCACGCTCGATGCGGTCGCTGTAGCAGTGGATCTGCTCGTCGTAGCGCTCGACGATCTTCTCGAAGGCGTGGACGGAGAAGCATGGAGGCACGAAGCCGTCGACGAGGAGGCGGCCATCAAGGGCACCTGAGAAGGCGTAGCTGACGACCTCGCCTCCGCCCTTCGGCCGGGCGACGAGGGCGCCGAGCATGATGCCCTCCCTTCCTGGGGAGAGGATGCCTTCCTCCTCGAGCTTTCCGATGCGTTCCTCGAGGGCCTTCCTGGCCTTGGCCGAGGGGAGTATCTGGTCCATCAGCTGACGACCGACATGATGTAGTCGTTCAGGCTGGAGCCTTCGTACATCAGGCGGTATAGGGCCTGTACGATGGGGAACTGGTCTGCGATGCCGCGCTCTCTCGTCGTCTCTCCGAAGAGCCTGATCGTCCTGTGGCCCTCTACCAGGGTCGCAGTGTTGCCTGTGCTGTAGTCGAAGCCCTTGCCGATCAGCATGCCAAGCGTCCTGTTCCTCGACAGGTCGTTGAGTCCGGTCAGTCCCAGGTCCCCGATCGCGCAATAGCGGAAGATCGTCTCGCTGTCGCAGCCGTAGAGGCTCAGGAAGCGCCTCATCTCGTTGACGGCCTTCGTATAGACGAGGAACTCGACGTTGGGGCTGGAGTAGCGGCCGGCGACCAGGCCGATCGCGATGGCGTACATGTTCTTCAGAATGCTCGTCAGCTCGACGCCCCTGACGTCGTGGGTGTGGTCGAGCATGAGGCTGGTTCCCGGGAAGATCCTGTCCTTCACATAGCGGTAGTCGGCCTCCTCGCCTCCGAAGGTGAAGGCGGTCGGAATGCCGTTGAGGACCTCGATGGCGAAGCTTGGCCCCTTCATGCTTGCAGTATGGGCGAAGGGAATCTTCTCCGTGATGAAGGCTCCGTCGTCGCTCATTCCCTTGGCCAGGTTGACCATGAGGGGCTGTCTGTCGCCGACATGGCGCCTGACCTCCTCGGAGAAGCTCACGATGGCCTTCGAGGGGATGACGAGGAAGATGCACTCGGCGTCGCGGAAGACTTCATAGTCGTCCGTGGCCGTGATGGCCCTGTTCAGGAAGCGGGTGGGGAAGTACTTCACGTTCCTGTGCTGCGCGTTTATCGTGGCGACGACATCCTTCTCGATCGAGTGGATGACGACCTGGTTGTCTGTGTTCCATGCCAGCCGTTCGGCAATCGAGGTTCCGAAGACTCCTCCGCCTGCGACGACGATCCTGTTCTCTGTGGACATATTCCTTTCCTTCAGTTTTCCTTCTTGATGATGTAGAGTCTGGTCGACCTGTCGCCCATCTCCTCCATTCCCTCGTCCTCGCCGCCAAGCCAGCTCTCGGCGAGCCTGACTCCCGCCCATTTCAGGCTGTCTCCCGCGATCATGTAGGACTGGCCTCCTTCCTCACGCGGCCAGATGCGGTACAGCGAGCGCTCGTCCGCATCCGCGACCTTCAGCACGATGTCCTCTCCGTTGACGCGCATCGACCTGATGGCCAGGAGGACGAGGATGGTCGACCTGTCCGGGCTGGATGCCGTCAGCTGGACGTAGTCCCCCTTGTCGATGACGCTGCGACGGCCGAATTGCAGAACCTCCCTGTACTGCTTGTAGAAGGCGATCTGCCGGGCCAGGGCCTCCCTTCCGCCATGGCCGAGCGCCTTCAGGTCGAAGGAGCAGTCCAGACAGCCGAAGGCCGTGATGTCGAAGGCGGTCGAAAGGCTTACGCGGCGGCCAGGCAGGTAGGTCCTGCGGTCGCAGAGTCTGGTCGCCATCGCCGCCGGCGGTACGACGAGGTCGGATCCGATGATGGACTCGAGGCATTCGAATGGATCTGTTATGGCGTTGACGCCGAGCGTCGCGGCCGAGGAGAGCAGCGAGGCCTCGAAGCGGGGGGAGGTGCTCGTGACGTTGCTTATCATGAGTCTGGGGAAGGCGACGGCAAGCGAGCGCTGGAGACGCTGCATGGCGACTGTCCACTCCTGCCTCCAGGCTGTCGCGTTGGCCTTCGAGCCCACATGGGGCGAGAAGATCTGGGCGCCCAGCTCCCAGCGCAGCGCGTCTATGCCTGTACGCTCGATGAGCGACTTCAGACGCTCGAGCATGTCCTCCCAGGCCTCCCTGTTCGTCAGGTCGACCAGGGCCAGACCCTTCTCGTAGGCCGAATCGCCGTCGCTGTTCCTGAGCAGCCAGTCTGGATGGTCCATGGCATAGCGGCTTTTGAGCGAGACGGTCTCGGGACTGATCCAGATGCCGAAGAGCATGCCTTCCTTGTGGCAGGCCTTCGAGACCGCCGCGAGGCCCGAGGGCAGTTTGAGCGTGTTGGCGCTCCAGTCTCCCTGGCTGTCATCCTTCGTGTTCCTCACTCCGAACCAGCCGTCGCCCAGGAAGAAGAGCTCGAAGCCGAGCCTTGCGGCAAGCTGGATCTGCCCAGCCAGCCTGTCCTCCCTGACGTCGAGGCCCAGGGCTCCGTCCGTCGAGAATGATATGGGGCGCAGCCTGTCCTTCCATACACCGCGCATGATGGTGCTCTGGATGAAGCGGTGGAGCCTCTCCTTCGCCTCGTCCAAGGTGGGGGCGAAGGTGAGGAAGGCTTCCGGCGTCTCCCAGCTCTCACCTTCCTCGAGGACCACGCGAGTCGTCTCGTCGTTCACGCCGACGAGGATGTGGGTCTTGCCATAGGGGGTGACCTCGACGCTCTCGCAGTGGTCGCCGGGGTAGAGGAGGCCTGTGGCTATGCATGCCTCCTCCTTCTCGAGGTAGATGACGGGAGATGTGCATCCAGTGGTGCCGCTGCGCGATGCGTTGACGTGGCAGCCGGCACCGAGACTGTGGCGTGTGATGCGGTTCTCCCGTCCCCAGGGGCCGCCGGCCGTCGTGAGCGCATAGCCCGAGTCGAAGAGGTCGAGCTGGAGCGAGCACATTTTCCTGACGACGGTCCGTCCTTTTGTGTTCGTGAGGACGGTGCGGCGGACGAAGACGTCGAGGCTGGGAAAGACCGTGTAGTAGAGCGAGAGCGTGAGGCCGCGCCTGCTGTCGGTGAAGTCGAGGCGGATCCCCTGGGCCTCCTCCTCA
Source organism: Candidatus Aphodenecus pullistercoris (assembly GCA_017694495.1). Classification (GTDB taxonomy): domain Bacteria; phylum Spirochaetota; class Spirochaetia; order Sphaerochaetales; family Sphaerochaetaceae; genus Bullifex; species Bullifex pullistercoris. The sequence continues at coordinate 6,044 of JADIMU010000020.1, forward strand.
CCGGCGATGGCCTGGACCAGACCGCTGTCGCAACGCTTCACGCCGAGGTAGGTCTCGCAGTCCTGGTAGACCAGGTCGAGCTCCTCGTCTCCGTCCCCGTTCGGATCCACGATGATGAATGGGGTGCGCATGTCGCCGCGCCCCGGTGCGCTGAACTCCAGCGGCAGGTCCGTCTCGCAGACCGTCATGCGCCTTGCGCTGTAGGAGACCTCGCCGGGTCTGGGTGAGAGGCGCTTGACCCTCAGCGCCTCCACATCGTCCTCAGGATGGGCCAGACGGCGCCCGAAGTGGAGCTGCTCGGCAAGTCCTGCCCCGTCGATCATGAAGACCAGAGAGAGGGAGCGTGTGGCGAGGTGGAAAACATTGTTCTTGACTGTTATCATAAGGGGGTCCTTGGTGACAATGATACAATAGAAGCGTGAAGGCGGGCAAATGGATATAAGGCGCATACCACTGTGGCAGTCGCGCAACGCGACCTATATGAGCAACAACCTTGTGCGTGCCGTCATCGAGGACCAGGGCGAGGTCGCCATAGAGCTGTCCGCCCGCTCGGTCCAGGGCGGCTTCGTCAACGCTCTGAGCCTGCCTTACTTCCGCGGACGTGGAGCAGGCGTCCTGGGCGACCCCAACACCGACTGGTGGAAGGGCAAGGAGAGCTTCTACCAGGCCGGAGGCAGCTACTTCACCTTCCCGTCGAAGGACGAGGAGGGCATCCTGACGACGAACACCTACTGGACGGTGCGCCGCTACGGCTCCGACGGCAAGTGCGGCGGCCTGTGGCGGCTGAGCGAGATGAAGAGCCGCATGGAGCACATGCGCTACAGCGCGAGGAAGGTCGACCTCCTCCTGCCAGGCGAGCCCGTGCTCTACTCGCTGGTCCACATCGAGAACCGCCAGGGCGAGATGCTGGAGTACAATGCGAGCATACACTCGATGCTCACGCCTCCCTTCCTCGAGTCGGGCTGCTTCCTCGCCACCTCGGCCTCGCACTACGTGGCCTTCTCCCCCAACTTCCGGGAGGTCGCCTTCAACCGCCTCAAGAGCGGCATCCGCTTCAACGAGCTGCGCCATGCTCCCGCGATCAACGGATCGGTCATGGACGCAGGCTACGTCCCCGGTCCGACAGGTTCGTACGACTACCTGGCCGGCCAGCTGTCCAGTGGCGACGAGCTGGGCTGGACAGTCGTCTTCAATCCCCGCCTCCAGCTGCTGTTCATGACGCTCGTGCCCGGACCCGGCAGCTCCCTGCCCGGGAATGTCGTCAAGTGTCCCCATGTCGACATCGCATGCAACTATCTGGGGCGCATGGACACGCCCTGGGCCCTCTACGAGGGTGGCACTCCCCAGGTCTTCAGCCTGACGGTGGGCTCGGGCATGCTCGACCACCATGGCGCGCTCGACGGCCCGGAACACTACAGCCTGGCGCCCGGCGAGGGCATCGACTTCATCTCGGCCCAGGCCTATACCAGCTACGACAACCCCAGGATGTCGAACGGCTTCTACTCGCTTGAGAAGGTCGACGCAGGACTTGTCTTCAAGAGGACGAAGAGCTATGCCTTCGTCCCCTGCGACCCTTCGTTCTCGGCCTTGCGCGAACTGGCCGCCCGCCTCTTTCAGAACTCCCAGGAGTAGTCCAGACCGAAGCGGTCCGTGAGCTGACGTATCACCTTCTGCAGCGAGGGCGGCACCGGGCAGCCATGCTCCTTGCGGTACTGCCAGGCCAGGTACTCCTTCTCGCCGGGCGTGAATATCCTCTCCTCACCCGGAGCCTTCTTCGACGTCCTGAGGGCGCGGCAGATCTCTCCGGCGATGCGTCTGAAGGTCTCCCTCCCCATGAAGAAGGCGGGGTCAATGGCTATGAAGAAGTGTCCAAGAGGATAGGGGATGGGCCTGCCATCGGCATCCTTGCCGTTCAGGGCCTTCATGAAGGCGCCATCCTGCAAGGCGGCCGACAGGATCTCGACGACGGCGGCGTAGCCGTAGCCCTTGTAGCCTCCGTTCTCCTCTCCGATGCCTCCCAGAGGGGTCAGCGCCGCCTTGCCGCGGGTCAGGTCCTCGAGGACGGCCGCCGTGTCCGTGCGGTCCCTTCCGTTCTCGTCTATGACCCAGCCGTGGGGCAGCTCCTTTCCAGCGCGTCCGTAGACTTCGATCTTGCCCCGCTGTGTGACGCTGGTGGCGCAGTCGATGACGAAGGGGAAGTCCTCGTCCGTCGGCAGGCCGAAGGTCAGCGGGTTCGTCCCGAGCATGTTCTCTACACCATGCGTCGGTGCGATCGATGGGCGTGCATTGGTTCCCGTGACGCCTATCATGCCCTCCTTCGTGGCCATCGTGACATAGTATCCTGCGATGCCGTAGTGGGTCGAATTGCGTACGGCCGCCATTCCCAGTCCGTACTCCTTCGCCTTCGCGATGGCCATCTCCATGGCCTTCTTCGCCACGACGTGGCCCATGCCGTTGTGCCCATCGAGCGTCACGCAGGCCTTCTCGTCCTTGAGCACCTCAATCCTGGTGACGGGATCGAGGATGCCGGCGTCGATCCGGTCGATGTAGATGGGCTTGAGCCTTCCGATGCCATGGGAGTCGATGCCACGGCGGTCGGACTCGATGAGGACCTCTCCTATGGTCTCGGCGTCCGCTTCGGGGACTCCTGAGGCGACGAGGATATCCTTCATGAAGGCTTCGAGCTTCGCGAAGGGAATCCAGACCGAGTCGCTGTAGCGCTGTGCGTATGTGCTGTACCAGTCAGACATGCCTGACCTCCTTTTCTGCCTACATTGTAGCAGAGATGGAGGCCTAGTGGACTGCTCCATCCTTCGCTGATGCTTGGAGGATGGAGCTCTCTTGCAGATTTCCTAGTAGATGATGTAGTTCTCCTGGTCCCGGCTTTCAGGGTTCCACAGGTAGCCGAAGCCCACCGAGAGGGTGCTTGTCAGCTGGAAGGGCCTCCAGTGGAAGCCGTCGAGCTGGAGGAAGTACCATGACATGTCGTAGCCGACGTGCAGGGAGAAGCTCTGCGAGACCTTCAGCGAGGCGATGGCCTCCATGAAGGCTCCAAGGTGGAAGTGGCAGTCCATGAAGATGGGAGTGCTGTCCATCCTCAGCGACAGTCCTGTGACTCCGGTGATCTGGAAGAGCGAATCGAAGTCCGTCTTCATCGCAAGTCCCAATCCTGCGGCCAGGTCGAGGCTTGGAAGGTCCCTGTCGAAGTTCGACAGGGCGCTCGCCTGGTAGCCTATGCCCAGCCAGCCGCCATCGGCGATGAGCTCGCCGACGACTCCGCCTCCGAAGACCCAGCGGCCGGAGATGGCCTCTCCGTAGGAGGCTATGCTGGTGCCGGCGCTCAGCGAGAGGTAGGTCGTGTTCTCCATCGAATGGAGGGGAAGCAGCGCCAGGGCGAGGACGAAGATGGCCAGTGTGCGTCTCATCCTGACCTCAGAAGATGATCATGTTGGCCATCGACAGTGGAATGTAGGCGTAGGGGAAGGCGCCGAAGTCCACGGCGAAGGCGATGTATGGAACCGCCGAGAGGCCATGGTAGCTGTCCGTCATGCCGAACTGTCCGTAGACGGCCATGCCCAGATCTATGCTGATGACGGTCGTTCCGGTCGGGAAGATCTTGAGGGCGAGCAGGCCTCCGGGACCCATCGTCGCGACCGAGCCGCCCTCCATCGCCTCGTCGTCGACCACGCTGACGGCGGCGCCGACCATGAAGTCCAGGCCGAAGTGGCTGCCGAGCCGTGCCATTCCCTCGAGTGCGAAGAGGCTGTCCAGACTGAAGTCGGAACTGTCGGCTCCGACTCCGAAGCGGAAGTCGGCCCTGCTGCCGAAGCCGATGGCGAAGCTGCCGTCCAAGTTGTTCGCCAGAACACCGGCCGCAAGACCGAGCGGAACGGACTGGGCCACAGTGCCTTGTGAGATCTTGAAGTTGGGCGCGTAGCCCGTAGAGATGGAGACGTAGTTGTAGAATGGAGGCACCTGCGGCTCCATGAAGGGGTCTGCCGATGCGAAGACGAATGTGGACAGCGCACAAAGAAGCGCCAGTGTTGTGAGCAATCTCTTCATGACCGAATCATAGCACAAAGGATGGCAGGGGTGCACCATCATCCGGATGGATGCATACCTCTGGACAGCCTCCTCCAAGTCTGCTATAGTCGACATCTGTCACGGTGTCGTACCCAAGTGGCCTAAGGGAACGGTCTGCAAAACCGTCTTTCAGCGGTTCGAATCCGCTCGACACCTTAAAGGGCACAGGAGGTCGGAAACAAACGTCGCTTTCTGTGCCTTTTTCATTGTTCGGGGTTATTTGCTGATGTTTACGAGGTACAAGAGCGGTGAGAAGGGCCAGCGCCAGGTCGTGTGCAAGGTCTATACCTCACGTGAACACAATATTAGGAACAGCCAGATAGACAAGGACTGTCTGTGGGCGATTCGCAAGCTCTGGGGCGCCGGACACAAGGCCTACATCGTGGGCGGCGCCGTGCGCGACCTGATCCTCGGCAAGAGGCCCAAGGACTTCGACATCGCGACGAGCGCGAGTCCCCGCCAGGTGCAGAACATCTTCTGGAACAGCCGCGCCATCGGCAAGCGCTTCCGCATCGTCCACCTCTACTTCGCGAACAAGATAATCGAAGTGACGACCTTCCGCAGCGACGAGGAGAACTTCGAGGAGGGCAACAACAACATCTTCGGGACGATAGAGCAGGACTCGCACCGCAGGGACTTCTCGATCAACGCCCTCTACTACAACCCCCTGGACGGCCACCTGCTCGACTTCAACGACTCGATGGAGGACATGAAGCGTCATGTCATCCGCTCCCTGATTCCGCTCTCCTACACCTTCAAGGAGGATCCGGTGCGCATGGTGCGCGCCATCAAGTACGCATCGACGACAGGCTTCCGCATGAAGTGGGATGTAAGATGGGCGATCAGACGCGACTCTTCCCTGATCCAGAAGGTCTCGCTGTCCCGCCTCACTGACGAGGTCGTGAAGATCCTCAACAGCGGCAGTGCCCATGACATCCTCCTCTCCTTGCACCGCTATGGGCTGTTGGCCTACGTCATGCCCAGCTACGACATGTATCTGAAGTACGAGAGCGTGCGTGAGGCGCTTTGCCGCCTGGACAGGGATGTGGCGACAGCCAAGGCCGCTGGGAACGCCCTCGAGCTGAGCCAGCTGATCGCGACGATCGCCTCTCCCCTCATCGTGCTTGAAGGCAAGGACGAGCTCAGCAGCGAGGAGCTGCGCCACGAAGTCTTCAGGGAGATCAAGGTCTTCGTCGCTCCGATGACCCCTCCAAACTATGAGATAGACCGTGCCGTCGAGATCATCCTCCTCAGCCATGGAGTGAAGGTCGCCCCTCAGATGAGGCGCAATGCCGCTCGCAAGGGCTCTCCTGCCACGGCTCAGAACGCCGGAAAGCCACGCCGCTCCGCAGCCAGCCCATCCAAGCCTCGCCGCAGAAGGAGGGGTGGGGCCAAGCCGGCCGCACCGCAGACTCCAGCCCAGCCTGCATCCAGCGCAGAAGCCCACGACCTCTGATTCCAGTCCTCTCAAAGTGGCACGTCGCCCACTGTCCCCGTGTGGTCTTTGACAATCCGACTTCTTCCATCAGATGGCGGTCTTGTCGCGACTGTCCTGAATCATAATCTGATAAATATTCTGATTTTGGAAATCAAAGTTATATTTCATAGTTTTGATGAAGGATGGTCCAGCCTCGTGCTCCGATTCAGAATCACTGGAATCATCTCACCTTCGGCTCAGCCCCATTCCTCGATCTCGATCGAGACCTGGTGGACCATGATGCCTCCGTACTTCTCGATGCAGTCCGCGATGTAGTCCTGAAGCTCTCCCAGCGTCTGGCCGATGTAGTGCTTGAGCGGGACCTGGAGGGTGACGGTGACGTCGTAGCTGTTGTCGCTGCCGACAGTGGCGCGGACCTTCTTCACCTTGATGACCTTGTCGTACTCGTCGATGCAATGGCGGACCATCTGGATCAGCGTCGTCTCGTTCACTGTATCCTTGTCGGGGCGGCTGAACTCCGGGCGCACGATCGTCTTCTCGAAGCCCTGCTTCTTCTGGAAGGGTTTCTTCTTGCCAAAGAAGACCTTCATGCTGTCGTAGACGATCTGGGGATAGTTGCGCGTGATCTCGATCGAGGGGACGGGGATGACGTGCTTGCCTTCCGTATAGCGGATGCGCATCGCCGTCTCGATCTCCTCCTGGCTGGCGACCTCCTCGATGTGGAAGGTCTTGCATACGGGAGGCAGGTTCAGCTTCTTGACGATTTTGTCCACCATCTTCTCGCTGGTGCCTATGATCAGTATCTTCTTGTACTTCTCCTTGAGCAGGGCCTCCTCGACCTCCTGGCGGTGGGCCTCATCGTCGAAGACGGCCGTCTTGACCGCGACGAGGAAGTTGGGATCCCTCTTGGCGGAGTGTCCTGCGAGGATCTTGTCGCCCTTGATCAGCAGGCCGTCATCGATGATCAGGTCTATGTGGTGCTTCTGGGCGACCAGCTTGCTGTGGTAGCTCTTTCCGGTGCCGCTGCGGCCCACGAGGGCATAGACTTTGACGCCATTGATGTGGCTGAAGGCGAACTTGAATAGACGGTTCATCAGCAAGACATTATATGTAGCGTGTGCCCTGTAGTCAATTTTGCATTGCCATCTGCCGGCATCGAAAGTCTTTGCTTGCCCGTCAATGGCCCGCCTCGGGTCGGAATGCCGAAAAATGAGAATTGTTTTTTCCCACTCCTATGCGATAATATGGCAAATTGTCCAGCTTTTGTTCTGCTGCATCAAAAGGAGTGCATATGATAAAGACATCCACCTTCAGGCGCGGTGGGGTACATCCTGACGACAAGAAGGCCCTGAGCAAGGACTCTCCAATAGAGGTCCTTCCGCTTCCCGGGCGCCTCGTCGTCCCGATGAGCCAGCATCTCGGTGCCCCCGCCAAGCTTGCGAAGGCCAAGGGGGACAGTGTGGCAAAGGGCGAGAAGATAGGGCTTGCCAGCTCCTTCGTCAGCGCCGACGTCCACGCCCCCGCCTCCGGCAAGATCGTCGACATCACGACAGTCCGCCTGGCCAACGGAGCCACATGCGAGGCCGCCGTCATCGCCACGGACGGGGACCAGGAAGATCCCTTCGTCCAGAGGTATGAATGGAAGGACCTCGAGCCCAAGGCCATCCTCGATCTGATCCGGGAGGGCGGCATCGTAGGCATGGGAGGTGCGACCTTCCCGGCCCATGTGAAGTTCTCGATCCCCGAGGGCAAGAAGGTGGAGAGCCTTGTGATAAACGGCGTCGAGTGCGAGCCCTACCTCACGAGCGACTACCGCAGCATGCTCGAGCGCACCGACGGCACGCTGGAAGGCATAGCCATCCTCCAGCGCCTGCTGTCGCCAAGGCGGACGGTCATAGGAATCGAGGCCAACAAGCTTGACGCCGCGGCCAAGCTCGATGGGCGTGCGAAGGAGCTTGGCATCCAGGTGGACGTACAGCCCTTGAAGATGAAGTACCCGCAGGGCGACGAGAAGCAGCTTCTGAAGGCCACGACGGGACGCGAGGTCCCATCAGGCAAGCTTCCGATCGACATCGGTGCGGTCGTGTGCAACATCGGGACAGTCTATGCGATCTGGGAGGCCGTCGTCTTCCACAAGCCCCTGATCGAGCGCATCGTCACAGTCTCGGGCGAGGCCGTCGGCCGTCCGTGCAACGTCCTCGCACCGATCGGCACTTCGACCAGGGAGCTTCTGGAAAGGGCAGGGGGACTTTCCGAGGACGCCGACAAGCTCGTCAGCGGCGGTCCGATGATGGGCTTCGCCTTCGCCGACGAGGACGTGCCCGTCACGAAGGGCACGAGTGGAGTGCTCGCCCTGAAGGCCGAGCCTCTTGACGAGGGCGTGTGCGTCTCATGCGGCAAGTGCGTCGCACACTGCCCGATGGGACTCATGCCCAACAGGATGTTCCGCAACATCAAGAATGGACGCTACCAGGAGGCGCTCGACCTCGGACTCCTCGATTGCAAGGAGTGCGGCTGCTGCGCCTTCATCTGTCCGGCCCACCTGCCTCTGGTGCAGGGCTTCAGACTGGGCAAGAAGATGGGAAGGAGGAAATAGAATGCTGAGAGTGTCTTCAAGCCCACATGTCCATACGTCCATGGACATCAGGAAGAGCATGCTCTTCGTCCTCATCGCCCTGCTTCCCTCGGCCATCTGGGGCGTCTACGCCTTCGGCCTCAGGGCCCTCCTGGTCCTGGTCGTGAGCATGGCTTCTGCAGTTCTGGTCGAGTTCCTTTTGGGACGGGTCGACCACAAGAACACGACGGGCGACCTGTCGGCACTGGTCACAGGCCTGCTGGTAGGCATGAACATGCCGCCCCAGATCCCCATCTACATCCCCGTGATCGCATCCGCCTTCGCCATCTTCGTCGTGAAGTGGACCTTCGGCGGCCTGGGATGCAACTGGATGAACCCGGCCCTCGCAGGACGTGTCTTCGTCTTCTTCTCCTTCTCCAGCCAGATGAGCGCATTCAGCGCCCCGCGCGCCCTGGCGGCCGACACGCTTGCAAGCGCCACGCCACTGTCGGCGGTGAAGACCGCCATCTCGGGTGGCATGGGCGGACTGGACTATGAAGGTGTCCTGTCACAGCTCGGCTATACGACGACAGGCATCGCCCAGTCGATAGGCGAGGCCTTGCACATCTCGCCGTACACAGTCGACGCCTTCCTCGGAAACATCGGAGGCTGCATTGGAGAGGTTTCTGCGCTGCTGCTGCTCGCCGGAGGCATCTTCCTGATCGCGACGCGCGTCATCACCTGGCACATCCCTGTCGTCTACCTCGCATCCTTCTCCCTCCTCAGCTGGGTCTTCGGCGGCCTCAGGGCCTCCACAGGACTCTTCAGCGGAGAGGTCCTCATGCCGCTCTTCACCGGCGGCCTCATGCTCGGCGCCTTCTTCATGGCGAGTGACTGGGTCACTACGCCGACGACGGTCAAGGGCCAGGTCATCTTCGCCCTCGGCTGCGGCTTCTTCACCTTCCTCATCCGCTACTTCGGCTCACTCGCCGAGGGCGTCTCGCTGGCCATCATCCTGATGAACATCCTGACGCCGACGATCGAGCGCTACGTCAAGCCGAAGAAGTTCGGCTACGTCAAGCCTGCAAAGGAGGCGAAAGCATGATCAAGCACTATCTGAAAGTCGCCTTCATCCTCTTCGCGATCTGCGCCGTCGCGGCCATCCTCCTGGCCCTGGTCAACGAGATCACGGCTCCGCGCATCGCGTACAACACCGAGCAGACGACGATTGCCACCCTCGAGGCCGTCAGTGGCGGCTACAGCCAGGGCGAGAGGCGTGAGGGCAACGGCAGCGACATCAGCTATGTCGTGCCCCTCTACGACGACTCGGGCGTCCTCGTGGGCTACATCCTCGAGATCGTGACCTCGGGCTATGGCGGCGAGATTGTCATGGCCGCAAGCTACCTGACGGACGGCTCCGTCCTCCAGAGCAAGGTCATGAGCGACAACGAGACCCCGGGCCTGGGAAAGAACGCCGAGGAGAGCTGGTACATGGACCTCTTCAAGGGACTGGGCGGCGAGAGGCCGCTTCCCGAGTCGAAGAACGACCTGGCAGATCCCTCGGTCGTCTCCGGCGCCAGCGTCACCTTTGGCGGAGTCAGCGGCGCCCTGCGTTCCGGCAGCGCCTACGTCAAGAGTCTTGGAGGTGTATGAGATGAGCCATAGAAGCGAACTTACCAAGGGCATCCTCAAGGAGAACCCGACCTTCATCATCATGCTGGGCATGTGTCCCACGCTGGGTGTCACCACCCAGGTATTCAACGCCTTCGGCATGGGGGCGAGCGTCCTCTTCGTCCTTCTGGGCAGCAACATCTTCATCTCCGCATTGCGCAAGGTGATTCCCGACTCGATCCGCATCCCGGCCTACATCGTCGTCATCGCGAGCTTCGTCACGATCGTCGAGATGGTGCTGCACGCCTTCGTGCCTGCCGTCTTCAGCGCCTTGGGCGTCTACCTGCCGCTGATCGTCGTCAACTGCATCATCCTGGGCCGCGCCGAGGCCTTCGCCAACAAGAACACTGTCCTGGACAGCGCCCTGGACGCCATCGGCATGGGCATCGGCTTCACGCTGGCGCTGAGCCTGATTGCGGCCATCCGCGAGATCTTCGGCAACGGCACGATCACACTCTTCAACCTCAGCGAGACGCAGCGCCTGGTGATCACGCTGCCGGGCCTCAGCGAGAGCCCTATCAGGGTCCTCACCCTGGCCGCCGGCGCCCTCCTGCTGATGGGCTATCTCAAGGCCTTCTTCATCTGGAACGGTGAGAGGCTGGCCAGAAAGAGGGGAGGCAAGGCATGAGCTACATCGGAATCATAATCACATACGTCTTCATCCAGAACTTCATCCTGGTCCAGTTCATGGGACTGTGCCCCTTCATCGGCGTCTCTAAAAACAGCGAGAGCGCGATCGGCATGGGCATGGCCGTCACCTTCGTCACCGCTGTCGCCAGCGTCGTGTGCTACGCCGTCTACACCTTCCTCCTCGTCCCCTTCGCTCTGGAGTACCTCGAGACGATCAGCTTCATCCTGGTCATCGCGGCCCTTGTCCAGGTCGTCGAGGCCGTCATCCGCAAGATGAGCCCCTCCCTGTACAAGGCCCTGGGCATCTACCTGCCATTGATCACGACGAACTGCGCCGTCCTGGGCATCGCCATCATCAACATCGACGAGGGCTACAACATGCTCGAGAGCTTCACGGCCGGCCTGGCTGCAGGACTCGGCTTCACGCTGGCCATCATCCTGATGTCCAACATCCGCGAGCGGATCGAGACGACACCCGTCAGGCGCGTCTTCCAGGGCGTGCCCATCGCCTTCATCAGCGCTGGCCTGATGGCCCTGGCCTTCATGGCCTTCGACAGCAGCCTGCTGACGAATCTTCATCTGGTATAGGGGGAGGGAGTGATGTTCACAGCCATACTTTCAGCCTTTCTCGTCATTGGTGGAATGGGCCTCGTCCTGGGCCTCTGCCTGGCAATCGCCGACCACAAGCTGGCCGTCGTCAAGGATGAGAAGCTCGTCCAGCTGGAGGGCATCATGCCCGGCGCCAACTGCGGCGGCTGCGGTTTCGCCGGCTGCTCGGCCTACGCCGAGGCCGTCTTCAAGGGCGAAGCCGAGATAGGCGCCTGCGCCCCCGGAGGCGCGGCCCTCGCCGAGAAGATGGGTGCCATCATGGGCAGAAGCGTCAGCCTGACCGGCGAGAAGATGGTGGCCTTCGTCCACTGCCGCGGAAACGCGGCCGACACCACTGTCGACTTCCAGTACTCCGGCATGGCGGACTGCAACGCGGCCTACCTGCTCCAGGGAGGTCCCAACGCATGCAAGGAGGGCTGCCTCCACCTGGGAAGCTGCATGAAGGTCTGTCCCGCCGGCGCGATCGCGCGTGACGGGGAGGGCTTCATCAAGGTCGACCCGGACAAGTGCATCGGCTGCCGCAAGTGCACCTCCGTCTGCCCGACGGGAGCCATCCGCATGATTCCTGCCAGCGCGAGCCATGTCGTGGCATGCAACAACCATGAGAGCGGAGCCAAGGTCAGGAGCAAGTGCAAGGTCGCATGCATCGGATGCAGAATCTGCGAGAACAAGTTCCCGTCCTCCGGCTGCCATGTGGAGCGCTTCCTGTCCACGATCGACTACGCCAAGGACCACAGCCAGCTGGCTGAAGCCGCCTCCGCCTGCCCCCAGAAGTGCATAGTCGAGCGCTGACATCGGAGGTCGACAGTTGAACTTCGTCCTCGGTTTCTACACCCAGATATCCTCAGCAAGCCCCGCCTCGGTCTCGACGCGCTCGCTCGGCTGCATCCTGAAGCCGCTGCTGACCTACATCCACGACAATAGGGACTGCCGACTCTCACTGGCCCTGGGCAGCGCCCTGACCGACTACCTGCGCCGCAGCTATCCCGAGATGAACCTCCTCATCTCGTCCCTGGCGCGCAGCGGATCGATCGAGCTGATGACCATGGCCTACAACAACACAGTGCTCCCCCTGATCCCCCACAAGGACAGGGCAGCCAGCGTCGAGAGGACGACCACGCTGATCCGCAGGACCTACGGCGTCAGGGCGACCAGCCTCTGGTGCTACGGGCAGATCTGGGCGCCGAGCGTCGTCGCCATGATGAAGACGATAGGCCTAGAGCGCCTCGTCATCTCCTCCTACGACGCCCTCAACCAGAAGAGCCTCCGTCCCTCCGCAGTCAGGATGAACGAGCTTGGAAGGAAAATCGACGTCCTTCTGTCCAACGACCGCTTCTGTCGCCTCGTGAGCACCTACGCCCAGAACGGAATGACCCTCGACGAGCTCGTCGATGAGATGGTCGACGTCGTGCACAGGAGCGGGGAGGGGGAGGATCTGGTGTGCATGGTCAACATCGACCAGCTGTGCCAGGGTGCCAGCTACAACCGGGAGGACGACGAGAGGCTGTACACCGTCTTCACCCGCCTGTTCGAGGCGGCGGAGGAGAGGGGCATGACCCTGACTCTGGCGCGCGATCTGAGTGTGCGTGAGGTGGGCTACCTCTCCTCGGGCTGGTTCGGACGCGATGCCTATGCCGGTGGTCTCAGCTCCTTCAACGAGCTCTTCTGCCTGAACGGCAGCTTCCGCTACATGCTGGGCCGCTACCTTGCCCTCAGCGAGTTCGTCGACGGCGCCAAGAAGGACCGCGTCCTCAGGAAGCGCCTGGGCGAGCAGCTTGCCACCTTGCCATCCGGCTCCCTCTTCCTGTGCGACACCCACGCCTCATGTCTCAGCCTGGACGAGCACAGACAGTTCTTCCACACCGTCCTCGAGGTCGAGGACAGTCTGATCGAGGCGGGACTGAAGCCCACCTGCGCCGACCTGGACGAGGACGGGATGGAGGAGGAGTTCTGCTACGGACGGCTTGCCAGCGCCGTCTTCAGCCCGCTGGGCGCCTCCGTGTGCGAGTACTCCTCACGCGAGCTCAAGGTCAACGTCCTCGACACGGTGGCCCCCTGGTCCAAGGTCAGGACCAGGAGCGAGCGCCGCCGCTCCTTCGTGGACAGCTACCAGCTCGGCGGCCAGGTCTGGGACCTCTCATGCGAGCCCTACTGTCTGGAGAGCGTCAACCGGGGCCGCAGCGACTTCGTCTTCACTCTTGCCGGCGACGACAGCAGGCCCTTCTCGGTGAGCAAGCACTACCGCCTGAGCAACCAGAACCTCTATCTGGCGCACACGATCGTCAACGAAAGCGGGGAGGTGCTTGAAGGCAGCTGGACGACGACGGTCTACCTGACGCTCCAGGGCGCCGGAGGCTACGCCTTCGAGAAGCCGCGCTCCGTGCTCGTCGGCTCGGCCCTCTCAGGCGTGAGGAACGTCCGCTTCGACGAGAACGAGACCGACATCCAGCTCTCCTTCACAAGCACGGACAGCTTCACCGTCAACGAGGAGAACCGCTACCAGAGCGAGGTGACCACGCTTGGCTCCCAGCAGTTTTATCTCTATACTAAGGTGATGCTGACCTTCCCGGTCAGCCTGGCGCCCTTGGGCACCAGCAGCGTCAACATCGTGACGCGCATCTCAAGCACGAAGGAGAAATGACATGTTTCTGCAGAACAGAGCCCTATTCGACACGATAAAAGAGGAAGCCTACAACGTATGGAGGCGTCTTTGACTCCTCTGACATCCCCAGTCAGATAAAAGCCCTCGAGGAGAAGACGGCTTCTCCCGACTTCTGGGGCGACAAGGATGCGGCGGAGAAGACCTTCGCCGAGCTCAACGCGCTCAAGGACAGCTACTACCCCTGGCAGAAGCTCGTCAAGGACATCCAGGACATCGACGAGCTGATCGAGATGTACTCCAGCGAGGACGACGAGTCGCTCTCGGGCGAGCTCGACGCCCAGATCCAGACTCTGGACGAGGAGTTCAGGCCGCTCAAGCTCAAGACCCTGCTGGACGGCAAGTTCGACAAGAACGACATGTTCCTCTCGATCCACGCCGGAGCTGGCGGAACGGAGGCCTGCGACTGGGCCAACATGCTGCTCAGGATGTACCTGCGCTGGTGCGAGAGGCATGGCTTCAAGAGCGAGATCCTCGACCTCCTGGAGGATGAGGGTGGCATCAAGAGCGCCACTGTGCGCGTCAGCGGCCCCTACGCCTTCGGTTATCTGAAGGGTGAGGCCGGCGTCCATCGCCTCGTCAGGATCTCACCCTTCGACGCCAACAAGAGGAGGCACACCTCCTTCACCAGCGTCTACGCCTCGCCCGTCATCGACGACGACATCGAGATCGAGCTGAAGCCGGAGGACTACAGGCTCGACACCTACCGCGCGGGAGGTGCCGGCGGCCAGCATGTCAACAAGACGGACTCCGCCGTCCGCATCACCCACTACGCGACGGGCATCGTCGTCCAGTGCCAGAACGAGCGCAGCCAGTTCATGAACAAGGAAGTGGCCTTCAAGATGCTCCGCAGCCGCCTGTACGAGTACTACCAGCGCAAGCGGGAGGAGGAGCATCAGAAGAACGCCATCGCCAAGAAGGACATCGCCTGGGGCAGCCAGATCAGGAGCTACGTCTTCCAGCCCTACACACTGGTCAAGGACCACAGGACGAATGTCGAGAGCGGCAACATCAATGCTGTGATGGACGGCGCCATAGACCCCTTCATCGAGGCCTACCTCAACTGGGCCAAGGAGGCTTGATTGTCGCCACGCCGCCTGGTGGTCCTCGTCATGGCCCTCATGCTGTCCCTGCCACTTGCGGCAGGGACGCTTCGTGTCGGCCTTCTGGCCGATGGAGGGCTGGAGGACTATGCCGGCGGCCTGCTCGACAGGCTCTTCACCCTCATGCCCCGGGTGGGCCGGCTGGAAGTGGTCAACTACAACCGCCACCAGGAGGCCGAGGCGAGGAGGCAGGCAAGCGCAGTCCATGAGGCCTATGCCGCCGAGAGGGAGGTGGGCGTGACCACACCAGCCTCCTACGTCCCATACTACGAGAGCAGTCCCGTCTACGAGATCGTGCCCCTGAGCGCCCCGGCGGACTTCATCGACTCGCTCGACGAGGCCATGCTGTCCCATCTGTCGAGGGACCTCGACCTGGTCTTCGTCTTCCTCGACAGCCCACGCGACAGTCTGGGTGGACTCGAGGTCTGGCTCTACATCGAAGGGCGGCTGAGTCCGATCTTCTCATCGCTCTACGTCCCCGGCTCGCTCGATGGGCTGAGCGGACAGGTCCTCGCGGCGATGGCATCATTCTTCGTGCCCTCGCTGTGCGTCCTGGATTCTTCTGCCTTCCCCTCGTCGCGGCTGCTGGACGGACAGGGCAATGAGATTCCCATGGCCTCGTCCTTCGCCCTCGTCGACGCTGGAGCGACCTCTTCCGTGACCGTCACGGGAGGCGGCATGGCGGATCTTGCCATCCCGGTCGACTGCCAGCCGGGCCAGGTGTGCGTCCTCTCGGGCGAGAGGCGGAGCCTCGACGAGGAGACTGTGACGCTCACGGCCCACCCGACAGGAGTGCGCGCCAGGCTCTTCGGCCTTGAGGTCCAGCTGCCGCTGACGACGAGCTTCCAGGCCGACAGCCTCGTCCTGAGCCTTTCGGCGCCCGGTTTTGACAAGGCCGAGATCCAGCTCTCAGGCCAGGGCGGCTTCCAGTCTTTCACGCTCAAGCCGCAGTGGATGGGCAACGATGGCCTCGTGATGGAGGCCAAGGACGGGATGTACCGCGCGATGCGCAACGCCCTCCTTTCCTTCGGCCTCTACGTCGTGACGAGCTCGCTTGCCACCATCTACCCCGAGACGGCCCTCTGGATGGCTCCTGTCAGCACCTTGAGCGCTGGCATCGGGGTGGTCAATCTGATAGACTTCATCCATGACATGCTCGCCTACTACGACAGGGCGAAGGATGTCTACCTCTAGGGAGGAAAGGAATGTTCAACAAGTTCAGGGAGAAGCTCAAGGGGCTTTTCACCTCAAGGAAGATAGACGAGGCCTTCTTCGAGGAGCTGGAGGACACCCTCATCGAGGGTGACCTCGGCGCCCGGCTGACCGACGAGATCGTCGAAGTGCTGCGCAAGGAGGCCAAGGCCGAGAGGGCCAAGACGGTCGAGGACCTGCAGCAGATCATGAAGAGGCTGCTCGATCCCTATGTGAAGACGGCTTCCGTCGACCTCGCGCCCGGCGGTCTGAACGTCTTCATGATCCTCGGCGTCAATGGCGTGGGCAAGACGACGAGCATAGCCAAGATGGCATCCTGGTACCGCAAGGGTGGCAAGAAGGTCCTCCTGGCCGCGGCCGACACCTTCCGCGCGGCGGCGGTCGACCAGCTCGACATCCACGCCACGCGCCTGGGCATGAGGATAGTCAAGCAGTCCTCCGGCAGCGATCCCGGAGCCGTCGTCTACGACGCCCTGACCAGCGCGCTGGCCCAGGGTGACGACCTGGTCCTCGCAGACACTGCCGGGCGCATGCACAACAAGGAGAACCTGATGAGGGAGCTGCAGAAGATCGACAAGATCATCGCCGGCCGTGGAATCCCGGCAGAGCGCTACCGCAAGCTCCTGGTCATCGACGCGACGACGGGACAGAACGGCCTGAGCCAGGCCATGCTCTTCAACAGCGCCGTCCATCTTGATGGCGTCATCCTGACCAAGTACGACTCGGCCGCGAAGGGTGGGGCCCTTGTCCAGATCGGCCAGCAGCTCGGCCTTCCGATCCTCTTCGTCGGCACTGGCGAGCGCTACGAGGACATCCACCCCTTCGACAAGGACGAGTTCCTCAACGCCCTGGTAGGTCTGGAGGCCTGACTTGAGGCTCCTGGCCATCCTCCTGCTGGCCCTTCCCATGCCTTTGTGGGCCGCAATATGGCAGTCGAACGCCCTGATGCAGCCCCTCGCTGTGCTCGAGGGGGAGCCTGATGGTGGCTGGTGGATCGTCGAGGAGGGTTCTCAGCGCCGTCTGTACTATGAGGGACAGCTCGTCGCCACAGAGGACAGGAGCGATGGGACTCTGGTCCGCTCTGGTGTGGACACGGAGGTCACCATCACATTCAGCGGCGGCCGGCCTGTGGACGAGGTGAGGGAGGATGGCACGAGGCTCTCCTACACCTACAGGGCCGACGGGACGCTGGACTCGATATTGACGACGCACAGCGACGGCACGTCCAGCCTGACCGTCTACGACTTCAGCCCCATCACAGGACTTTCCGCCGTCTGGAGGATCGATGGGGATGGCGTCTGGCTCTTCAGCGCGGACACTGTGGCCTGGAAGGAGGAGGACGGCTACCACAGCGTGGAGCTCACAGCGCTCCAGAACAGTGGAGACGCGCTCGCATCAGGAGAGGCCCAGGTCGGCGAGGACGGCTCGGTCAGCCTCGTCGAGGAGACGGATGAGGGCATCCTGACTTCTGTCTACAATCCATCCATGCGCCTTTCATCACGCACCCTGAGCGGTGCTGATGGCCTTGTCATCTGGCGTGAGGACTACGAATACGACAGTTCCGGCGACCTCTTCTTCATGAGCCGCAGCGCCGATGGCCGCCGTGTCGACAGCTACTATGTCGACGGGGATCTCGTCCAGAGCGTCTCGCTCGCCTCGGGCCTTGTCGAGGAGGTGCGCATCCACCTCCAGGATGGAAGGCAGTATGTGGAATACTACCGCCAGGGCGAGCCCTACGCCCGCGTCCTGTACGACCTTGACGGCCTCAGGGTCATCTCGCTGGAGATGCTATGACGCTGCGCCTCGTCTTCCGCTACATGTTCTCCCCGGCGAACCGCCACCGCGGACGCACGCTGCGCATCATGCTGGGCCTGGCATTGTCGACCGTGCTCATGCTGTGCGTGATCTCGATCATGGACGCCCTCCAGAACGGCCGGATGGATGCGGTGAGGGAGGTCAGGAGCTTCCCTGTGACTGTCAGCGTCCAGAGCCTCGACGAGGCCCTCTGGCTCGAGGAGCGCTACGGCGATGTGGCGAAGGTCTTCCACTACAAGGAGCAGGGTGGACTGCTGTCCACATCCACCGACAGCCGGGGCGTCGTCGTGCGCTACATCGACGGCTCCTACGACTTCTCCGGGATATACGCAGTGGGAGAGGGACTGTCCGGCGTACTGCTTCCCTATGGCCAGAGCGTGCCCATGTCGGTCAGTCTGACGACGCTGGAGGAGGGCAATGCGGTGCGCATGGCGCCACGCAGCCGCGACTACGCCGTCTCAGGCCTCTTCCAGAGCCGCCTGGGCGACTTCAACTCCCTCTATGTCTTCGCTCCGCTGGACAGCGCTCCGGAAGGACTCGAGTACACTGTCGCCTTCAAGGACCTGAAGGTGGGTGAGGAGGAGCTTGCCTCCTCGCTCGAGGCTGATGGCTACGGATGCACCTTCTGGTGGCAGAGGGAGAGCATCCTCCACTCGGCCCTCCAGCTGGAGAAGGTCGTCATGACGCTGCTTCTCAGCTCGCTGTACATCATCGTCTTCGTGCAGATCGTCCAGAGCGCCCTCATGCTCTCGCACACGAAGCGCCGCGAATGCGCCAGCCTCGCCCTGATGGGCATGACGAAGCGCCGCCTCTGCCTGACCTTCGGCCTGCTTGGCGCCCTGATGTGCATCATCGCGATGGTGCTTGGCCTCGTCCTGAGCGCCATTCTGCTTGCCACATTGCCACACATGCTCCCTTCCCTCTCGCTGGCAAGCTTCGCCATCGACCCCATATTCTTCCTGATCCTGTGCGTGTGCATGACGCTCCTTTCGGCCCTGGGCTATATGGTCGCCTTCGCCCTGCGGCTGAGGGAGGACGAGGTCCTGGAGGTCCTCAACGCTGTATGAACGATGTGATACTCAGCCTTGAATCCGTCTCGAAGAGCTTCGACATGCCCTCTGGCGGCGGCAAGCTCGAGATACTGCGCTCGATCGACCTCACAGTGAGGCGGGGGGAGGGCCTGTCCATCGTCGGAAAGAGCGGCAGCGGGAAGAGCACTCTGCTGTACATCGCGGCCCTGATCGAGAAGCCGAGCTCTGGCCGTGTCCTCTACTCCGGGCTCGACGCGACGGACATGTCCGACGCCCAGCTCGCCACCCTCAGACGCGAGCGCATGGGCTTCGTCTTCCAGAACAGCCTCCTCCTGGAGGACTTCAGCGCCCTTGAGAACGTCGCCATGCCCCTCCTCAACCAGGGGCTGCGGCCGAAGGAGGCCTTCGCCAGGGCCCAGGAGCTCCTCGAGGCCTTCTCCCTTGGACAGCGCTCAGGCCACAGGCCTTTCGAGCTGTCGGGAGGGGAGAGGCAGCGCGTCGCGATCGCACGCGCCCTGTCCACCGGACCGGAGATCATCTTCGCCGACGAGCCGACAGGCGCGCTGGACGAGGAGAGCCAGAGCATCGTCGAGGACATGCTCCTGGAGCAGGTGAGGGAGCGTGGGGTGGCCCTCATGCTCGTGACGCACAACCTCGCCTTCGCCTCCCGTCTTGAGCGCCGCCTCACGCTGTGCGGCAAGGAGCTGAGAAGCTGATGCGCCCCTCGCTCGCCTTCTATGTCAGGCGCAAGGCCGGCCGTGGCCAGAGCCTGGGCTGGAAGCTCAGGACCTCGCTGTCGACCCTGCTTGTGGTCTTCATCATGATGGCCCTCTCCTTCAGCATGAGCTTCATCCGCTCGATGGCCGACGGACTGGAGGACGTCCTCCAGCTCCTGGGAGGAGGATCCGTGACCTGCCTTGCCGAGCCTGAGGCCTCGATGCTGCCCGATGAGGCGATCGTATCTGCAGTGGAGTCCACTTCAGCCCTGGCATACAGCGGGGATGCCACAGCCCTCGTCAGCGTCAAGGGCGTCGACGAAGACTACTTCTTCCCCAGTCGGCGCGAGGCTCTGGACGTCCAGATCGTCGAGAACCCGACGTCGCTCCACTCTGTGGTGGTCTCGAGGCAGCTTGCCGACCAGCTGGGCGTGGAGGCCGGCGGACGCATGGCCCTCATGCTCTTCGACAGCTCGCTGGGCCGGGCCCGTCCCGTCTACCTCTTCATCGGGGGGACCTACAACACGGGCTACGGAGAGTTCGACTCCGTCCTCGTCTTCACATCCCGCGCCATCATAGACGGGCAGAGCAGCTGGGAGGTCATGACGGAAGGCGACGCCGACGCTCTGGCTTCCAGCCTCTCCTCGGCGGGCATCCCGTCCATGAGCTACAGACAGGCCAACAGGTCGATCTGGGCCAACATACAGCTGTCCGTGACCTCGCTGAGCGTCATCGTCATCCTCATCGCCTTTCTGGCGGGCTTCTTCGCCCTCTCCCTCGCCGCCGAGTACATCGAGCGCGACCGGAGGGATATCGCCTTCATGCTCCTCATGGGCACCTCGAGCCGGGAGATGGAATCATGCTACGTGCGCATAACGCTCAAGCGCGTCGCCGTCGCAGCGACGGCAGGCACCATCCTGGGCCTCGTCCTGGCCTCCATCGCCATACCGCTGCTGTCCCACCTGGACGCTTCCGCATTTCCCGCACTGCAGAGCTATGTGACGAACTTCAGCCTGCACATCCCCGTCCTCATGCTCATCGCGATGGTCATCGCCATGCTGCTGAGCGCCTCGGTCAGCCTCCATCTCAGCCTGAGGAAGGCCCTCGGCTCTTCCTTGCGCCAGGCCTTGCTTTCCTGATAGTATCGAAGGCTGTGAATTTCGAAGTCTTCAGCATCGGAACCAGCGGCATGATGCCATTGCCGGGCCGCTTCCTCACCAGCGCACTCGTCAGAAGGGAAGGCGAGATGTTCCTCTTCGACTGCGGGGAGGGCACACAGGTCTCCCTCAAGCTGCTCAGCCTCAGCTGGAAGCGCATCAGCCGGATCTTCATCAGCCACATGCATGCAGACCATGTGACCGGCCTGCCAGGCCTCCTCATGCTCTCGAGCCAGGTCGACCGCAGCGAGCCGCTGACCATCTACGGCCCACAGCGTCTGGGCGAGTACATCGACTCCTCGCGCCGCATCCTCGACATGTACATAAACTACCCGATCATCTTCCAGAGCGTGGAGGAGGGTGTCGTCTACGAGGATGATGCGCTGTGCGTCAACGCCTTCATGCTGCGCCATACGAAGCTGTGCTACGGCTACTCGCTCGTGGAGAAGCCGAGGCCCGGCGAGTTCTCGGTCGAGAAGGCGCTGGCCCACAAGGTCCCCCGCGGCCCCCTGTGGTCCGCACTCCAGCATGGCCAGAGCGTCCTGAACGAGGACGGCCAGCTGGTCGAGCCCTCCATGGTCCTGGGACAGAAACGCGAAGGGCGCAAGTTCACATACATTACGGACACTCAGTACTTTCCCGAGCTGGCCGACTACGCCCACGACTCGGACATACTCTTCTGCGAGGGCATGTTCGACTCCTCCCTCGAGGCCGATGCGGCCGAGAAGAAGCACATGACGGCCGCCCAGGCCGCCATGGTCGCAAAGGATGCCCATGCCGCCAAGCTCTGCCTCCAGCACTATTCCCCACGCTACAGCGACAGGGAGCTGAGGCTCCTCCTGGAGGAGGCGAAGGCCATCTTCCCCGAGACTGTCCTGACCCGTGACCGGATGAGCTTCGTTGTCCCCCTCAAGAACTAGCTGTTCCCGTGGCGGCGCAGCCACTCCTCGTCATCGTCGTTGAGGGCCGTGTCCGGCTCCTTGTCCTCCAGTTCCTTCTCCTCGGCCTCGAGGCGGCGCTGGACCTCCTCGTCGACGCTCTCGAGCTCTCCTCTGTCCGCGAAGACGTAGCCGGGGTGCGCCCCGATCTCAGGCAGCCTTCCGTTGAGCAGTGGCAGGGGATCGGCATCGCAGCTCGCCATGACGTCCACAAGCTTCGTCCCATCCTCGAGCAGGCGCACAAGCTCTTCCAGCATCGCGGCCGGTATGACCGTCACAGGACGGAACTTCACGTCGGCAAGGGCCCTTCTGATGTAGTCGAGGGCGGCCTGGCCGTCGCCGTAGTGCATCATGATCTGGGCCATGTGGAGATAGGGGTCGGCGAAGGAGAAGTGGCCGTTCTTCTCGAAGAGGGCCACGAGCATCGCACGCGCACCCTTCCAGTCGCCCTCGAGCAGCTGGTAGACGGCCTGGAGGTCGAGCATGGCGAGGCTTGTGACCGGCTTTTGCGAGAAGTCGCGCACGACGCGGCGGAAGTCCTTCACCCGGCCCAGGGCCAAAAGGTAGGTGCACATGTTGATGTAGAGGATGTTGTCGCGGTAGCTGCCTTCGTAGACTTCCTGGCAAAGCTCGAGGGCCTTCTCGTAGTCACCCTGTGAGTAGGGCACGAGGGAGAGGGCGCACTTGGCCTGGCTCCTGATCGTCTCGTCCTTGACGAAGCGCTGGCCCAGCAGCTTCTCCAGCGCGGCCTTGCCCTCATCCATCTCGCCTTCCTGGATCAGGATTGTGGCGGTGAGGACCGTGTACTTGGGGCTGATGCCCGCCTTCAGCGTCTTCTTGTAGTACTTGAAGGCCTCGTCGTAGCGAGGATAGTCGTGGGCGCTGTAGATGCGGTTGGCCTTGACGAAGTAGAGGTAGGCGCGCCGCGTGAAGAGTATGATGGCGATGGCCACGACGGCCAGGATGAGGGTCGCGGCCGTGGAGAGTCCTCCGTACAGCAGAAGGAGGATGGCGATGATGAGCGTCAGGTAGCAGATGATCCTGTTCTTGTCCAAGATGATACCCCTTAGGAAAAAACTGAGAACTATGTTAATATTTGTCGCGTGGAATTTGAAGACGGCCGCATTCTTGTACATGTCTGCTGCGGACCCTGTTCGACCGCCGCGATCGAGCGCCTCCTGTCAGAGGGGCTCACTCCTGTGCTTTTCTATTCCGACAGCAACATCTATCCGGCTGAAGAGTTCGACAAGAGGTGGCAAGAGGTGGTCAAGGTCGCCCGCCACTACGGCCTCGAGGCCATAAGGGAGGAGCAGGACCACGCCGCCTGGCTCGAGGCCGTCAGGGGACATGAGGACGACAGGGAAGGGGGAGGGCGCTGCGCGCTGTGCTTCCACTACAACCTCGCCCGCGCCGCCGCCGAGGCCGAGAGGCTCGGCATTCCACGCTTCTGCACGACGCTTACGGTCTCACGCTTCAAGTCCAGCCGAAAGATCTTCGACCAAGGGGCAGCCTTCCCATCCTTCGAAGAGTGGGACTTCAAGAAGAAGGACGGCTTCAACCGCTCCATCCAGCTGGCGAAGGAGCTGGGGCTCTACCGCCAGGACTACTGCGGATGCGAGTTCTCGCTCAGGAGTCGTGCCAAGTGAAGAAGCTCATCAGACTCCTCTCGTCGCGCCTCTTCTGGAGCGCACTGCTGATCGTCATCCAGTTCGTCGTCCTCGTCGGTGGACTCTTCATCTTCTCGAACAACCTCTACGTCCTGTGGATCAGTCTGGCGCTGACCTTCCTCACGGCCCTCTTCGTCTCGACGCGGGACGAGTCGCCCGAGTACAAGAACGCCTGGCTGCTCGTCCTCCTCGTCTTTCCCCTGGCCGGCGGCTTCCTGTACCTGATCTTCGGCAACAAGAAGATAGGACGCAAGGCGGTCAGGAAGATCATCCTGACGCGCGACATAGGACGCTACAGCGAGATGGAGGGGCAGGGTGCTGGACTTGCCGGCGAGGAGAGCCGCCAGATGTCATACATCCACTCCGTGACGGGCTTCGCCCCCTGGAAGGGCACTGCGGTGCGCTACTACCCCTTCGCGGACGAGTTCCTGCGCGACCTCGTCGAGGACATCAGGAAGGCCGAGCGCTTCATCTTCGTCGAGTACTTCATCCTGGCCCCGGGCCGCTTCTGGGACACTGTCCTCGAAGAGCTCAGACGCAAGAGGGAAGAGGGCGTCGACGTCAGGATCATCTACGACGATCTGGGGAGCATCAACGTGCTGCCGAAGAACTATGCGCGCACACTGCGCTCCATGGGCTTCAAGGCCTACACCTTCAACCCGGTCGCCATCCACATGAACCCCAGGCTGAACTACCGCGACCACAGGAAGATCCTGAACATCGACGGCAACGTATGCTACTCGGGCGGACTCAATCTGGCTGACGAGTACATCAACGGGAAAATCCGCTTCGGCTACTGGAAGGACAACGCCTTCAGACTGTCGGGTTCGGCCGTGTGGAACATGACGCTGATGTTCCTGTCCGTGTGGAAGGAGCTGGCCAAGGAGAGTGTCGACTACGAAGCCTGCAGGCCCAGCCTCGTCGAGAAGGACGACGGCTACGTCCAGCCCTTCGCCGACAGCCCCTTCGACGACACGGCCGCCGCACACAACGTCTACCTCCAGGCGATAACGAGCGCGCGCAGCTACTGCTGGATCGTCACGCCCTACCTCATTCTGGACAGCGAGCTGGTGACGGCCCTCTCGATCGCGGCCCACAGCGGGGTCGATGTGAGGATAGTCTGTCCCCACATTCCGGACAAGAAGACCGTCCATGAGGTCACAAAGTCCAACTACCAGCGCCTCGTGAGGGAAGGCGTGAAGGTCTACGAGTTCACACCGGGCTTCATCCATTCCAAGACGCTGGTCGTCGACGACCGCATCGCCATTGTCGGCACAGCGAACCTCGACTTCCGCTCCCTCTTCCTCCACTTCGAGCTGTCTGTGCTCTTCACGGGAGGAAGCATGGTCGAGGAAGTCAGAAAGGATACACTCTACGCGATCGCGAGGGGAGAGGAACAGGAGCTGGAGGACCTTGACCGGATCTCCATCGCCCGCCGTCTGCTGCGGGCCTTCCTGGGCTTCTTCGCTCCCGCGTTCTGATTGATAGGAGAGACAGACCATGGCAAAGAAGAAGATTGCTGAACCGGAAATCGACCTGAGCGCATCATACGAGGACCTGCTTGGCGTCTTCGCCGAGGCAAGGACTCCGGAGGATGTGAAGGCCCTCTTCGAGGACATGTTCACCGAATCGGAGAGGCGGGACTTCACGATCCGGTGGAAGCTGATGAACGACCTGTACCGGCATGTGAGCCAGAGGACGATCGCGAACGAGCTGCACATAAGCCTGTGCCGGATCACGCGCGGCAGCCGCATGCTCAAAAAGAGCGACGGCTACGTCAGACGTCTGTTGGAGAAGCGCTACGACGACCACTACCAGATCTAGTCTTGCCCACAGGCCAAGGCTGTGTTATACTATCGATAACAATTCTTGATAAGGAGGAAACTATGAAGTACAGATGTGTCCTTTGCGGCTATGAATACGAAGGCGACAGCCTTCCTGAAGACTTCGTCTGCCCCGTGTGCGGTGCTGGAGTGGAGGATTTCGAAGTAGTCGAGGAGTGAATCCTTCCGGAGGCCCAGCGATGGGCCTCCACTTCTTGACGGGCAGTACGTTTTGCCCCTAGGATAAGCCTTGCTTTTGGCCGCATGGCGGAACAGGTAGACGCAGTAGACTCAAAATCTGCCGGCAGCAATGCCATCTCGGTTCGATCCCGAGTGCGGCTAAGATTACTGTACCGAATACACACACTTCGACTGTGTGTATTATTTTGCTTCCGCCTGTGGCAGGCCGCCTGACCACAAGTTCCTTGTGGACGAGATCAGGGACCCGCATTCCAGTTGCAATCGTATATTGTGGAAGAGGATGCATGTGGATCTGTCACTGGGTGCCGCCAGTGTGCGCATTGTGTCATATCACCCGTTTTCAATTGAATCTTTCGCCCCTCTCCATTATAGTGGATGGAGCGTCCCCGCAGACGGGGCGGACAAAGCTTTGGAGAACTTAATGCTCAAGAAACTGGCAAGCCTCTTTGCCCTCTGCCTTGTGGCGTCCACAATATTGTCAGCATCTCCCGCCGATGATGGAATCATCGGTCAGGCGGATGCTGCGACCAGCATCATCGTCACGGACGGACAGCTCGCCGCAGACGACCTCGTCCTTGCCGATGTCCCCATCTCCTACGGGGAGGAGGGCTTCCGCGAGCGCATCCTCGAGCGTACCGGGGGAAAGAGGGACCCAATCGGACTCGTACTGACGGGCGGATCGGCCAGGGCCTTCGCCCACCTTGGAGTGCTGAAGTACCTTGAGGAGCAGGGCATAGAGCCTGACTTCATAATCTCCAACTCGATGGGCTCGATCATAGCCATGCTCTATGCGGCCGGCCTGTCGCCCGACCAGATCATCTCGATGATCACATCAGGGGACCTTTCGACCTTCTTCAAGCTCACGATCCCGCTCGAGGGCGGTCTCCTCGACCCCTCAGGCTTCAAGGGCCTTGTCGACTCCATCGTCGGCTCCGACCTCCAGATCGAGGACCTCGACATCCCTGTCATGGTCATCGCCCAGGACCTCGTCACCAAGCGCGAGATCAGGATCATGGAGGGCTCCTTCAGCGATGTCCTGATGGCCTCCTTCGCCATTCCGGCCTACTTCCCGCCACAGGAGTACAGGGGGCACCTCCTCATCGATGGAGGCATCGTCAACCTGGCCCCGATCGACGTCGCCTACGACTACTGCGACCAGGTCATCGTCTCGACGACCTTCTACGACAACGACGAGCTCAACCTCAGGAACATCCTGAACATCATCAACACGTCCTTCGAGATCTCGAAGAGGCAGAACGCCGCCAACCAGATCAGGACCTACGGCGACCGCATGATCTGGATCCGCTGCGCCGTCGAACAGTTCAGCTTCATGGATTTCGCCGCCGTAGAGGAGATGGCCGCCATAGGCTATGAGAGCGCTGCCGCCGAGGCCGGCAGCCTCAGCACGCTGTACAAGCACGGCCTTTCCCAGTCGGTCGCCGACAAGCGCTCCCTCTACCAGGTGAACATCGAGCATGCCATCCAGAACCAGCAGTACTTCGCCAGGGTAGAGCAGCCGACGCTGTCCAACACCTTCACGCTGGGCATACACAGCTTCCAGACGAACGATTATCCGTACTATCTGAGGAACACCTTCGACATCGGTATGGAGTGGCGCCTCGCGACACCCCATGTCGAGCTGTCCGTACTGGGAGGAGGGGCCTTCGACGCGACCTCGAACAGGAACGCCGAGGCCCATCCCCTGGTCTCCGTCGACTTCACCTGGTACCCAGTGCCTCCCTTCAGGCTCTCGCTGTACAGCGCGCTGACCTTCGAGTCGAGGCCCGTCTGGTATGTCCCGACGCTCTACATCCGCCAGGGCATGGACTGGAAGATCTTCTCCAACAGGCTCTTCACCGTCGAGTTCAACCAGGCCTTCGAGATCTACCAGGACTTCTACACATCCTACAACGGAGTGGACGAGGACGAGTACATGCTCACGGCCCAGTTCAAGGGCTACGTCAACATCGTCGACTATGCCAGGCTGAACCTCGCCACCGCCTACATGCTCCACAGCCCCGACTTCTCGCACTTCTACCAGTACATGCAGGTCAAGGCCGACACCAGGCTCTACCTCATCCCGGACAGTACGACCTTCTTCCTTGAGCTCGGCTTCTTCTCCCGCTTCTCGGTGGACGGCAAGGGTGGGGTTCCCCTCTTCATCTCGGACGGCTTCCTGACGAACAGCCAGGAGGCGTACAGCAGGAACCGCATCGACGACAACGGAGGCGACAAGGAAGGCGGCCAGGAACCCTATCTGATCATACTGCCGCTCTCATTCGGCTACGCCTTCACGGCCGAGCCTTCCTTCGGCGAGCTCGTCATGGTCGACTACCTCGAGCTCTCCCTCTTCTGCGACCTCATGTTCCGCGATGGCGCGACGCCGGCCTTCACCACAGGCGTCGAGCTCCAGGGCGAGCTGTCGCTGATCGGCTTGCAGGACCTGCCGATGACGCTGCGCGTCGGCTACGACCAGCTGAGCGAGGACATCATCGTCTCGCTGAGGTTCACAGTCACCAAGTGAGGTGCTCTTCCAGCGTCATCGCATGGTAAAGAGGAGGGGACAGGTCCTATGCCTGTCCCCCCTTTGCATCCGTACTGGACTTCACTTCTTTCTGGAGTACTTGCCGTGCTCCTTCTTCCTGCCCTTGTAGCCTTCCCAGTCATCCTCGCCGTAGAAGCTCTGGCGGCTGTGGCGCTGGTCGCGCTCGTCCCAGCTCCGCTGGCGCCGCGTCGCACTGTTCGAGGGTCGCGCATGGCTTCTGGAGCGGAAGGCTCCCTCCTCAGGCTTCGCCTTGACGACGAGGGGGCGTCCATCCTCTCCCATGTCCTTGAAGGCTGTGATGATCCGGTTCGCAAGGCGGCTGGGCACGTTGACGAAGCTGAAGTTGTCCATGACCTGGATGTCGTTCAGATCGCTGTCCCTCACGCCGCACTTGGCTATGATGGCGTCGGCAAGAAGGCGCTTGGTCAGGCGGTTCTTGCGTCCACGGGCGAAGAAGAGGCGGGTCGTGCCCCCTGTATGGCGCTCATCCTCGCCACGTCTGGCCCTCTTGTCCTCCTGCATGCCTATCAGCCTGATGTCATGGTACTGTCCCGGGTCGAGCTCGTTGCCGTAGTGCAGCTTGAGCAAGGCCTTGACCAGAGTCTCGGCATCGGCCGAGGAGAGGAGGGTGGAGGCCACATCGTCGAAGTCGTCGCTGATCCTCTCGAGCTGGAAGCGGACGCTGGCTATGATCCTGTCCTTCTTTACCAGCATGAGCTCGTCGACTGTCGGGATGCGGTACTCCTGGATCTCGCTCTTGTTGACGCGCCTGATGTAGGCGAACTTGCGCTTCTCCGAGGGCGTGACGAAGGTGATCGCGACGCCGCTGCGTCCGGCGCGTCCGGTGCGGCCGATGCGGTGGGTGTAGACCTCTGGATCGCCTGGAATCGTGTAGTTGACGACGTGGGTCAGCTCGCTGATGTCGATTCCCCTGGCTGCGACGTCCGTCGCGACGAGGATGTTGATCTTGTGCTCCCTCATCTTCTGGAGGATGATCTCCCTCTGCTTCTGGGAAAGGTCGCCGTGCAAAGCCTCGGCCTGGTAGCCTCTGGCCGAAAGGAGGCGTCCAATCTCCTCGCACTGGACCTTCGTCTTGCAGAATACGATGCCATAGAAGCTCGTGTAGCTGTCGATGATGCGGGTGAGCACCTCGCTCTTGTCGCTCTCGCGCAGGGCGCAGTAGTACTGTTCCGTGAGGCTTGGCTCCTCCTCCTTGCGGGCGATGCGCACGAGCTCGTAGTCGCCCATGAAGCGGGTCGCGAGCTTGAGTATGGGCTCAGGCATCGTCGCCGAGAAGAAGAGCATCCTCTTGTCGCCGTTCGTCTGCTCGAGGATCTTCTCGATGTCCTCGATGAAGCCCATGTCGAGCATCTCGTCAGCCTCGTCCAGGACTGCGAACTTCAGCTTGCTGAGGTTCAGCGTGCCCCTCTCGAGGTGGTCCTGGATGCGGCCTGGTGTGCCAACGACGATCTGGACGCCCTTGCGGAGCGCGCGCAGCTGGCCTTCGTAGCTCGTGCCGCCGTAGATGGCCTCGACGCTGATGCGCTTCTCGCCCCTGAGGGAGGCGATCTCCTTGGCGACCTGCATGGCGAGCTCCCTGGTCGGAGTCAAGACCAGGGCCTGGGTGGAGCTGTCCTCCGTGTCGAGGAGCTCGATGATAGGCAAGCCGAATGCGGCCGTCTTGCCCGTTCCGGTCTGCGCCTGCCCGATGACGTCCTTCTGGCCGTCCAGCAGCAGGGGAATGCATGCCTTCTGTATCTCTGTGGGCTCGCTGAAGCCCTTCTTCTCAAGTGCGGCGAGTGTCGCGCCGCTCAGGCCGAGGCTGCGGAAAGCCTCCAGGCCGTTCTCTTCGCTCATGTTCTTTTTTCCTTATATGACAATGTCCAAGCGCTGTGACTATATATGCTTTGCCGACATTGGGCAAGCCTACCACTTGTTGTGGACGATCTCGGCGAAGCCGCACAGGCCGTCAAGGTGGACAGGTGAGCCGTCGTCGTCGATGAGCGTGCCTGAGAAGGTGCCGAAATACTGCTTCTGGTCGCTCAGGATGACGAGCACGTTGAAGCGGCTTGTGCGCGGTGTGCATGGAGTGAAGACGAGGTCGAGCCTTCCTTCGTCGTCCTTCATCCTCCAGTCCTTCATGAGGTCGCTGCCGTACTCAAAGGTGACCTGGCCGAGCTTGACGAGCCTGTCGTCGATGAAGAAGGCGTTCTCTGTGGCGCTGGAGCGGTCGCTGAAGCCGTAGCCCAGGTTGAGGCCGAGAATCTTGCCATCGCGCACTCCTGTGGCGCTTGCCCAGTACCAGGTGTTCTCGCGCGTCCAGCGGCCACGGCCCCAGTCGAGGATGGCCAGGGCGCCGTCCTGGGAGAGGTCGCTCTTGTGTCCGCCACGCCGGATGAAGCCGTCGACGGCCCTCATGCCTACGACCTTCTCGTTCAGGTAGAAGGCCTTGCGGTCCTCGGCCCAGCTTGATGCGATGTTGATGCTCTCCTTCTCTCTGTTCTGGTACAGGCTGAAGTCGCCAAGAAGACCACGTCTACCGTCCGGAAGGACAAGGTCGGGAGCGTTGAAGATGATGTGCCTCAGGTCGCCGCGCCTGATGAAGGTCAGCGTAAGCTTCCCGTCCTTGTCGCAATAGGTCGAGCTGCCGTCATCCGTGCTCGAGGTGCCAAGTCCGCTGCGGTGGCGGCTGAGGAGGCGGATCGAGTCGCATTGCACGGCCTTGCCCAGCGTGAGGTCGACATAGGCCACTGCGAAGAGTCCTGCATAGCCCAGGTCGCTGTAGGTCAGCGCGCACCAGAAGCCCGCCTTCTCGTCGAGGATGGCGTAGTAGTCCCACTCCTTTAGGCGCAGCCAGAGGGGACCTTTGACATAGTCCCTGCGGTAGGCGAAGTAGGGGTGCCGCGCCCAGCCGCATTCGGCGAGGCTTCCATCCCGCCTGAGCAGCGTCGTCTTCTGGACAATCTCGTGCTGGTTCATGTCTGGGATTATAGCACGGGAGGACAACCTCTGACAGCTAGTTTTGTGTCTCACGGTGCAGAAAGAAAATATTTGAAAAAAAAGCGGGTGGCGACATGTCTCAAAATTGACATGTCAAAAACCGCGGCCTTACAATCTACTAAAAAAAGGGGGGACAGCTTCCATTGAGGGAGCCGCCCCAAGAGGGGAAGAAAATGAAAAAATACGCTCTTCTTGTCGTCGCCATCGTCCTGATGGCAATGCTGATGTCCTGTTCTTCATCAGCATCGGTCAGCCGTGTCCAGACTGGAACCGCCGCAGAGCTTTCCGGTGACTGGAACGAGAGGGATGTCGAGATCATCTGCTCGTCGATGCTCGATGAGATGTTCCACTCGCCGCGCTACATGGAGTACAGCTCAGGCATGAGCCGCCGCCCGCGCATCCGCGTCGGCAGCTTCGTCAACGAGTCGGACGAGCACATCGACACTTCGATCGTCACGAGGAAGATGCAGGACGCCATCTTCTCGAGCGGACTTGCAGACTTCGTCTCGGAGCGCAGCTTCCTGTCGGATCTGCACTATGAGCAGGACTATGGCCTGATGAACGCCAATCCTGACGAGGCCGCCAGCATAGGCAACGAGGCCGCCGCCGACCTCCTGCTCCAGGGCTCCGTGCAGACCATCGTCCAGAAGTCCGGCAGACAGGAGGTGAGGACCTACTACGTCTACGCCCAGCTCGTGGACGTCGAGACGGCGCTGACCGTCTGGACGGGCATGAACGACGAGATCAGCAAGGTCATCACAGAGCCCAGCGTCAGATGGTAGGAGGTGAATCATGAAGAGACTTGCATACATCGCCCTGTGCCTCATCATCCTGCTGACAGGCTGCGCCACCAGCGGCCCCTCCACGAGGGAGCAGGCTTCCGTCTATACCGCCCTTAGGAGCGGGGACATCGAGCAGGCCCTCGTCGAGCTCGAGTCGATGCAGGAGGAGTACGAGGAGCCCGTCGTATACGAGGCCGACAAGGCCATCCTGACCTTCTACGCGAACAGGCCCGAGGACTCGATCAGCCTGATCGCTCCGGCCCTTGATACGATGGAGTACAACTCGATCGCCAGCTTCAGCGAGAGCATCGAGGGGCTTCTTGTCAACGACAACGTCAAGGCCTACGCCGGCTCGAACTACGAGAACCTCTATCTGAGGGGAATCAATGCGCTGAACTACTACCTCATGGGTGATGCTGAAGGTGCCGCAGTCGAGATCCGCCGCGCCAACATCATCAGCCGCGACTACCAGCTCAACATCGAGGAGCAGACGAACTGGCTGGAGAGCCTCGTGCTCGCCTTCACTCCGAATCCCTTCCGCTACCTCACGATCCCCGAGGTCGAGGACTACACCACGAGCGCCTTCATCAACTACCTGAGCATGCTCATGTACGCTTCCATGGGCGACAGCGGCAACGCCTCAGTCGACTACAGGACCTTGCAGGAGACTGCGACGGATCCAAGCGTTGTCAGCGAGGAGGATACTGCCGCCCCGGCCGGAAAGAGCCGCGTCAACTTCATCGGCTTCACCGGTTTCGTCGCGACGAAGGAGGAAGTCAGCGTCATCGCCGAGGATGGAGGCGTCTTCCACAAGGTCGTCTGGCCCCATGTCATCGACAGACCCAACGCGGACATCCAGCGCGTCGTCGTCGAGTGTTCCGATGGCCAGAGGATCGAGCTTGGAGTCCTCGAGGACGTCAGCGAGCTTGCCAAGCGCAACATGGCGATGGACACCAGCGCGAAGTATCTTGGCAGCTACTACCGCGGCTACACGAAGATGCTCGCCGCGCAGTCGGCCGCCGAAGAGGCCTACGACCTGGCCATGGACCAGCTGTCAGGAGTCAATCCCATCCTCAGGAGTGCAGGTGAGAAAGCCGCCCGCGTCGCCTATGAGGAGGCGCTCGAGGCGGTCGACTCTACTGAGATCGCCGACACCCGCATGGCCCGCTTCCTTCCCGACAAGGTCTGGGCAGGCGGCATGAGCCTCACACCGGGCATCTACGACTTCACGATCACATACGTCACGAGCGAAGGCAGCTTCACGGCCGTGCGCGAGGACGTCAGGGTCGCCAATGACGGCGAGCCCAATCTGGTGGTCTCGACATGTCTGCGCTGAGAAGGACCATACTGGCACTCATCCTGGCATGCCTTGTCCTGCCGCTTTCGGCGGCAAGGGCGCCAGGCTGGGTGGACAGGCCTTATTCCGGTCTTGACGAGGACGAGGTCATCGCGGCCACAGGCAGCGGCTGGGACCGCTTCACGGCCCAGCAGCAGGCCCTTTCCGCATTGGGCTCAGTCTTCTCGACGAGCGTCCAGTCGTCCACATCGAGCTATTCCGGCGAGGTCGGCTACAACGGCCAGCGCTCTGTGGCTGACAGCTTCCACAGCGCGACTTCAGTTGGTGTGTCGATGGATGAGCTGGTAGGCGCTTCGGTGACGGACTACTGGCAAGGCGACGGCCAGTGGTACGCCCGTGCCGTCCTGGATAGGGATGAGGCCGAGGAGTACTACGGCTCCGTCGTCGACAGCATCATGCCATCAGTCAGGAGCGAGCTTTCGCGCCTCCAGGCGAAGAGGGGAGACCTGCCAGCCTACTTCGCTGCCTTGGCCCTCTATGAGGACATCGACCGTCTCGAGGAGGCGGCCCGTGTCCTCCAGGTGGTGTCTGGCCGCAATGCGGCTGACATCCTCCAGCTTCGAAGCCAGCTTGACTCCATCGTACGGCAGCTGGCGGACGGCCTGTCCGTCGGCGTGGAGATCACAGGCGATGTCGACGGCGCGCTGGAGAAGGCTGTCGGCAGCTGCCTGTCGGACAGGGGCATCGCAGTCTCGAGGTCGTCTGGAGCGCGCTACGTCTTCACAGGGGGCCTAACGACGAGCA
Organism: Candidatus Aphodenecus pullistercoris; assembly: GCA_017694495.1. GTDB lineage: Bacteria > Spirochaetota > Spirochaetia > Sphaerochaetales > Sphaerochaetaceae > Bullifex > Bullifex pullistercoris. The sequence continues at coordinate 39,779 of JADIMU010000020.1, forward strand.
CGAGCGATGGCCCACGTGGAAACGTCTATGTCGACTACGAGGTGGACCTTGAGATCGTCGACCGCCAGAGCGGACGGACTGTCAGCCGCATCAGGCTCTCCGGCCGCGAGGGCCATAGGAACGTATCCCAGGCCATGAGCCGGGTCATCGCGACACTGGAGATGGGTCTTGCCCAGGAATTGGACAAGGTCTTCTCCGGCCAGTAGGGAGGGGGAAATGATCAAAAAGGCTTCCGCACTGCTTCTGTTGATTCTCGTCCTGTCACCTCTGGCCGCTACGGACCGCTACCTGGGGCTCGACATCGGCTTCGACTACACTGTCGGCTTCCTCCCGAAATCGGCAATGCTGCTGCCTATCTATGTCGATCAGGATGGAGGAAAGTCGAACCAGAGCGGCTCCTTCACGACGAGCGCCGACTACAGGGTCTACTACGGCGATCCAGGCTATTTCGGTATGGCCATACGCTTCTCGACAAACTCCATTCTCTTCTTTGCCCAGGATGATGCCTTCTACACGAGCGACATCAGTGCGCCCTGGCAGGAGCGCATGGAGATGAGGCTCGCCTTTGGACTGGCAGGCAGGATTCCTGCAGGAAGCGGGCTCTGGGTAGAGCTTGGAAGCGGTTTCGCTTCTTCGGGCAGTGCCTTGCCTTTCGCTGTGCAAGGTCTCCAGGCCGCTCGGTATCAGTTTGAACTCTGGGTTGATGGGGCTGTGTTATGGGACTTCTCACGTCACTTCTCGCTCAGAGGAGGCGCCCAGCTGCGCTACGCCTTCATCGGAGGTGGCTACCTGATCGAATCGGAAGATGATGATACCAGCTTCACGACAGGCGACTGGAACTACGACCTTGCAATAGAACCGTATATTGGAATCGCCTGGAATATCTGAACCAGGTGTCACATTAAGAAAAGCAGGTCCGGCCTTTTGGCTGGACCTGCTATTTCTCAGACGTAGCCGAGACTCGTCGTGTAGGCGTCGATGGCGGCGGCCAGGGCTTCGACGTCGATGCCTTCCAGCTGGCTGTCGTAGCCGCTGATCAGCTCGGAAGCTTTCTTCTCAGCGGCATCCTTCACCATCTGGCTGTCGCCTTCCTCTTCGGCGAGGGCCTCAAGAAGGGCGGCGAGCCGGTCTTCCGTCTCAGCCTTCTTCTCCTCGATCTGGTTCAGGTAGTCGTTGGCGGCCAGGGCATACTGGTCGTCGAGGCTCTTCGCCTCAAGCGAGACGAGGGTCCAGACGGTACCGTCGGGTGCGCTCCAGCGCTGCTCCGTCTTCACTCCTTGCATGGTGAAGTTGACGACCTGCAAGGTGATCTGCTCGTAGGCGTCAAGCAGGCTGCCCTCGCTGTCGTTTGTATAGTTGGCGGTCGCCTCCTTGATCGTCGACTGGAGCTTGCGTGCCAGATCCGCCCTGGCGTTGGCGTCGGCGGAGTTGGCCGAATTTGCTTCTGTGGAGAGCTTGGCCCTGCCGACTCCATAGACGTACTTGCTGCTCTCGGGGACGATGGTCGTCCAGATTGGAGAACCGTCGGCGTTGAGTTCGTCGATGTCGGTCTCCGTCGCACAGGAAGCGAGCAGCAGGACGGCAAGCAGGATCAGGATGGTCTTCCTCATCGCATTCCTCCTTTTGAAGGCAGGGGCTGGGAAAGATCCCAGCCCCTTGTCCTGAAAGCGGATGGACAGGTCAGTCCTCGACTCCACCAAGACCGAAGTACTTCTCGATGGCGTTGTCAAGCATGGCGTTGGCCTCGGCGGAAGCCTCGTTCCTCACGAAGGTCTCGCTCTGGAAGACCTCGTCTGCGGATTCCCTGAGGGAGGTCTCGACATTGGCCTTGGGAATGCTCATCAGGACCCAGACGGAATTGTCGGCGGGATTGATGTAGAGCTCTTCCTGGGTCACACCGGTGAGGACGGCGCTGGCGTTCTGGATGGAGAGGTTCTCGAAGGCGTCCATGGCCTGGCGGTTGGCTCCGCTGCCGGCGTCGTTGGTGTAGGTCGTGATGATCTCGTTGACTGCCGTGCTGATGGACTCGGTGAGGACGTTCCTGGCGGCGGTCTGTGCCATCTTGATCGAGTTCTGCAGGTTGCTCAGGTTGCCGTAGCCGGCGCCGTAGATCACATCCTGGGCGACGGGTGCGTCATAGGTCCACTCGGGAAGACCTTCCATTCCGGCGGGGGCCTGAGTCGACTCGGCGGCTGTCTCTTATACACATCTGACGCTGCCGAC
>JADIMU010000002.1 GCA_017694495.1 Candidatus Aphodenecus pullistercoris
CATGTCCTTCTTCCCCTCATGCCAGGCCCTGTGGCACCCGTGGCACAAAGTAATGAGGTTGTCAGGGCTGTTGGAGCCTCCGTCCTTCCTCTGCCTGATGTGGTGCACCTCAAGATGGTCCCTCGAGCCGCAGCTCCTGCATCTGAAGCCGTCTCTGGCCTTCACATAGGCCTTGACGTTCTCATAGCCCAGCTGCTCACCCTGCTGGTACTCTTCTCCTTCGATTCCCGGATCCCTGATCTTCTGGATGTCGAAGGATGCGCTCTCGATGACGATCCTCGAGACGGGCAGGATGGAGCACACCTTGTCGATGACGTTCTCATGGGTGCGGACCTTCGTCTCCATCGTGGGAGTGAGCCAGCCCTCGGGGCGTCTCCTGTTGGCGCTCCGCTGTTCCCTGTAACGGGTCTTGCGGTTCCGCCTGCCACTCCGCTTTGACCGCCTCTCCTCCATGTTCTGTGGAACATCCTGCCTGATCTCCACCTCCGCCTCGAACAGGACCCTGCCTTCCGTCGTCGCGCTGACTCCAATCACGGATGAGCCTGCATCGACTCCAAGCGCGACGCCCTCAGTGTTGACCTCCCCCTCGATCAGGAACTTCAGCCGGATGGTGAAGGGAGTCCTCCTCACCACCTTCGCCTTCCTGCTTTCAATCAGATGCCTCGCCTTGGCCTCGGTGCATGGCATGAGGGGAGAGCCGTCGCTGTTGAGCACGTATACCATGTCGTCCTGCCTCCTTGCCGGCGAGTCTCAGGGGGATTCCAGTCCTCCTCTTCCAGACACCCCCTGATGCGTGTCTGGAGGAGGATGCGGAAATGTCGCCTTCTCGGCCGGCTTTCCGCTGCCGTCACGGAGTCTCTCTCTCCGTAGCCCTTCGCCCATGTTGGAGGGGGTTTGTCGTGCATGGCGCCGTCCCTACCTGACAGGACTGTTTGGCCATGCACCGCAGAAGCAGTGGACTAGAGCCACATCCACTGGTGCCTATATATTCCCGACCAACGTAGTTCAGAGGCCTGAGCCTCATCACTGGGGCTAGTCAACGTCAGGCATCCGGAGTCTCCTCCTCATGCCTGCAGCCTCGTGCTGCAGGTCGTTGACCCACGACGACTTTCCCGAGGATGCCCCGATGTACAAGGTGCGCATGAGGGCACTCGGTCCTGACGGTGAGGCCTTCGACGATGTATGCATCCATCTCGTGGACCGTCGTATGATGTGCATCGGGTGAAGCTTTGTCTGGACAGAAAGAGGCCGGAGGCGCCATTCGCAACCTCCGGCCTTGCCGATCAGAGCTTCTCGAGCATGTACCTCAAAAAGCCCATCATCCTTTCGGCGCTGTCGACCTCGATGTGCTCTTTGACGGAGTGGACATCGAAGAGGTTGGGGCCAATCGATACGCTGTCCATACCCTCGACCACGGAGTTGATTATTCCGCATTCCAGACCGGCGTGGATCGTCGTCACGACCGGCTTCTTCTTGAAGAAGGCCTTGTAGAGCGATGCCGTCTTTTTTACCAGCGCGGAGTCTGGATCGGGTTCCCAGCTGGGGTAGGCGCCTTCGAACCTGACCTTGAGGCCGAAGTCCTCCGCCGCGGCCGCGACAGTGTAGGCGCACTCGTTGCGTGCCGATTCGACCAGGGAGCGTGTGGATGAGACGGCGCTCAGCTTCTCGTCCTTCAGCGAGACGATGGCGAGGTTGTTCGATGTCTCGACGATGCCCTCGAAGTCGGCGCTCATGGCCTGAGGTCCATGTGGCGTCAGGTAGAGCGATTCCATGAAGGCTGCCGAGGTCTTGGCCTTGACGGCCTCCTGCGGAACCTCGTCCAACCTCTCGAGAGTGACTGAGACTCCAGGATCCTTCTTCCTGTACTCGTTCACCACTTCCTCACGCACCTGGTCGACGATGCTGGGCACAAGGTCCGTGTACTCCTTCGATGTGAGGAATGAGACCGTGCACGACGAGGGGATGACGTTCCTCCTCGTTCCGCCATCGAGGGAGGTGAGCATGAAGTCCGGCAGGCGGTGCATGATCCGGGCGACGAGCTTGATCGCATTGGCGCGGCCCAGATGGATGTCGCCTCCACTGTGGCCCCCCAGCAGTCCAGAGACCGTCAGGCGGAAGTGGTCGACCTTGTCCCTGTCGACGGGGCGGCTCTTGGCCTTGAGGCTTGCGTCGATTTCGATTCCTCCGGCGCATCCGGTGAAGATCACACCCTCCTCCTCGCTGTCGAGGTTCACCAGACGGCGGGCGGACAGCTTCCTTGCGTCAAGGCCGAAAGCGCCGGTCAGTCCGGTCTCCTCGCTGACCGTGAAGAGGAGCTCGAGGGCAGGGTGGGAGCATTCCTTGTCCTGGGCCAGGGCGAGCGCCATGGCGATGGCGATGCCGTTGTCGGCGCCCAGGGTCGTGTCCTTCGCCCTGACGGTCTTGCCGTCGCACAGGATCTCGATCGGGTCCTTCGTGAAGTCGTGGCTGCTGTCCTCCGTCTTCACGCAGACCATGTCCATGTGGCCTTGCAGGCACAGCGCCTCCTCCTTCTCGCGGCCCTCGCTGGCCGGCACGTAGATGAAGACGTTGCCCACCTTGTCCTTGTCGGCCTTCAGGCCCCTCTCCTTTGCCCAGGAAAGGAGCCACTGCCTGATTCCCTCCTCGTTCCCCGACTCGCGGGGGATGCGGGAAATCTCCTCGAAGGCCTCCCAGAGGGCCTTCTCCTTCAATCCGTCATACCACATTTATGAACTCCTTGCTTAGTTGACCCCTGGCGAGCTTGCCGTTGATGAAGAGGCCACCGAGGGAGAAGTCCCTGTTGATGATGGCGACATTGGCAACGTAGCCAGGGATGAGCGCTCCTTTCTTCTGGAAGTTGTAGATCCTCGCCGGATTGGCGCAGGCCATCTGGATTGCCTGGTCGATCGGGATGCCCCACTCGACGACGTTCTGCACGCCCTTGAGCAGCGTCAGCGCGCTGCCGAGGAAGAGCTCCGGATCCTCCGCGGAGACGAAGGCCCCATCCTTGAGCATGGCGCTCATGCCGTTGGCTGTGAGCAGGCCCTCCTTCTGCATTGTTGGCTTGAGCGAGTCGGTGACCATGACGATGTTGCTCACCGGCTTCTCGCGCAGCAGCAGCTTGACGAGCTCCGGATGGACGTGGACACCGTCGCAGATGATCTCGGCCTTCATGTCCTGCTGGATCATGATGGCTCCGACACAGTTCGGGTTCCTGTGGTGCAGTCGGCTCATCGCATTGAAGAAGTGCGTGGAGTGCAGGATGCCGCACTGCATGCCCTCGATGATGTTCTCGTAGGCCGCGTCCGTGTGTCCGGCCAGAAGGACGATGCCCTTCTTCTGGGCCTCAAGCGCCAGAGTCCGCATGTGCTTGAGCTCCGGTGCCACCGTCATGCATACGATGTGGCCTTCTCCCGCCTCGTAGAGCTGATGGAAGACGTCGAGTGAGACTTCCTGCAGCCCATCGGGGCTCTGGGCGCCTATCCTCTTGGGCGAGATGAAGGGGCCTTCGAGGTTCACACCCTCGATCGTTGCTCCCTTCTCCTTGCCCATGGCTGCGACGATGGCCTTCGTCGCAGCGACCATCTTGTCCAGACGGTCGGTGTAGACGGTGGGCAGGAAGCTCGTGACGCCGAAGTCGGCCAGACGCTCGCTCATGCCGAGGATCGAGTCTACGCTGCAGTCCTCAGTGCCGTATCCGCCGATTCCGTGGAGGTGGGTGTCGATCAGGCCAGGCGTGATGTATGCACCCTTCACATCGATGAGGGTGACGGAGGAGGGGTATTCCTTCTCCGCGAGCCTCTTCATCCGGAAGACGTCGTCGATCCGGCCCTCGTCATCGATGGCAAGGGCGCAGTTGTCGATCTTCGCCACGCCGGAAAGTATTGTTCCATTGATAAGGACGTATTTGATGCTCATGACCACAGGATACACCAGTTTGCCTTCCATAGGAAGGAAGAAGAGCTCCTTCCATTCGACAAGAGCGTCCCGGAGCGCTTAGAATGATGCTGATGGAAAAGCGCAGGATACTTGTGATCATAAACCCCAGAGCGTCGAAGGGGAGGGCCGGGGGCAGCGTCGAAGACATAGCCGCCGCCTTCACCCGCCATGGCCTTGACGCCGACTGCCGCCTGACGGAGCATGCGGGACATGCCCTGACAATGGCACGCGAGGCCTCGTCGCAAGGCTACGACACTGTCGTCGCCGCAGGCGGAGACGGCTGCGTCAACGAAGTCGTGTCGGGCATCATGGAGGATGGGGCGAAGGTGACGATGGGTGTCATTCCGATCGGGCGCGGAAACGACTTCGCCTGGGTCGCAGGAATCCCCCGCAAGCTCGACGAGGCCGTCGAACTGGTCTCACAAGGCCAGGCCATGCCCATAGACGTCGGCTACATCGAAGGTGGAATCTTCCCCTGTGGAAGATATTTCCTCAACGGCGCCGGCTTCGGCTTCGAGCCTGCGATCAACTTCAAGGCGGCTTCCTACACTCATCTCAACGGCATGCCGAGCTACATCGTCGCCT
>JADIMU010000021.1 GCA_017694495.1 Candidatus Aphodenecus pullistercoris
CATCAAGGCGATCCACGACAGCTCGATTCCCGTCATCTCGGCCGTGGGACACGAGATCGACACGGCACTGTCCGACTATGTCGCCAGCCGGAGGGCGATCACGCCCACCGACGGCGCCTCGATCGCGACGGAGGGCATCTGGGCGCTGCGCCAGAACCTTGCGAAGCTGCCACAGGAGCTGTCATCCCTCATGGAGACAAGGACAGGCAAGCTGTCGGCAAGGCTCCCCTCGCTTGACGAGCTTGGCCGCTCCATGCGCTCGCGCACAGGCTCGCTCGAGATGCGTCTGGGCTATGCATCCGATCTCGCCCGGCAGGCTCTCGATTCGAAGCTTGAGGACGCGCAAAGACGTCTTGGACAGTGCGTCGAGAGGATGGAAGGCGTGCTTGGGACCAAGGCGGCACAGACCATCGGCGATGTGTCGCGGCTGTGGATGGAGGGCTGCCATGCGATGGACGCGGCCCTGGGCAGGGCACAGTCCCGTCTGGAGCGCGCCACTGTGGATGAGGACCTCATCATGGGCAGGATCGGGGCCCTGGCCCAGCGGATCGCCTCAAACTGGCAGACGCTGTCCCTCCTCATGGCACACCGCATCGGGACGGCCAGCCTCTCGCTCGAGGCTCTGCGCTCCCCCCTGGAGGCTCTGGACCCGAGGGCCGTGCTGAAGCGCGGCTATGCGATGGTAAAGAGGGAGGATGGCACCATCGTGCGCTGTGCCAAGGACCTTGGTGGGCATGAGACAATGACGATAAGCTTCGCTGACGGCAGCGTCAGGGCGAGGAGACTGGAGGATTGAGATGAGTTTTGAAAGCGAGCTGAAGAGGCTTGAGGAGATCACTTTGAAGCTGAAGAGCGAGGAGACGGGGCTCGAGGAGAGCCTGAAGCTCTACGAGGAGGCGAGCGCGCTTGTGAAGAAGCTCACAGCCACGCTCGAGGACGTGAAGAGGCGTGTCGAGATCGTCAGCCAGGACGGATCTGTAGAGGAAGTCGACGAAGCCTAGACTGTGATCGTCAGGTAGTTTCCCGATTCCGGGTCGCGGAAGGAGAGGCCAACGGCCTCCAGGCCGAAGACGTCGGCCTGTCTGCCCCCGTAGCGCTCATCACCCTGGAGGGGATGGCCTGACCAGGCCAGATGGGCCCTGATCTGGTGGCGGAAGCCGCGTGTCAGCGTGCATATGATGCTCCCATCGCCGTCCGGCTCGGTCAGCGTCGAGTAGACGACCCCGCTGCAGCGGCGGGCCTGGGCGTCAAGTGTCGGTCTCACGGAGGCGCCCTTGGGGCCGTATGATCGGAAGCACGAGGAGATCGCGCCAGCCTCACAGAGCACATCATGATAGGGATAGTCCGGGAAGCCCTCGGGCAGCGGGCAGCTGCCCCATGAGGGCGTGGCCCTGTACTGCTTGACGATGCCGTCCTTCTTCTGCTGGGCCATGAGGTCGTCGTAGGCCCTCTGCGTGAGGGCGAAGAGGACGAGGCCGCGCGTGGGAGTGTCGAGTCTGTGGACCAGCCCCCCTTCCCGCCTCAGCCGTCCGATCGGGACCATGACGCGGGGCTCGAAATCCTTCACGAGGTTGACGAGACAAAACTCATCCCCATCCTCCGTCAAGGGGGCGCTGGGGATGGATGCGGGTTTGTATACGACGAGGACCTCGTCGTTGGAATAGATCGTCCTAATCGCGGTCGCTCGCGGCATAGATCCTCAACAGGTAGAGGAAGATGTTGATGAAGTCGAGGTAGAGGTTCAGGGCCCCGATGATGCCAAGCTTCGTGTGCTCCGTGCTGGTCATCTCGGCTCCGTACTCCTGGTTCATCGCGACGATCCTCTTGGTGTCCCAGATCGTGAGTCCCATGAAGAGGACGACGCCCACGAGCGAGATGATGAAGTCGAGGAAGCCGGAACGGAAGAAGAGCGTCACCAGACTGGCGACGATCAGGCCCCACAGTCCCATGACGAGGTAGCTGCCCCAGCGGGCGACGTTGCGCTTCGTGAAGGTCGCGTAGACGGAGCAGCCGACGAACATCAGGGCCGCCGTGACGAAGGCGTGCCAGATCGTCAGGTCCGCGTAGGCGATGAAGATGGACGAGAGGCTGATTCCCGTCAGCGCCGAATAGGCGAAGAATGCGGCTATGGCCGAGCCCGTGCGCATGTTCTCGACCCTCGAGGAGAGGAAGAAGACGATTGCGAACTGGGCGACGACCAGGATGATCGAACCGAAGGGATTGAGCAGGATGTAGCGCAGGACGGCCTCGTTCGTCGATGCGAACCAGGCGACCAGGGCCGTGAGGGCCAGACCTGCAGTCATGAAGAGGTAGACATTGCGGATGAGGCTGTTCTCCCTCTCGATCGTATTCTTGTATACGGTAAGATTGTTGTTTGTCATCTATATCCTCACTGACTCCAAATGTAGCAAATACCAGACAAAGGTCAAGGCAGGAATGCCTCGCGGGCCGCAGCAAGACGGATCTGAACCAGAAATGTCAATTTGCGACATGGCCAGCGAAGGGGCTTCGAAGCACCGGAAATGTGCACACAGTTTTGGTCTCCATGTTATTGATATGCCATTGTAGGGGAAAGTGGACAAGCCTACCCTGCCGGGGCTATCATTGACCATCATGAAAGCGCTCCTTACAGCCCTCGTCCTCTGCCTTGCCCTGACCTCATGCTCCACAGGAGATGGCAGCGTCATGAGCAGCGAGGAGGAGGCCCAGGCCATGGCCATGCTGCTTCACAGCGAGCGCAACGCCCTGATCGCCACAGAGAGCGAGGCCTTCTCCAGCCTGGACAGCTTCGCCGTGCCTTCCAGCTGGGCGCCCTACTCGGGCCTCATCCCACAGCTGGACGCCGCGATCGAGAGCTATCTGGAAGCTGTCCGCCTTGTACTGCACTCAGCCTGTGGTGATGTCACCGACCACCTCTTCAGCGTCCTCGACACGCTCGACCTCAGCCCGGTACAGAGCTACTACGAGGGTGGCTACTCCAGCGTCACAGACAGCCTTGTCCAGAGCGAGGCGGACAGGGTCGAGGAGATCTTCCTTTCTGCGATAGATTCCAACAGGCAGGCTCTGGACTCGGCCTACGCCACCCTCGACAGGGAGGCCCGCATCTGGGCCGAGAACCAGGCGAACCTCCTGGCCGTCGGCCAGGGCAGCCAGATTCCCCCACTCACGCCGCTCGAAGATGGAGACATCGCCCATTACGCGACGCTGGCCTGGTTCGAGCTCCTCTCGCAGAACGAGATCGTGCAACGTGGCAGCCTCCAGACGGGAGGTGCGGCATGAGCGGGGACGAGAGGGACCTCTTCAGCGCGGCACAGGACATCAGCGTCGAGCCCCTTGCCGCCCGCATGAGGCCACGCACCATCGACGAGTACATAGGACAGGAGCACATCATAGGCAAGGGACGCCTGCTCAGGCGTGCAATCCAGGCGGACCTCCTGTCGAGCGTCATCTTCTACGGTCCCCCGGGGACGGGCAAGACGACGCTCGCCCGCGTCATAGCCAACACGACACGCAGCCACTTCTCAACGCTCAACGCCGTCCTGTCCGGCGTCAAGGAACTGCGCTACGAGATCGACAACGCCCGCGACAGGCTCAAGCACTACGGCCAGAAGACGATCCTCTTCATAGACGAGGTCCACCGCTGGAACAAGAGCCAGCAGGACGCCCTCCTGCCCTGGGTCGAGAACGGCACGATCATCCTGATCGGAGCGACGACTGAGAACCCCTACTTCGAGGTCAATGCCGCCCTCGTCTCCCGTTCCCGCATCTTCCAGCTGACGAAGCTGAGCGACGAGGAGATGATGCGCGTCGCCATGCAGGCCCTCAAGGACAGACAACGCGGCTACGGCGCCTACAAGGTCCACTTCGAGGAGGGGGCGCTCGAGCACCTCGTCTCCGTCGCCGCCGGCGATGCCCGCAGCCTCCTGAACGCTCTCCAGCTGGCCGTCGAGACGACGCCGGAGCACTTCCCGCCCCAGGAAGGCGAGACGATAGAGATCACGATGGCCGTCGCCGAGGAGTCGATCCAGAAGCGTGCCGTCCTCTACGACAAGGAGGGCGACTACCACTTCGACGTCATCAGCGCCTTCATCAAGTCGCTGCGCGGCAGCGATCCCGACGCCGCGATGTACTGGCTGGCGAAGATGGTCGCCGCCGGCGAGGAGCCGCGTTTCATCTTCCGCCGCATGCTGATCCTGGCATGCGAGGACGTTGGCATGGCAGACCCCGCTGCGATCCGCGTCGTCGAGTCCTGCGCCGAAGCCTACGACAGGATAGGCCTTCCCGAAGGACGCTTCCTCCTGACCCAGGCAGCACTCTACCTGTCGACCTGTCCCAAGAGCAACTCCTCGCTCGGCTTCTTCGACGCCCTCAGCGACGTCGAGAAGGAGGCCGACGACGAGGTGCCCAACCATCTCAAGGACCCATCGAGGGACGGCAAGGACCTCGGCCACGGCAAGGGCTACCTCTACCCCCACTCCTACAGGGAGCACTTCGTCGCCCAGCAGTACCTGCCTGACGGATTGCAAGGCAAGATCTACTACCACCCCTCCGACCAGGGCTACGAGGACAGGATAAAGGAGGCCGTCGAACGACGCCGTGAGGCCCAGCTGGAGAGCATCAGTGCAAGTCCCTTCGTCGAGAACCTGACTTACTCTCCTCCCGACAGGGCCGCAGAGCGCTGGCTGAAGCGGGCCAGCTCGAACGGCTCGCAGCTCCTGCTGCAGATCAGGGACAATCTCTTCGAAGGCCTCCTGATCCGCAGGAGCGACAACATCCTCGTCCTCAACGCCTCCCATGGACTGCTGCTGTGGCAGGCGATGAAGTCGAATCCGGAGGGGCTGGCCGTGGCCATCGTCAGGAGCGATGAGGACAAGGCCTACATCGACCACTACAAGAGCCAGCTCGAACTGCTGCGCCAACCGATCGTGCTATCGGGACCGGCCACCCAGGCCATCGCCCAGCTGGATGACGACCTGAAGTTCGAGCTCGTCATCGCACGCAACGTCCTCACCCGGCTGTGGGATGACGAGGACCTCGTTCGAGCCATCTTCCGCGTCCTGAAAAGCGATGGTCTCCTGCGTCTGTGCGAAGGCGTACCCAGCCAGGGCAGCGCCCTGTCCGACTTCGTCGCCGATCCGGCCCTGAAACTCACGCTGGAGAAGGCTGAAAGCCTCGTCTTCCACGACAAGGCCAATGCGAAGACGAACTGGAGCGTGGATGACGTGCCACGTTTCCTGGGCAAGTTCTTCTCAGCAATCGAGTGCCGGCAGGAGACGGTCCAGGAAGAAAGGCTCCTTGACAAGACGAGCCTGACGGCCTGGATCACAGGCAGCTATTCGAAGGCCCTGGACCGCCTGGGACTGCCGTCGGAAGGCCTTCTCGAGAGGGTCCTCGCACAGCTGGAAGGCAGGTGTGTCCGCTGGAGGCACACTCTGGTCTACATCAGCGCATCGAACAGTCCACTGAGGAAGTCGGACAGAAAGGATGGCGACGCCGACTGGCATGAAGTTTTGGAGAAGACGAAATGAGTCAGAACATCTTCGACGACCCGACCTTCTTCGAAGGCTACAGACAGCTGAGGGAGGGGGCGAACTTCAACGACCTGCTGGAGCAGCCGGCGATGAACGCCCTCCTTCCCCCTTTGGATGGGGCGCGGGTCCTGGACATCGGCTGCGGCTATGGGCGCAACTGTCTGGCCTTCAGCGAAGTCGCCCAGCATGTCGACGGTGTGGACATCAGCGTCAGGATGCTCAACGTCGCGCGCAAGGAGAACTGCGCGGGGAACATCAGCTACCATGAGATGGACATGGCCGACATCTCCACCCTCCCGGGCAGCTATGACCTCATCTACAGCTCCCTCGCCTTCCACTACTGCCTCGACTTTCCCCGTCTGATGAAGGACTGCCACGACCTGCTGAAGGAAGGCGGCGTCCTCCTCTTCAGCCAGGAGAATCCGATCACGACATGCGCCCGCAACACGGACAACCGCTATGTAAGGGACGAGGAGGGAAACACCTTCTTCAAGGTGGCCGACTACCAGGACGAAGGGGAGCGCCATGTGCGCTGGTTCGTCGACGACGTCGTCCACCAGCACCGCAAGTTCTCCTCCATCGTCCACGACATCGCATCGGCGGGACTCATCCTCACCGACTGCGTCGAGCCCTGTCCCGACAAGAGCGCGATCAAGAAGCTCCCAGGCCTTGCCAGGGAGCTCATCAAACCCTCGTTCATCATCTTCAAATGCATAAGAAAGGAGACGACAAAATGATCATCACACTGAAAAAAGGAAACACGACGATGGCCATCTCGAGCCTGGGCGCCGAGCCCCAGTCCCTCATCAGGGACGGCATCGAGTACATCTGGCAGGGAGACCCGGCCTTCTGGCCGAGGAAGGCTCCCCTCCTCTTCCCGATGTCTGGACCGACGAAGGACAACAAGCTCAGCTGCAAGGGCAGAATCTACGACATGCCCAACAACGGCTTCGCCCGCGACAACGAGTTCAAGGCCGAGCAGCTCACCGACGACATCGCGCAGTTCACCCTCGAGGACAACGAGACCTTCCGCGAGAAGTACTACCCCTACGGCTTCGTCCTGACGGTCACCTACACCTTGCACGAGGACGGCTACACGGCCCGCGCCGAGATCTACGCGAAGGAGGACCTCCACTACACCTTCGCCTGGCACCCCGGCTTCAGCCTGGACATCAACGGAAAGGGCTGCGACCTGGAGACCTACAGCCTGTCCTTCCTCGAGGAGGAGCGGCTCGACAGGCTCTACCAGAGCGGCGAAGGCTACGTCAGGGAGAAGGACTTCCTCATCGGCGACAGTCTGGACCTCAAGCGCGCCGAGACGGACAAGGGTCCCATGGTCTTCAGGAACGTCAAGTCCCGTGAGATCACGCTCACATCCAGCCAGGGCGAACATGGCGTCACCGTCGACCTCGGCGACATGACGACCTTCGTGTGCTGGACCCAGCTGGCCAAGCATGCCCAGTTCGTCTGCCTCGAGCCCATGGCCTCCTTCGGCTTCGCCGACAGGCCCCTCGAGATCGAGAAGATGGACGAGGCCTTCTTCCTCGCCGAGGGCGAGAGCGCCGTGTGGGAAAACACCTTTACGGTCTTCTGAGGAATACGGCATGGAAGACTTCCAGAAGATGATCGTCCTCATCGACGCCGACAACACACAGCTGAACAAGCTCGATGAGGTCATGCATGAGATCTCGACCTACGGCCGCATCATCGTGAAGAAGGCCTATGGCAACTTCACCAAGCCCCAGCTGCACAAGTGGGAGAGCAAGATCAAGACGCTGGCGATCAAGGCCGAGCAGCAGTTCGACTACGTCGCAGGCAAGAACACGACCGACATCGCCCTCGTCATCGACGCGATGGACATGCTCCACACTGGGATGTACGACGCGGCTGTCCTCGTCTCCAGCGACAGCGACTTCACTCCCCTCGCCGTCCGCCTCAAGGAGAGCGGCATGTACGTCATCGGAGTCGGCGAGAAGAAGACGCCCGAGGCCTTCTGCAACGCATGCGACGACTTCATATACCTGGAGTACCTGACGAGCACCAAGGCAGAGAAGGCCAGCGAGGCCAAGGTGAAGGCGGTGAAGAAGACGGCCAAGGGCCAGGCGAAGGCGAGCACCTCCAGCGCCGCCGAAAGCCAGGTGAAGGAGGCTGCCCAGACGGACAGCGGAGCCCATGATGCCGACATCCATGAGATCCACGCCCTGCTGCGCATCGCCTACGACCGCTTCGTCGAGGATGACGACGACTACGTCAACATCTCCTCGGCGGGCGTGTACATCAAGCGCGTCAAGCCGGAGTTCAGCCCCCTGGCCTACGGCTACAAGAAGCTGAGCGAGCTGATCAAGGACTACCCCCAGCTGTACGAGATCAAAAGGGACGGCGACAAGAAGAGCTCCGGCTATTCCTACCGCTGCCTCGGCCGCTCCTAGACGTTGATCGAGAAGACCGCCAGGGCCAGGAAGACGTTGGCGAGGATGTAGCTGAGCATGACAAGAAAGTCGCTCGTCCTCGCCACGCCTGCCATGTTGTAGGCGATGCGGCTGTCCGACCAGCCGAAGAGGACGACGCCGATGAGGGCCGTGGCCGAGCTGAGGATGTGTTCAGTCGAGAAGACGCCGGCCATGCCTGTGGCGAAGATGAGGATCATGAGGCCGTAGACCAGGAAGCCCGCAGTGAGCTTGTGGCCCATCGAGATTATCTTCCGACAGTAGATGAAGTAGAGCGCGCCGAATACGGCCAGGCCCACAATCAGGGCCAGCCAGGAGAAGCCGAAGTGGGCGAAGTAGGCTATGTAGATGCAATGGCCCACCATGAAGGAGACGACGCCCAGGTAGAAGCAGAAGGACTGGCGGAAGATCAGGAGCATGTCGCCCAGCGTATAGAAGATGGCGACCAGGAGGACGAGCTCCTCATTGGCAAGAGTCCTGCCGAAGGCCAGGCCGGCCAGATGGAGACTCATGTAGAGCGAGGGCATGAGCAGGACCTTGGTCACGGCCCCGCCCCTGCCCTCGACGCCGTCGGCCTTGTGGTACTTCTGGATGTAGAGGTGGGCTACGGCGTCGCAGATGAAGAATACGAGTGTGATGATGAATGCGCTCATGGCACAATTGTATCATGGAAAATATGGCTCTTCCCCCTTTTCAAAGAGTGCAATTCCATGCTAAAAGGATTGAGCAATGCGAAAGTAGCTCAGTGGTAGAGCTCCACCTTGCCAAGGTGGATGTCGCGGGTTCAAGTCCCGTCTTTCGCTTGAAGCCTAACTGATTCTGATACAAGGAATTAGTTGGGCTTTTTCTTTTATTTGCGCATTGCCCAAAAAGCCAATGGGCAGAAAAATGGGCAGATGAAATTGAAAAAAACTCATTTCTGAAAACAATCCATCGGCAGCCTTATTTGGAGATAATCCCCGAATTTGCTAAAATTCAGGAGGAAACATTTGTTTTACAACATCAGAAGGAGCACGATGGGAATTACAATCGGAGATGTAAGCATCTACAAACGAGGCAGGAAGGAATACAACGGGGTCAAAAGAAAGCCTTCATGGTATTGCCAGCTCAGGAATCCTCTCACCGGTCAATTTCCTGGAGGAAGGACATACAGCGTTACGAAACTGGCAAAGCAGTTGGGATATCGGAACACATTCAAGCTGAATGGTACTGATGCAAAGAACATAGTACAGGAAGCGATCAGCAAGGGGCTCATCAAGGGCGTGTCGCAATATGAAGTTGACGGTTCACTTTCTCCCCTCATCCCCTATGTGGAGAAGATACTCAACTATGATGAATCGCCATGGGTGCAGTCTGAAAACAGAAGAAAGATAGACCGGCTATCTCGCGCAAACGTGAAAAACATGGAATCCGCATTCAGACTTCATGCGAAACCCCATATCGATCCCAAGACAACAATAATCGGATTCTCGAAACTCGATGCGCAGAAATTGCAGGACAAGATGCACGAAGCTGGAGCAAGTCCTGACAACATCAACATGGCCATCAAGGCCATGAGAACAGCTTACAACTTCGCCGTTCAGACCGACATCGTGGATTTCAATCCTTTCTCTTACGTCAAGCCGTATTCAGTCAAACGCCGTGAAAGAGAGATTCTATCAAGAGCCGAGGCGAAGCAGGTTCTTGAATTCATGCAGATTTTCGCTCAGGAGTCCCCATCAAGGCACGTCGCCTATCTTGCGGCAAAGCTCGCTGTATATGGCGGAATGCGGGAATCCGAAATCCGCGTATTCAGTCTGAACAAGCTCAAAAGAGTGATGAATGATGCTGGAGAGCCCACACCGTTCTACAAGGTAGATGTATCGGAAAGCTGGGTCGACGCTGAAAAGGATATAGGCCCCACAAAAGAGCGATACAAGAGGACGACAGTCATTCATGAAGACCTAGTGAAAGAGCTGATTGCCTTTGCGGAAAAATATGGCAGGAGCGAATCTGATCTGTTGTTCGCTTCCTTCTCCAAAGGGAAATCCTCCCAGCCCTATGTCAAAAACATTTTCCAAGACTATTTCTATGATGCTCTTGAAGCCATGGGGATATCAAAAGAAATACGCATGAGCCGGCATATCGATTTCCAGAGCCTCAGGCACTTCCATGATTCAGAAAGCAAGGCATCTGCGGAACGGCTTGAACCATACAAGGCGGAAATCAGAGCAGCCATCGGTCACAAAAGCAAGACTGTTGACGAACTGATCTATACACACGACACACCGACAAGTCTGGTTACGCTCGGTGTGATGTCGAAACACATACTGGACACAAAATAGGAGAAGTACATGATCACATACATAGAAGCAAAACAGCGTACAGATGCCTTTCTTGAGAAAAAGGTACAGGAAATCAGCAATCTGAATCATAAAATCATGGGCAAGTCCCATTCAAAGGAGTTCCGTTGGAACGCCAAGAGCGAGTCATTGCTCCATTTCGAGCATATAGCTTTCGTGATACTCCGCGACTATCTGGTTGAAGCGGTCAGGCAAGGCATTGAAGGTTCAGACAAGAATGTCACCAACTGCATCAAACAGAATGTCATTCTCTTTATCATGGATCAGGCAAAGATCAAGATGAAGAGAATGCTCTGGGACAAGCTCTTCGGGAAATACGACGACAGAAGAACCGAGCTGGACTCACGTTACGCTACTGCGAATTGGCTCATCATCGCAATGCGTCTCTGGTTTGATGATCATCCCGAAGAGAAGGATGCATTTGGGGACGCGATTAACTGGAAGAATACGACACTTCTGCGAAAATACATCATTGAAAACCGCTTCAGCTCAGAACATCCATTCAATGACTTCTTCAACGATACAGACTACAGGACTCTTGTCGAGACCTTCTGTATCCCGTATCTCTCCCCTGAAGCGGAAGAAGAACTCAATCCGAAGCCAGAACCTGATGATCCTAAAAAGGATGCTCTCATCGACGCCCTTGAGCAGCTTCGCGAAAAGCTTGATTCCGGAAAATCAAGTCTCCAAAAAGTATTAGAAGAACTTGGAGAACTTTCAAGGAAAGTCAAGGATATCTTTAAACAGGGTGGAACGATTGCAACAGCGTCAAAAGAGATCAGTACAAAACTCAAGTCAATAAGCAATCAGAACACAGAGATTGCCAATGATGTTCAGGATGCACTCGATAACATCAGTAAAATCTGGGAGGACAAGTTCGCCAATGAAGAAGACAGACTTGCCCATTACAAAGCAATAGCCGCCGACAAAATATTTCTTGGCGCGTTTCTTGCGAAATACAAGGCTGAACATGGAGACTGGCTTCAGAAACATGCAAAAGGTCAACAAATCTTCTATACCATCAAGAAAGAGGATCACCTTCTCAACCAGATCCTCTTTGCAATCTTCGATAAACGTCCTGACATCAAATTCGAAGCAATCGATGCCTACCTCAGATATGAAGATGGCTACAAGACAATACCGTCAAATACAATCTACGATGCAAGAAAGAGATGGAATTACAATCGGAATGGCAACTGATTCAAACTGAGAGGGGACAACCTATATGCGTTACCTTTTCCCCTCAGACTCTCCTTTCCCACCATTGCAACATCTAGGAGCTTTCCTCTCCTGGATGTACCACACCTTCCCCTTCAGTGAGACTGTCAGCGCGGAAAGTAAAGGACAAGACAAGAGCCAGAGGCTTCCTTGACTGTCCGCTTGCTGACATCTCTTCGGGATGCAGCCACATTCCTGTCAAGGGCCAAGACGAGACACTGCGTGTGCCCTGTGACATCCATTACCACCTGATCCCAGGCTTCATTTCTTCTCGCCCCGTCGCGGGAGATGTAACCACCGCAACGGAGATTGCAAATCCTGAATTTCTGGAGGTAGAGGAAATGGCCTACACACAGATGGAACTTTTCGAGACATTCGAGAAGACACAGACGATTGCAGAGAAGATTGCCCAGTATGGAGTCAAAGGACTTGGAGACTGCGAGCTCATGGTTGAGCTCATCAGACCGTATCTCTCATCAAGAGCGGATGCAAAGAGGACAGCAAACGAGATACTTGACGCATTGAATTGCAACGTAACCCCTTCGCTGACAGACCTGACAAGTATCAAGGGAGTATCAAAGGAGCTGGCATCCGGCATACTCATCGCTCTTGAGTTCGGCAGACGCAAGGGAGAGAAGACGGCAAGATCAATCACCAGCCCGAACGACATCTACAGGGAGACCTATCACTTCACGCACGAGGAACAGGAGCACTTCATCGTCATGGCTCTCAATGGAGCTCACGAGATTCTCTTCACCAAGTGCATAACAACTGGGATTGTCAACAAGACGCTGGCCCATCCCAGAGAGGTATTCTCGGATGCAATCAAGGCAAGAGCGACGGCAATCGCCATAGCCCACAACCATCCATCGGGCACACTTGAGCCGAGCGATGATGACATCTCGCTCACGAAGCGGATAAGGTTGGCCGGAGACATACTGGGAATCAAGGTTCTTGACCATCTGATAATCACAGACAAGAGCTACTATAGTTTTCTGGAACATGGAATGCTGGATTAGAGCCAGCACTTGAGGGGGCATCGTCTCCCTCTTTTTTTGCCCTCACACCAACCATACTTGAAGAAAGTTCACAGACATGAATAGTCTGATTTTTCTTATCCTGTAACAACTTACATGAAGAGAAAAACCAGAAAGTCTGTGTATAATCTTTTGCTCATAACTTCCAGACTTGAAGTGTGATCAAAAGTGAAACGAGGACCGACAAATTTAAGATAGACCACACTCGTCAGACGCGAGTTCTCCTGACTGCGAAGGAGGTCGCTGAGCGATACGGATACACCGTAGAAACAGTGTATGTGAAAAAATGTCGTCGAGAGTTGCCGTTTGTCAAGATTCCAGGTCATCGCGCGATGTATCCACTCGATGAACTCGAGAAGATGGAGGCGGAGGGTCTTTATGAAGTCAGATGAGAAGCTTGGCGCTGATGAAAAAGAGCGGATGTCATACAAGGAGTTCGCCTTCGAGCTGGGATACTCATACGCGACGATACGGGTTTACGCCTCGCAGGGACGCATTCAAGTCGTCCGCCCCAAAGGTCGAAGGCCGTACATCCTTCGTTCTTATGCCGAGGAGGTTAAAAAGAATGGATTCTGATATACGAGCTCCACCAAGCACAACGCCACACCGCAACAACGGCCATGTTATGGTCGGTTATCACCAAATCATAAGAAGGAGAAATTTTATGGCAGTAAATGTCAACAAGCTTGAACCGCCCATCAATGCCGAATTGCACGACGGAACGTACGAGGCGGTTATTGAAAAGTGTGAGGAGCGCGTGCCCCGTTCTGGCAACGGTACGCAGCTCTTCCTCATGCCACGTGTCGCAGGCCCTGCCTGCATCGGAGCAGCCGCATTCGACCATATCACTCTCACGAGCAGCAGCGTAGGCGCTGTTTATTACGGTACGAGGAAACTGCACCAGCTGCTTGAGGCTGTCGGGCTCGGAGGAGTCTCCTCGTTCGAGCCGTCAGACCTCATCGGCAAGCGTGTGCGCATCGTCATCAGGATGAAGCACACCGACCGGTGGGGCTGGCAGCCGGAGGTTGTCGCCTACGAAAAGGCGGAGAACGGATCCGCACCGGCTGACGAGGCCGATGCGGACGAGAATTACGAAGAAGCTCCGGACACGAAGGACGACATCCCGTTCTGAGCTTCACGAGAAGGGGCCTCCGGCACGAGGCCCCTTCCCTGTCATGAGGACAGTATAAATGACGAGAATTGAAGAGCTCAAGGCCAACATGGCATCGAACGGCATCTATCCGGCAGGCGACATCCACCTCCGCTCAGACCGCATGGAGCGGATCAGATCCTTTGACGGGAAGCGAGGAAACAGCGATATCTTCCTCCGTTACGATCCTGTTCATGATTCTGTCATGTATGGAGACTGGAAAGAAGGAGGCAAACACTACGTATACCGTTTCAGGCGCACTGACGACAGACTCAAAAGCGTCTTTGACATGCTTCCATTCTTCATGCGTGACAACCGTAAGACCGACACATGCGACGAGGCCTTCCTGAAAGCCTATGCAACTGCCATAGTCCAGTGCAACGCACATGCCTCTTTTGAGCATCCGTATCTTCAGAGGAAGCGTGTCATGCCTCATAGCCTCAGGCAGTCATCAGACGGCCTACTGATCGTCCCAGTCTACAATGACATGTCGGAGGTGGTAGGCGTCCAGTTCATCGCTCCTGACGGCAGCAAGCGCTTTCTGAGAGGTAGCAGGATGAACGGAGGACATCTCATCGTCGGAGGCATGAGGAAGGGTCTTATCTTCATCGTCGAAGGATTTGCAACAGGTGCATCCGTAGCCGAACAGACAGGCATGCTCACATATATCGCGTTCTCGGCAGGCAATCTTGCTACAGTCGCACACATGGTGAAGAAGCGCCACCCGACAGAGAGGATCGTCATCATCGCTGACAACGATAAATCAGGAACAGGGCAGATGAAAGCCCAGGAAGCTGCTGTTGCAGCTGGAGTCGAACATGTCGTCATCCCGACTGAAGGTCAGGATGCCAATGACTTTGTAAATCACGGAGGCGATATCATGCGCCTCAAAAAAGAGGAGACAAGATAATGAACACAGACATCATCAATCAGATTACAGCCAACACCGAGGAGGTCAGCTTTCTCAGCGGTGTCCGCAAGGATAACGCCATGAGCTTCTATCTGCCCTACAGGGATGACAATGGGATCATCGTCAACTACCTGAAGGTCGGCATAGACGGAAAGGAGCGCTTCATCCGCAACCGGTTCCGTTTTCCTGGAACATTCGTCCTTGGAACGATAGAAAGGAAGCAGCCCGTCTATGTCTGCTCGGACTGGAGGGAGGCACTCTCCATCTACACGATGCAGAAGGAGACCGTTGTTCTTCCTTCATTCAGAAGCAGCGGGCACAAGGTCGAAGCGACGCTCAAGGCAAGAGGCTGCATCATCAAGGAGCCGACAGTCGAGGATCAGATCAGGCCAAGGGAGACATCCCAGGTTCCTGCCGAATGGACTTCACCCGCAATGCCACTATCGACAGACCCCCTCAACAGGACGGCATCCAGCGGCCAGGACACCTTCTACATCGGCAAGTCCCTCCTCGGACACTTCACTCCGGTAAGATGGCTCATCAGGGGCTTCTTCCCCAGAGGGCGATTCCTAAACTTTATCTACTCGCCCTCTGGAGTCGGCAAGACCATCTACGCCCTCGATTCCGCGCTTCATATGGCGGCGGGGCTTCCTTCCTGGCATGGGTTCATCTGCCACAAGGCGAAGGTGCTCTATGTTGCTGGAGAGAGCGAAGCCGCAATCAGGTCGAGGATAATAGCATTCGCGAAAGCCTATACGGACGCCTTCCTTGAGAATTTCTGCTTCTATCCCCTGTCGGCACCGCTGTCATCCGCAGAAGGCATGGAGAGGCTTCAGAATACGCTGAGAGAACTCGAAGCCGCTCCGTATGGCTTCAAGCCCGACATCATCTTCTTCGACACATGGAACACCTTCTTCACAGGAGAGGAGAACAATGCCGTCGATATCGCGCGCTTCCGCGCTGATGTCATCCTCCGCCTCCAGATCTTCCATGACTGCGCCATCGTATTCCTCCACCACACGACAAAGGCGAATGACGAAGACATGCGCGGCTCGGGAGCCATCAAGGGCATGGCAGACTTCACACTGCGTGTCAGCTACAACAAGGAAGGAGGAATCCGCCAGACTGTGACAAAGAACCGTCTCGGCCCCGAAGGCGATTATGTGGATGCAAGAATCAAGACGGTAACCATCGAGAGCCTTGGCAAGGATGAGGACGGATTCCATGTCAGCGGCGCCTGTCTTGAGCATTCAGGCAATTCGAAGAGTCTTGGCATGCTCTCGGCAGAAGCAACATCCAAGCTCTCTGCCATCCGTGATGCCATGACTCTTCACGGAACTCCCAGTTGCACAGGGGTGTGGTCACTGTCCGGCTCGGCGATCGAGGATCATATGAGGGATGTGTATGGGAAGGATGAAGCCTGGCTCTCTGAGAACCTCTCCAGGACAGGATCATTCTTCGATGAGCTTGTCGACTCGGGACATATCTGCATCAGCAGGGATGAGGATGGGCGGCTTGCATCAATCACAATGCTGTCTCCTAATGAGAACGACTCGATATCCCGCAACAGGAGACTTACCACAGGTCAGCAGGCCACATGAGCCGTAACGACACAGCCCTTATTAATAATTAATAATTAATCTATTAATAATCACTGTGTCATCTATGAACCCTGTGTAAGCAGGGTTCATAGACTTCATAGCACATATGTGCTGTTTTCCCACTGGCATCTGTTGATGCCTTATCCCATGGTTGAACCCACATATACACATGCTTCCCATGAACCATGTGAGCCAGAAGGAAAAGTGTCTCAGGAATTAACAATTCTTAACACTAATTCCTTCTGGCATAAGGCTTTTCTCATTCTTTATATGTGTCAAGAATGTTATACTTCAAGTATGAGAAAAGCAGTATCGGGACAGAAGATGAGCCATGGTTGCTCCAGACATCCAGTGCCGGTTCCGGACTACGAGATTTCATCCTAGTCAATCGAAATCTCTCCGCTACACGCGCATCACTGTCTGTCTTCCGGAACCATGTCCCGTCTTCAGTCAGCAAGGGGTAAGAATGCTTCACATTCTTGTCCCCCCACATGCTCAGGCATGTGCCCCCGTTCCCTCTGGTCAGGGGGTTGCCGATACTGGATTCAGGCCTCTGTTGTCGGCCTGTCATCCAGATTGTCCCACTGCTTTCAAGGGAGGTCAGGAATGAGAGAACACTTCGTGAACACAAGGCTGAACGATGAGGAGATCAGCCTGCTGGACAGTCTGAGGAAAGGGACATCCCTTTCACGCTCATCGTACATGAGAGCGGCAGCCTTGGGGACTCCGCCCCGTATAGTTCCCGATGCGAATAGAGAGTTATGGGTTGCTCTTTCGCGTGTGGGAAGCAATCTCAATCAGCTTGCAGCGGCGGCGAACATCGGCGGTTTTCCTGCTGGGCTCGAGGCATCGATCGAGGAGACCAGACGCCTTCTCCGCGATGTGAGGGCGCAGCTGGTAGGAGGATGAGCCATGAAGGCGAACATCACGCGGGGAGATGTCTACAAGCCACTTGTCCAGTATGGAGCCGATATCGGGAGGAAAGGTACTGGCAGAAAACATGCCGAGTACATCGGAGGGACTATCGAGGAGTCGTCTGTTGACGACATCGTGAAGACCCTCCTAGTGCCCCAGAAGGTGCGCAAGGTGGACAGGCCGGTCTATCACATATCGCTATCACAGCCGCCTGGTGAGCGTCTGACGAGCGCCCAGTGGAGAGATGTGATAGAAGCCTTCCTGAGGAAGATGGGAATACCTCCTGACACGCCCTGGATCGCCTACAGGCACAACGACACGCCACATGACCATGTGCATATCTGCATGTCCCGTGTGTCGCTCAGTGGCAGTCTGTATCTCGGACAGTTCGAGATGCTGAAGGCGATACAGGCGACGCAGGAGATCGAGGAGGAGTTCGGGCTTACCCGTACAAAAGGCCTCGGGAAGGACAGGAACGGACTGACAAGAGGAGAACGGAGGATGATTGAACGGACACAGAAGCTGAGCGACAAGCAGCTCATAAGAATCCAGGTCGACAAGGCCCTCGCAAGGTCTGCCTCGATGGAGGAGTTCACGATCCGGCTTGGAGATGTCGGCATCGAGGTCAGGCTCAACGGTTCCAAGGCTGGTCGCATATCCGGAATCAGCTTCAGCCGTGACGGATTTTCAGTGAAGGGATCGAAGCTCGGTTCGAAGTACAGCTACAGCGCTCTCAGCAGAAGGCTGCCTTCAATCGCCGAGATATCGATTGGATACGAGAAGAACCTTGGCTCACGTACAAGGTCAGTCAGAACCAGATAGGAGGAATTACGATGGACAGGTTTGACGATGGAAGAAGCAGGAAGAAGACATCTTATGACGACCCTCGCGACACGAGGCTCAGGGAGCATGACGAGGAGACGAAGGTCGGTGACAAGACCCAGAAGCTGAAGAGCGTGAAAGAGCTCATGGAGGCCGAGCTTGCCCTTGAGTCCGGCTACAAGAAGGAACAGGCGGAGATCACGGAGAACGGGAAGCTCAATCCGAAATCGGCGCTGCTCCAGATGGCACAGAGGGAGGAGGTCTTCGAGAAGATGTGTGCTCTTTACGACAAGTACCGCAAGAAGCTTCAGGAGGACTTCCTCGAATACCGTAAGAGTATCATCGCCTACAGGAACGAGAAGGAGAGCTTCCAGGTGCAGCATTATCGCGAAGGTTACAAAGAGGGGCTCAGCGCTGGCAGAGCACGCATGGAGGAGGAGCTTGAACCCGACTTTGAGGATCTCCGCCATGCCCTCAGGAAGAGCAGGATTCTCAACTGGCTTTGCGGAGTCTATGGGCTTATCGCAACAGCCGTAGCCATTGGATTGGTTCTCTGAGAATCCATAAAACACAAGCCAGGGTGACCGATTGGGGCGCCCTGGCTTTGTTATATTGGGATTCGTCAATAGTTTCTTATACCGGACTTTCGACGTATGTCATATACTCATCGACAATGGCTTCAGCCATAGTTTTACAGGCCGGTTCTATGCTCTCAGTCATTGAATGGTATAGATTCTCCTCGCAGTTTATTGCACCACTGACTCGAAGAACGATTTCTGAAGCCTCATAATCTGCCATATTTGAATCAAATGACATCTGTGAGATTCCTCCACCATACTCATATGTGTAGAAGTCATGGGCTCCTGCAATCAGGACGTATCGACAGTCATTCTCCATGGCTACGGCATAAAGATATTCAATGAATGGAGGCTGTGATTCTATTTCGATACTGGAATAAGCAAATGCCGTAATACCATTCTCATTGAAAGCCTCGACCATGCTTGTTTCGACATCCCTCTGGAACATGAAGTCACCAGAGTCACAAAGGACAAGAACCTTGACATCCTTTGAAATAGGCTCATTTGTGTAGTGCACCGAATATGCCTGTGCTTCATAAGTTGGGGTATTTGTCAATTCCGACATCATAGAAGTACAGGAACAAAGCATCACTAAACACATCAAGCAACAGATCAATATCCTTCTCATTTCTCTTCCTCCTTTCGTTTAGGCCATTCTTCATATATCGCACTACCATTACCACTGACATCTATTGTAAACCGTTTTCTTTTTCGAATAGCACCAAAAATCTTGTAACTAACCATACCATGTAACAGTACTGTTTCTTTTGCAAATTCGCCTCTATCTCCTTGAAGATAAAGTATATATCTTTTCATCTCTCCTGGCAGAAGCTGAAGCTGATGGGTATGTAATTCTTTCAAACAGCCAACTTTGTTCTTTATCTTTGGATCTGCAACCTTCTTACCGATTATATCAACGTCAGCAGTTTCAAATTTGACTATTACATTCTCAGCTCCAGTGGTTCCGATATTCACTATTTCAAGGACAGTTCGATCAAAGAAGGAATGAGTCCGTAACACAACATTTGGCCGATATGCTAAACGCAATTGAAAACATGTCAGTATCAAAGCTAGGAAAGCAATGATTGTGGATAAGATACCTGCAAAATCAATACTTCCTGTCATGCTCACTCCTTATCCCAGTCCACTTCTGGAAGTGAATTGACAATATCTACTGTCTGACAGCTGACATTGATGACAGACAGTAGCAGGTCGAGAATGTATCTAGGATTTCCATGCTCCTTACCCCAGTCGTTTGGATCATTAGTTATGCCACTGTCCTTGTCTGTCTTGACCTGATAACGCTCCATAATCCAGTCGATTGCGCTTTTGCCATTGACGACATACTCAAATGCCTTGGCAGGGATATTCGTCACTTTGATGGAATCGTTGTAGAGAATAGTGTCAATCTCTCCTTTCTTCGGATAGCGCATCTTGGTGACGGCATAGTCTCCGATGTCGCCTTCGACAACGACATCCGGATGAGCTGGCACTGATTCATAGTTGAGATGGAGATCGGCAAGCTTGCGCCCTGCCTTCGATAAATCCCAGAACTTCTGTGGCTCCGTGACTAAAGGAAGACGAGGAAGTTGCATCTTAAGATCATCTGCGAACTTCTCTATATAGCTCTTGGAATGAAGGATGCCATAGACATAGTAGAAAATGTCCTCTTTGGTTACACGAGGCCCATATTTCTGCTGAGCTTGAGTGAGGATGAAATCTGTTATTCCATCATACTTTGAATAAGTTATCTCATCCCCAAATAGAGCAATCTGTCCATAATCAATATCTTTATCTTCTTTATACCAATACAAAGGATACCATTGCCCATTCATCTGTAATTGAACATCTGGTAATACATTGCAAATCATAGCAGAAAGCTGTTTTGTACCCCCAACTCCACTAACACCAATAAGCAGGTTTTTTGTTTCTAGAGTAGGAAACAATTTATCCATTTGGCCAGGACGATGAATCATTCCGTCTCCAAAATAGGCGTTCTGTTTGCAGAACGGTCTATATAGTCCTTGATATAAGCTTTTTTCTTGAAACACAAGAGTTTGTTTTTTCTTCAATCTGTTTTCAAGGCTACTGGACCACGAAATCTGTGTTGGATTAGTATTCCTCAACTTGCTTGATTCCTTTTCATTTTCTATCTCTTGATTAAAGAAAAACATCATTCGTTTTACAGAGGTTGCAAGTTTTTCTGTAGAAAAATTATAAACCCATGCATCTCTAGAAGTTTCTAACCCCCTTGAGTACCAATTACAAAAAAAAGTCTTTTCGTTATCTTTATCCTTTTTTGCTCCGAGAAGGATGTACTCATCGAATTTCTTATTCTTCTTGCGAATCCAGCCACCATATTCATCAGGAACAAGTTCTGCGCCCTTGAATTTTCTGTCCACCACAGAGCGATATTCCTTGCACAACTCAAGCTTCTGCTCTCGTGTCAAGTAATCATCGACAGCCTTGTACATTATCTTTGCACGCCCACTAAAACCCTGTTTTTTTACAAGAATCGTGATTGCAATAGGAGTTCGACTACCTGAACCGAAAATCTTACCACCTTCTTTTCTTGAAAGTTCTCCAGATGTCCTCTGGTTTCCTCTCAGGTTGAAGATATAGATGTTCGAGAACTCCTGCTCAAAGCACTTGCGCATGCCATCCATTGCATTGCCGTCAAGCCAGCCAGCATTGGTAACAAAACCTATTATTCCGTCTTTATTCTCAAGACGGTCAGCACTCCAACGGAAGGCCTTGATATAGGAGTCATAAATGGCATTCTTGTTCGTTGCATTCGTTTTCGCCGCATATGTATCTGCTATTCTGGCTTCCAGTTTTTCATAATGCTGATTCTGCGCGTTGTCATTTGCTGAATCTTGGCCTACTGAATATGGAGGATTGCCGATGATAACCGTTATTGGAGTTTCCTGAAGATTTGAAACCCGTTTTGAATTCTGCGGAAATACTTCTTCCATAGGGAGCTTCGTCTCACCCATCTGGAATGTATCCGTCATGCAGATGCCTTCAAACGGCTCATACTCAATCTTCTGCTGAGGGAATGTAATCTCATTATCTTGGTCTGCAACCTGTTCGAAATCATATTTGTCGTCTACATCTTCAGAACGCATCTGGTCAGCAATGAAGTCATGATAAGCATTCTCTATGTTGATGGACGCTATGTAATAGGCAAGCAGGACAATCTCACAGGCATGGAGCTCGCTCTTGTACTTCCTTGCCATATCCTCCGGTTTAATGATACCGCTCTGAAGAAGCCTGACAATGAATGTTCCGGTGCCCGTGAACGGATCAAGGATATGGACATTCTCATCAGAAAGAGAACGGCCAAATTCCTTCTTCATGACATCTTCAACGGAGTTTATGATGAAGTCGACAACCTCAACGGGAGTGTAGACGATTCCAAGTTTCTCCACGGTCTTAGGGAATGCTGTCTTGAAAAACTTGTCATATAGCTCGACTATGACCTTCTGCTTGCCTTCTGCGTTATCGATGTCCTTGGCTCTCTCTCGTACGGACTCATAGAATCTCTCCAGTTTCTCGTTGTCTTCCTTTGGAGTCTGTTCATTGAGAATCTTCACCATTCCCTGCATCGACTTCGAGACGGCATTGTTCTGGACAAACGAGTAGTCCTGGAACAAAGCCTCGAAGACAGGCTGTGTGATGAAGTGCTGTGCAAGCATCTCGATTGCATCATCATCCGTGACAGAAGGATTGATGTTTTTCCTCAGTCCTTTGACGTATCTCTGGAAAGCCTTCTGAGCCTGGCTTCCATCTTCCGAGATTAGTTTCTTTATCTGGGTGATATGACGTTCGGCAATATCTGCAACATCAGCTGCCCACTGTTCCCAATAGCGCCTGTCGCCGACCTTCTTAACCAGCCTGGAGAAAACGGCATTCTGCATGTTCTCAAAATTGAGATATAGCTGCTTCTGTTCCTTCTGTCGGAAGGCGTCATCCATTCCATCGCTGCTTCCATCAACGTCATGGATGTTTGCAACACCTCCGACAAGAATCTGCGCTGGCCGCTTCTTGTTCAGTTCAATCTTGTTTACCGTTGCATTGAATCTGTCATCATGGGCACGAAGAGCCTGAAGGACATCCCAGACAATTCCAAAGTACTTGTTGTTATCCAGAGCTTTCTCAGGCTCCCTTCCAGAAGGAATGACAACGGGGATGATGATGTATCCATATTTCTTCCCTGGAGCTCGACGCATGACACGACCGACGGACTGGACAACATCAATCTCGCTGTTACGCGCAGAGAGGAAAAGGACTGCATCAAGAGATGGAACATCGACACCTTCGCTGAGACAGCGGACGTTCATCAGCACATTGCAAGTATTCGACTCCCTGTCGACATCCTTGAGCCACTGAAGCTTTCTCGATCTCTCTGTAGATCCCATGCTTCCGTCGACATGATCTGCATTGATGGAAACAATCCTGGCTCGCTCTTCCGGAGTAAGAGTGTCATAATAGGCATCACGGCACGTATCCATCATGGAGACTGTCTTCTTTGAAATCTTGATGTTCTGACAGAAGGCGATGGCGTTGTGCATCAGGCCAGGATCGACCTCGTTGAGAAGCTTCGTGTCCTTGGTTATCTTCGACAGCGCATTGATGCAGCCAATAAGCTTCAATGAATCATCAGCAGGAATCTCTTCATCCTTGCTGTTGATATGATTCTGCAACTCTGTCGACATCTCGTCCTCATTGAGTGTAAGGACAAGAACCTTGTAGTCGGATAGTAGTCCAAGCTGAACAGCCTTTCCGAATCCTATCCGGTAAATCTCCTCGCCATACCAGAGAGGATCATCCATTGTCCAGATTGTAGCCTCGGCATCTGTGGCTTTCTTTACATCCTTGCTGGAGTAGAGGCGCGGAGTGGCTGTCATGTACAGACGCTTCCTGGCATTTATATTCTTGTTGTCATGAACCTTTGTAAATTCGGATTCGTCGGTATCCTTCAGTTTCAAGCCAGTGGTTCTATGAGCCTCATCGCAGACGCAGAGGTCAAAAGGCAGACCATCGCTGAAACGCTGCTGAACAGCTGAGACTACACTGATTGACTGGTATGTCGAGAAGATGACGACCATGCCACCATCCTGTTGCTGATTCATCTTGGCTTCTCTGATCTGATGCTCAATCTCCGAATATGATGTCGATGCAGGAAGTGCCAGATCGATGATGGATTCTCCAACTTCATCATCGCAAGTCACTTTCTGAGAGACCTTCGGGTCGGAACAGATACAAATGCCATGTATCGGTTTTTCTGCCTGAGCAGACCATTCCTTGAGAGTCTGTCCGACAAGGGCAATAGAAGGAGCCAGGAAGAGTACAATCGGAGCAGTGCTTGTTCTTGTTTCATTCTCAGCTATCTTCAACGAAGTATATGTCTTACCTGTACCACAGGCCATGATGAGCTTACCTCGGTCATGGGTTTTGAAATACTCGTGTGTCTTGTCAATGGCTTCCTTCTGATGAAGGCGAGGTTCATACTTCGGAGCTTCCGCTTCAGCTCCGAACAGTCCTTCATCGAGCTTGTCCCAGTCGACATTGGCCTCTTCAAGATCGTACAGTCCCATCCTCATTACAGGTGGTGTCTGACCTTTCAACGTGTTCTCAGCATTGACTGTGAATCCCTTGCCAGATGTGTCGAACCAAAGCCGTCTTGAGAAGTTGACTATATGACCATACTGATCGACATCGTTGAACTTCTTTGCCGAGGTTGAAAGAAATGTGTCGACGGCGCTCTTGTCTATGGATGTATTCTCTCCATAGCACTTGCACTGGACAGCCCAGTATTCCCCGAGTTTGGTTCTGACGACGAGGTCTATTCCCGTATCGACTCCGGTACCGAAGTCGGTTCGAGATGGAAATTCATTCCAGAGCCACACGTCCCTTATCATCTCGCCTTTGTAAGTTGGAACCGTAAGGAGGAAAGCCTTCATCAGACGTTCGAACCTGTTTCCCTGATCCCTTTTGCTGAATGATAAAGTCCTGTATTTCTTGATTATTGTCCAAAAGCTCATCGCCAACCCCTTTGTGATACTCGATTGTGAAACAGTATATCAGAACAGATGAAGAAACTTAAGAGTAATGTATGCTTTACTTACAGTTTATTCGTTTCTTGACTGTTTCACAGTGGGCAGATAAAATGGGCAGAAAAAAAGCAATAAGAAGGATTAAAACCGATTAAGGTTTATCAAGGATTTGCTTTCTGTAAGTCTTTGTGTCAGATAAGGTTTGTTAAGATTTCATAAGGAGTCTTAAACAAATACCATCCAGTTTGCCAAGGTGGATGTCGCGGGTTCAAGTCCCGTCTTTCGCTCTCGACCTGACCGCCTCTGGACATAAGACCGGTCAGGTTTTTCTTTCTTTGCATGTCCCAGAATGGGGGCATTCACTTTCCAAGGATGTGGAGCACATTCTCACCACTGAGAAGGAATGCGGCATAGAGAGGGACCGAGAAGAGTCCCTCTGAAAGGGAGAAGTTCCTTGTGGACAGCCTTATGCCCACTTCTGGAGCAAAGCGGCCACGGTACACGGAAAGGCTCCTGGATCTGACATTATCGGAAGCTTTGACTTCAAGCGGAACGATTCCACTTCCCACTTGCATGAGGAAGTCCACTTCAGCCTGTCCTGCAGATTCCCAGTAATGGAGGGGAACATCATTTGCCGTGAGGGTGGATGCTACATAATTCTCCGTCAGTCCGCCCATGAAACGCTCTGCAAGCTGGTTGAGAACGACCTCCTTAGGCAAAGCCGCCATCTGGACGAGCAGGCCAGGATCAAGGAGGTACAATTTGAATGATGAGATGTCCTCATAGGCATTGAGAGGCAGCTCAGGTGTCGTGACTTTGACACATCTAAGAGCCAGCCCTGCACTGCACAGCCATTCAATGGATTTGCCGAACAGTGCTGATGTCGCCCCCTTGCGGATCAGGTTGTACTGGAACTTCCTGTTCTCCTTCGCAAGCTGCATGGGCAGCGTCTCAAAGGCCCTTTGTGCGAGGACCTTCTGTGAATCCGCATCGTATTTTGCGATGTCGGCCTTGTAGTTGGAAAGGATTTCCGCCTGGACATCCTGGACTGCGATGAAGCTCCTCCCGTCCAGAAAGGTGGACACAACCTCGGGCATACCTCCTGTCACAAGATACGTCCTGTAAAAAGAAAGCAGCTCCTCATGAACAGCGGCGGGCAGAGGGGAAGACGAAAAGAAAGCGGATCTGCACGCCTCGAGAAGGACCGTCTCATCCATGGCGATGAGGAACTCCTCAAAATCGAGTGGATGTAGCCTCACAGTCCTCACCTTCCCTACAGGAAAGGAGAAGTCGTCCCGCCTTATGGCTACGCCGAGAAGACTTCCTGCTCCAATCACGTGGATGTCCAGACCGCTGTCATAGAAATATTTCAAGGCTGTGATGGCCCGGGGGCATGCCTGTATCTCATCAAGCACGACCAATGTTCGTCCAGCTATGAAACGGGTTCCCGTCAAAGCTTCGAGCTGCGGGAGGATGACAGATGGATCCAGGTCTCCATCAAACACGCTCTTTGCCCTCGGCCTCTTCTCGAAATCGATGAAGATGGTCGAATCGAAGTGGCTGGAACCGAAAGATTTCATGAGATAAGTTTTGCCGGTCTGCCTGGCACCCATAATCAGCAAAGGCTTTCTGTGCGGCTGAGACTTCCAAGTCTCAAGTGTCTTCTCCAGTTTCCTGTACATGTCTCGATTCTATGCTTAAAATGATTTTTAAGTCCAGAAAAATCATCAGGTGTGTGATTTTTCCGAACTTGAAAATTCTTCTTAAGAGGAATATGCATGCCAGTCCTGAAACTGGGAATGGGGGCATTCATGCCTCCATGAAGGCCCTTCCCCTCCGCCCCTCGCGCACCAGACGCACGGTGCGGGAGCACAAGGCCTTGCGCAATGCCTCGTCATGGCTCACGAGCACGAGCGTGAGATCGCTTGATGAAAGCATCTCCTCCATCGCCATCAGGCTCGTGATGTCCAGATGGTTGCCTGGCTCGTCCATGATCAGGAAGGCGGGTTGAGAGGAGAGCGAGAGGAGGAAGTCGAGCTTCCTCAGCTCTCCAGGCGAGATGGCCTGGCCGGAGAGGAAGGACTCTGGAGTGCTGGAGAGGCGGTAGAGGTCGCTGACGATGGCCGCCCGCATCCTGTCGTCAAGACAGCGGAAACGTGAGACGACAGCCTCCACATCCTCATCTCCATACTCCTGGGCGAGGACTACGACCTTCTCCCTTCCCCAACGCTGGACTGCCTCCTGTGCGATTCTATGTACGAGAAGGCTCTTGCCCACACCATTGTCGCCGACGAGTGCCGTCCTCGAGGATGGAGGAAAGACGAGCTCGTCGACACTGAGGCTGTAGCCTGGCACTTCGACAACACATGGTCCGACCGTCAGGGCTGAGTGGAGGCTCTGGAAGCTCTTCGCCGCAAGACCGCTCTTGCGCAGGCGTACCTGGTCGAGCTGGCCTAGCGAGGCCTCCAGGTCTTCCCTCCGGCTGGAGACTGCCTTCTTCCTGTCGCCCACCCCTCTGTCCTTTCCACTGAGGCGCGCCGCATCGATGCGGCCCTGGGCGTCGTGGTCTTTTGGACTGACTGTCTTCTTCGAAAGCCGTCGTGCGGAGGCCTCAGCCTGGCTTTGCAAGCCTGCCTCCAACGTCCTGATCCGTCCAAGCTCCTGGCCCAGCCTACGCCTCTGGGCAAGGAGGCTGCCACGCCTCGCCTCACGCTCCCTGAAGGCCTCGCTTGCCGCCAATGGGATGTCATCCACAACCACACAGCCATCCCCACCCTCACGGGAGAAGATCAGGGTGCGCGTCACGAGAGAGTCCATGAAGGCCCTGTCATGGCTTATCAGTATGCCGATGCCTTTGTATGTGGAGAGGGCCGAGGCGATGAGCTGCCTCCCGTCCTCATCCAGATGGTTCGTCGGCTCGTCGAGGATCAGGACCTCAGGATGACGGCTCAATGCCAGGAAGAGCTGGAGGCGTTTCTTCTCTCCTCCCGAAAGGCTGTCAGTGCGCTGGAACATTCCATCGTCGAGACCGAGGCGGCGACGCAGCTCCAGGGCTTCGGCAGAGTAGTCGTACAGGTACTGGTAGTCATCGAGTCCGATGTCCTCGAAGAGCTGAGGGCAATAGACGACTGACGATGGAGTGCGGATGGAACCCGAGTCGGGAGCAAGGCGGCCATCGATGAGGAGGGCGAGGGTCGTCTTCCCGCTGCCGTTGGCGCCGGCAAAGGCCGTCCAGCCAGGATGGATCGTGAGCGAGAGGGACTCGAAGAGACGGGCGGACTGCTCAGGGTATGAGAAGGAGAGCGATGAAATGATGATGGACATGGAAAAGCTCCTTTGATGGTAAATTTGGTCAGTTTCAAAGTGCTTTCGCTATCATCACCACCTCCATGCAAAAAGAGGACCCCGATCGAGGTCCTCAAAGAGAGCGAAAGACGGGACTCGGACCCGCGACATCCACCTTGGCAAGGTGGAGCTCTACCACTGAGCTACTTTCGCATTTGAAGCTTCCACTCCAGAAGAGTTCTGCATGCGAGAGGCGGGACTTG
Source organism: Candidatus Aphodenecus pullistercoris (assembly GCA_017694495.1). Classification (GTDB taxonomy): domain Bacteria; phylum Spirochaetota; class Spirochaetia; order Sphaerochaetales; family Sphaerochaetaceae; genus Bullifex; species Bullifex pullistercoris. Next base: position 28,159 of record JADIMU010000021.1, read on the forward strand.
AACCCGCACATCCAGGATACTAGAACCTAAATCTAGCGTGTCTGCCAATTCCACCACTCTCGCGATGGGTCTTGAGCCGCAAAGGGATCGAACCTTTGACCCGCAGATTAAGAGTCTGCTGCTCTACCAGCTGAGCTAGCGGCCCATGTTTTGCGCCCGGCAGGACTCGAACCTGCAACCTGCGGATTCGAAGTCCGACGCTCTATCCTTTGAGCTACGAGCGCTTGCCTTCCGAGGAAAGCCGTGGGTGGAAGAAGGGGTTCGAACCCTCGACAACCAGATCCACAATCTGGCGCTCTACCACTGAACTACTTCCACCATTGTGTGAAGCATCCGGTGTAACACCAACGCAATCAACGGTGCTTAACTTTGCATAAGTCCAAACTTTTGTCAAGCAAGCTTTGGACAAAAATCCACATTTTTCCCACAAAGCCTGCTTAACAATTCCACCACAACGAATTGCGCTACACGATCCTGTTGAGCTGGCGGCCTTCCAGCCAGGCTTCCAGGTTGTCCGAAGCGATATCGAGCAGGCGGCTCCTCGTCTCGAGGGGAGCCCAGGCGATGTGCGGTGTGATGAGCGTGTGCGGATGATGGACGAGCATGTCGTCGCGCGGAGGCTCCACCTCGAGCACGTCTGCGCAATACCAGGACAGCCTGCCGCTGTCCAGCGCCCTGAGGACGGCCCCACTGTCGACCAGGGGACCGCGCGAGCAGTTGATGAGGATCGTCCCCTCCCCCATCCTGCCAAGCGCCTCATCGTCGACCATATGGAGCGTGTCGACGCTCAGCGGACAGTGGAGGCTTATGATCGGGCATGAGGCGACGAGCTCGTCGAAGGAGACGAGGCGCGCACCCTCGATCCTTGAATGCGGAGAGGTATAGAGGACCTCCATGCCGAAGGCTCTGGCCAGGGATGCGACGCGCCGGCCGATGTTGCCCGCGCCCACGATGCCGATCCTCTTGCCCTCGAGCTCGAAGAGGGGCCGCTTCCAGTAGCAGAAGGACGCGCTCCTCTCCCAGTCGCCCGCCTTGACCGAAGCGTCGTGGAGGCCGACTCCATCCGCAAGCTCCAGCAGGAAGGCGAAGACGTGCTGGGCGACGGCGTTCGTGCTGTAGGCCGGGATGTTCGTCACTGCCACTCCATGTTCCTTCGCCGCCTGTGTGTCTATGATGTTGTAGCCTGTGGCCGTCACTCCGATGTAGCGCAGCTGAGGCAAGGCCTCGATCACCTTCCTGTCGAAGGCCACCTTGTTCGTGATTACGACCTCACAGCCGCTGCAGCGTTCAAGGACCTCGTCAGGCGAGGTGCCTTCGAATATCGTGAAGTCTCCCTTGTCAGTCAGGACTGACCAGTCCAGGTCGCCCGGGTTGAGGGCGTGTCCGTCAAGTATCGTTCCTTTCATACGCCCTATCATATAGAAATGGGGAGGCGGCGGAAAAGGTCTCCCATTCCACAGCCTCCCCGACTTTACGCGTAGGAAGAGATCAGCTCAGCATGCTGTCCGCCAGGGCGTCCAAGGCCTCGTTGGTGGACTCGTCACCTCCCTCCTGTGCAATCACAGGATCCGTGACCAGGATGGCGCCATCGTCGATGCAGCGCTCCTGCCAGGTGCGCATCCACTCACCATCCCCCCAGCCGTAGGAGCCGAAGAGGGCTATGCGGCGACCGGAGAGGGAGGACTCGATCGAGCTGAAAGCCGGCTCGAAAGTATCCTCCTCCAGAACTTCGTTGCCCATCGCAGGGCAGCCGAAGGCGACCACGTCATAGCCGTCCATGGATGCGAAATCCTTCTGCGAAAGGTCGAAGACGTCGACTTCGGCCTTGTCCGACAGGCGTGCGATGATCCGCTCGGCCATCGCCGCCGTATTCCCCGTCAGGGAAATGTAGACTACTGCAGCCTTCATTTTTGCAGCCTCCTGTCAAATCGCAGGGCACAGCTCATCGAGCCTTGCACCGCTTTCAAGCGCTTTCAGGAAGGAGAGTGTGCATCGCCTGTACTTCTCACAGGTCGCCTTGCCCTCCTCCACCCTGTGGTACATCTTCCACATCCCGCTGTAGAGATAGCCCCTTCCCCCACGCTCCAGAAAGGCGATGACGTCGTCCTTCGGGTAGCCTAGGAAGAAGCCTATCTCATGTGGGAAGTCGTCCTGCTCGAGGCGTGAGCCGAGGTGGTCGAGCATGGCCTCCAGGTCCCCCAGCGGGTAGCCCAGGGCCGCCAGACGCTCCTCCACATCCTGAGGCGAGAGCGCCTTCTCGAGCATGAGGGGGCGGTAGGAGAAGAGGAGCGTGCATCCCTGGGCGTTGTGGAAGAATCGGAAGCCGAGGCCCCTGATTCGGAGCGTCCCGATCAGCTCGGGCGCGGAGAATGCTTTGCGCCCGAGACAGGAGAGGGAAGAGCACTTCAGCCCGGCCAGGGTGGGTGCATGGTGTCTCGCGATCAGCTCGTCAGGTGCCATCGGCCTCCTCCTCCACAATTCTTGTCCAGCCTCCGTCAAGTGGACCAGAGTTTTTGGCAACATCTGAAAGAAGGAGTGGTCCAACATGAGTTAGCTTGAGCTAACTATCACACAATCCAGCCCCATTTCCTAGCGCAAAAGTGACAAAAGTGGCGCCAAGCGGCGACCAGTCGGGGCAAGTCCTTGCAAGAGCACAAAATGAGGTGACGAAAAAATATTTTGGCCAATTTCCCATATGTGCTGGTACACTTTGAGTGGCATTGCTATGATTCATCCGGCCACTGCCGGCTCATCACCAGCGGTGTGAGACTATCGATATCTAAGGTTTTATATGGAATAAGGAAGAAAGGAAAGAGATGAACGAGGCAAAACTGACCAACAAGTACTTCATCGACCGTCAGAGCGACTTCGAGTCCTCTGCTCGCAGCTATCCCAGGAAGTTCCCCTTCGCCCTGAAGAAGGCGAAAGGCAGCTGGGTCGAGGATGTGGAAGGAAACCGCTACCTCGACTTCCTGTGCGGCGCCGGCACACTGGCGCTCGGCCACAATGACGATGAAGTCAACGCGGCCATGGTCGAGCTCATCCAGTCCGGCTCCCCTCTGCACACGCTCGATCTTACGACACCGGTCAAGGACCGCTTCGTCCAGACCATTCTGGACCATCTTCCAGGCACACTCAAGGACAATGCCAAGATCCAGTTCTGCTCGCCCTCGGGCACAGACGCGACGGACGCCGCAATCAAGCTGTGCAAGACCGCGACGGGCAGGTCGACAGTCATCGCCTTCCACGGCGCCTTCCACGGCATGGGACACGGAGCCCTCTCGCTGACGGGCAACCTCGCGGCCAAGACTCCGGTCGCCAACCTCATGCCCGGCGTCCAGTTCATGCCCTACCCCAACTCCTACCGCTGCCCCTTCGGCCTGGGCGGAGAAGCGGGCGCACAAGCCTGCTCGGCCTACTTCGAGCGCATGCTCAAGGATCCTGAAAGCGGCGTGACGAAGCCTGCCGCCGTCATCCTCGAGGCCATCCAGGGCGAAGGCGGAGTCATCCCGGCCCCAGCCTCCTTCCTTCAGACGGTCAGGCGCGTGACAGCAGAGCTCGACATTCCGCTGATCTGCGACGAGATCCAGTGCGGCATGGGACGCTCGGGCCGCCTCTTCGCCTTCGAGCATGCAGGCATCACGCCCGATGTCATCCTGGCCAGCAAGGCCATCGGAGGCAGCCAGCCCATGGCCGTCGTCATCTACGACAGGAAGCTCGACAAGTGGGCCGCAGGCGCCCATACAGGCACCTTCCGCGGCAACCAGCTGGCCATGGCGGCCGGCACGGTCGTCCTGAACCGCGTCAGCAATCCCGCCTTCCTCGTCGAAGTCACCCGCAAGGGCGACAGGCTCAAGGCCGAGCTCGAGAAGCTGAAGGATGAAGTCTCCATCATCGGCGACGTCAGGGGTACTGGCCTGATGCTCGGCGTCGAGTTCATCGACCCCAACGGAAAGGTCGACATCATGGGCCATCCTGAGCCCAGCGGAGAGATCGCGGCGCGCATCCAGCATCTGTGCTTCGAGGACCATCTGGTCATGGAGAAGGGAGGACGGAACGGTTCCGTCATGCGCTGTCTGTGCGCCCTCACCGTCAGCGACGAGGAAATCGATACGATGCTCTCCATCTTTGGAAAGGCTGTCAGGAAGGTGGATGGTGATGTCACAAAGGCTTGAGACCGTCATCAGCGACAAGGCTGAGGTCAAGGACCTCCTGCGCAGCGAAGTGTCCCAGGCCCTGGAGGCCGTCCTCTCGACGGCCCAGGGCAGCGCGGCCTTCAGTGGAATCGACCCCATCGAGCTGAGGAGGAGGATCTCTTGTCTGGACTTCCTTCCCGAGGAGGGGCTCGGCTTCACTGAGGCCCTGCGCCTCCTGAAGGACGAGGTCCTGGAGCACATGCTCCGCACCTGGTCGACACAGTACATGCCCCACCTCCACTCGCCTTCCCTCCTCGAGTCGATCGCATGCGAGCTCATCATCGCATCCTACAACGACTCGATGGACAGCTGGGACCAGAGCCCTGCCACGACCGAAGTCGAGCTCGCCGTCGTCAGACAGCTGTGCTCCCTCGTCGGCTACGGTGCACACAGTGACGGCGTCTTCACCTCAGGAGGCAGCCAGTCCAACCTCAGCGCGATCACAGGCGCACGCGACGCCTGGTGCCGACGCAAGCTAGGGTGGGACGTCAAGAAGCATGGAAACCCTCGCGAGTACAGCCGCCTCAGGCTATACACGAGCGCCATCTCCCACTTCTCCATGGAGAAGAGCTGCCACCTCCTCGGCCTGGGCTACGAGGCCGTCGTCAAACTTCCCGTCGACGACATGTGCCGCATAGACCTGGACAAGGCCGATGGGATCATCGCCCGCGATGTGGCCGAGGGCAGACTGCCATTCTGCATCGTCGCGACGATTGGAACGACGGACTACGGCTCCGTCGACGACCTCGCTGGACTCAGGAAGCTTGCCGACAAGTACGGCGCCCATCTCCATGCGGATGCCGCCTACGGCTCGGGAGCCCTCATGAGCCGCCGCTACAGGGAGCGCATCGGAGACCTTTCGCTCGCCGACAGCGTGACCGTCGACTTCCACAAGATGTTCCTGTTGCCGATCAGCTGCTCGGCCATCCTCGTGAAGGATGCATTCCTCCTGGACTGCTTCAGCCTCCACGCAGACTACCTCAACCGTGAGGAGGACGAGGAGGAGGGCTACGTCAACCTCGTGGGCAAGTCGATCCAGACGACGAGGCGCGCCGACGCCCTCAAGGTGGCCTTCAGCTTCCTCGTGCGCGGACGCAAGGGCTTCGAGGAGATCATCGACACTGTCATCGGCAACGCAGACCACCTGTACAGACTGCTGGAGGCGGACGACGACTTCATCGCACCGGTGAGGCCGACGCTCAGCTCCGTCGTCTTCGCCCTCAAGGGAGGAGATGAGGTCAACAAGGCCGCCAGACGGCGTCTGATGGCCGAGGGCCTCGTCCTGGGCCAGACCGTCAAGGATGGCCGCGTTATGCTCAAGGCGACGCTGCTCAACCCTGCCCTGGGGGAGGACGACCTGGCAGCCCTTCTGGAGCGGGTGCGCTTCTGCCGCGGGGCTTGATGACAAAGATTCCTCTCTCTGATATTATTAGCAAGTTGCGTTGCAAAAGAATAAGTACAGACAACTGTAAAGATACAAGGACGGAATAAGAATGGCTGACGTTAAATTGGAAGCTAGGGAGAAGTCTCAGAAGGCTCTCACCATGACAATCGCCGCCGCCGACCTCCAGAAGGCCTATGGCGAGAAGCTCGCGAAGTATGCCCGCGAAATGACCTTCAAGGGCTTCAGGAAGGGCAAGGCGCCCATCGACTTCGTCACCCGCCAGATCGGTGACTACGTCAGGGAAGAGGTCGTCTACGACACGATCGACTCGACCTTCAACGCCGAAGTCGAGAAGCTCGCCATGGAGGACAGGCCCCTGCCCTACGCCAAGGCCAGCATCGAGGGTGAGGACAAGCTCAAGGACTACAAGCTCGGTGAGGATCTGACCGTCACGATCGCCTACGACGTCTTCCCCGCCGTCGAGCTGGGCCAGTACAAGGGCCTCGAGCTCGAGGTGCTTGACGGCCAGGTGACCGACGCCGACATCGACGCCGAGGTCGAGAGCCTCAGGGAGCAGAACGCCAACATCATGAACAAGGAGGGCGAGGCCAAGCTCGGCGACATCGCAACCGTCGACTATGCCGAGCTCGACGAGGCCGGAGTGGCCATCGAGGCGACGAAGAGGAACGACTTCACCTTCACCCTCGGCTCCTCCTACAACCAGTACAAGATCGACGATGAGGTCGTCGGCATGAAGGTCGGCGACCAGAAGACCGTCGACAAGAGCTACGGCGAGGACTTCAGCGACGAGAGCCTGCGCGGACGCAGCGTCAAGCTCTCCATCACGCTGACCAAGCTCAAGGAGCGCGTCCTTCCCGAGGTCGACGACGACTTCGCCCAGGACGTCAAGGAGGAGTACAAGACCGTCGCCGACCTCAGGGAGGGCATCAGGAAGAACCTGACTGAGAGCCTGGAGAACATGCAGAAGGACGAGAAGCTCGACCTCGTCTTCTCCGCCCTCAGGAAGAGCAGCAAGTACACCATCCCCCAGTCGATGAGGGACTTCTCGATCCGCACCGAGACCCGCAACCAGCTGCGCCAGATGGGCTATGATGCCCAGACCGTCGACAGGATGATGGAGGAGAACGACAACACTGTCCTCTACTTCCAGACCCTGATCGCACAGCGCGTCGACACCAACCTCGCCGACCAGGTCATCATGCACGCCATCCAGCAGTCTGGTGCCATCACGCTTGGCGAGGGCGAGCTCGACAAGGCTGTCGAGGAGCAGCTCAAGGGCGAGATGAGCGATGAGGAGAAGAAGGCCGCTACGGAGAACATCAAGATGGACCTCGAGTTCGCCAAGGTGCCCGACTTCCTGCTCGAGAACAACAGCTTCAAGCCCACCGGCGACAAGCTCGACTACCGCGCCTACAGCAAGGCCTACTACGACAGGCTCTACAGCGCGGACAAGGATGAGGAGACCTCCGCATCCGAGGAGTGAAATTGTCCAAGTTGAATACAAGACTCAGTACGCTGGTGCCCTACGTCGTCGAACAGTCGGGCGCCGGCGAGAGGTCCTATGACATCTTCTCCCGCCTCCTCAAGGACAGGATCATCTTCCTTGACGGGGAGATCAGGGACGACATGGCCGACCTGGTCATCGCCCAGCTGATCTTCCTCGAGAGCGAGAACCCGAAGAAGGACATCAACCTCTACATCAACAGCCCCGGCGGTTCAGTGACCGCTGGGCTTGCCATCTATGACACGATGCAATACATCAAGTGCGATGTGAACACGATATGCATCGGACAGGCATGCTCGATGGCAAGCATCCTGCTCGCCGCGGGGACAGCCGGAAAGCGCTCCGTCCTCCCCCACTGCCGCGTCATGATCCACCAGCCCTACGGCGGAGTCGAGGGCCAGGCCAGCGACATCATCGTCGGCTCGAAGGAGCTGCAGCGCCTCAAGAAGCTCTCGGTCGACATTCTCGCCGAGCACACAGGCAAGAGCGTCGACGAGATCGCCTCCGTCATAGAGCGCGACTACTACATGGATCCGGACGAGGCCGTAGCCTTCGGCATCGCCGACCGCGTCATGAGGAAGCACTGATGGCAAGGAACTACAGAACATGCTCATTCTGCGGCAGGGACGCCACCGAGGTCGAGAAGCTGATCCACGGCCCCGGCAACGTCTCGATATGCAACGAGTGCGTCAAGACATGCCAGGAGATCCTCAAGTCCAGCGGAACGGGCTCGGCGAAGGTCGAGGCCCTCGACGAGATTCCGACCCCGCATGAGATCAAGGACTTCCTCGACGAGTACGTGATCGGACAGGACGAGGCCAAGAAGGTCCTCTCCGTCGCCGTCTACAACCACTACAAGAGGGTCAAGTATGCCGACAAGATCCGCGAGAGCGGTGTCGAGATCGACAAGTCGAACGTCCTCCTGATCGGTCCGACAGGCACTGGAAAGACGCTGCTTGCAAGCACGCTGGCGCGCAAGCTCAACGTGCCCTTCGCCATCGCCGACGCGACGACGCTCACCGAGGCCGGCTACGTCGGCGAGGATGTCGAGAACATCCTCTTGAAGCTGATCCAGGCGGCCGACGACAACATCGCCGAGGCCGAGAGGGGCATCATCTTCATCGACGAGATCGACAAGATCAGCAAGAAGGGAGAGAACGTCTCGATCACCCGCGACGTCTCCGGCGAGGGCGTACAGCAGGCCCTGCTGAAGATCATCGAGGGCACCGTCGCCTCCGTCCCTCCCCAGGGCGGACGCGAGCATCCCAACCAGGAGATGCTCAAGATCGACACGCACAACATCCTCTTCATCTGCGGTGGAGCCTTCGTCGGTCTGGACAAGATCATCGAGCGGCGCGTCTCCAACCAGGCCATGGGCTTCGGCTCCTCAATCGAGAGCTTCGAGGACAAGAGCTTCGACGAGCTGTTCAAGGAGCTGCACCCGGACGACCTGGTCAAGTTTGGCCTGATCCCCGAGTTCATCGGACGCCTGCCCATCCACGTCTCGCTGAACAACCTCACCAAGGAGGACCTCAAGAGGATCATCACGGAGCCGAAGAACTCCATCCTCAAGCAGTACATCGTCAGCATGTCCCTCGACGGTGTCGAGCTGACCTTCGAGGACGGAGCCATTGACGCCATCGCTCAGAAGGCGATCGACCAGAACACAGGAGCGCGCGGCATCAGGAGCATCGTCGAGAACCTCATGCTCGCAGTGAGCTACGACGTGCCCTCATCACCCGACATCAAGTCGATCACGATCACGGCCGACTGCGTCAACGGCAGCGGCAAGCCCCTGATCGGCTACAGGACGGAAAAGCTTGGCCATGACAGCTGAGCAGCTCTATCCGCCCTTTCCCCCTGCCCTGCTCGAGGCCATCGACAGGGCCAGGGAGGTCATCGTCGTAGGCCACGCCAATCCCGACGGCGACTGCATCTTCAGCGAGCTGGCCATGAAGGAGATCCTGACAAGCCTTGGCAAGAGAGTGACCCTCGCCAACGAGGGCCCCTTCGACAGGGACGAGATCAAGGCCTATGAGGGGGAATTCACAGCCACGATTCCTGAAGACCTCATCGCCCGCCGTCCCCTTGTAGTCATCGTCGACTGCTCGACCCCCGACAGGCCCGGTGAGCTGATGCGTCCCCTCATGGACCTTGAGACGATAGTCCTCGACCACCACAGCTCCGGCAGCCCCTTCGCCAAGGATGGTCTGGGCTACATCCAGCCGGCCTCGGTCTCGACGACGATGATCGTCGACGCCCTGCGCCGCCACCTCAATGTACCCCTGACGGGCCGCCTCGCGCGCTGCCTGTACAAGGGTTTCGCGACGGACACAGGCTTCTTCCACTTCATCAACGCAGAAGTCGGAGGCGAGACCCTCCGCCGCGTCGCCGCCTTCGTCGACGAGGGAGTCAGTCCCTACGAGCTCTACGACGAGATGCACGATGGCCGCCCACTGTCCTACTTCAAGGCCCTCGCGGCCCTGATGGACAGGGTCGTGAGCCTGAAGGACGGTGCCCTGCTCTACACCTGGCAAGGCATCGATGAGGAGGTTGAAGGCAAGCCTGCGGACGACATCTACGCCCAGCTGTTGCAAGTGGCCGGCGTCAAGGCCGTCCTCTTCTTCAAAGAGAAGGAG
>JADIMU010000022.1 GCA_017694495.1 Candidatus Aphodenecus pullistercoris
GCCCCGGCGACTACCCCCTCCAGAAGAAGAGGCACACGCTGGAGTTCCTGCGCGAGATCGCCTACCTCAGGCCCAGGACCAACCTGATCGGCGCCGTCATGCGTGTGCGCTCCACCCTGGCCTACGCCATCCACAGCTTCTTCCAGGAGAGGGGCTTCTACTACGTCAACACGCCCCTGATCACGACGAGCGACTGCGAGGGAGCGGGCGAGACCTTCCAGGTCACGACCCTCGACCTCGACAAGGTCCCCCGCGACCAGGAAGGCAAGGTCGACTACTCGAAGGACTTCTTCGGCAAGAAGGCCTCGCTGACCGTCTCAGGCCAGCTCGAGGGCGAGAGCTACGCACTGGCCCTGAAGGACATCTACACCTTCGGCCCGACCTTCCGTGCAGAGAACAGCAACACGACCCGCCATCTGGCCGAGTTCTGGATGGTCGAGCCCGAGATGGCCTTCTGCGACCTGGAGGGCGACGAGGAGACCGCCGAGAGCTTCCTGAAGTACATCTTCCAGTACGTCCTCGACAAGTGCCCCGAGGAGATGGCCTTCTTCGACTCCTTCGTCCTCAAGGGCAACATCGACACGCTGCGCCACGTCATAGAGACGCCCTTCGCCAGGATGACCTACACTGATGCGATCAAGGAGCTCGAGCGCGTCAACGACCAGTTCGAGTACCCCGTCCACTGGGGCAGCGACATCCAGACGGAGCATGAGAAGTTCCTCACCGAGGTCGTGTGCAAGAGGCCCGTCATCGTCACCGACTACCCGAAGGAGATCAAGGCCTTCTACATGAAGATGAACGAGGACGGACGCACCGTGCGCGGCATGGACGTCCTGGTGCCCCGCCTTGGCGAGATCATCGGAGGAAGCGAGAGGGAGGCCGACTACGACAAGCTCCTTGGACGCATCCGCGAGCTGGGTCTGGAGGAGAAGGACTACTGGTGGTACCTCGAGACGAGGCGCTTCGGTTCCGTTCCCCACGCCGGCTTCGGCCTGGGCTTCGAGAGGGCCGTCCAGTACGTCACTGGAGTGGCGAACATCAGGGACGTCATCCCCTTCCCCCGCTACGTCAGGAGCGCGGATTTCTAAGACCTTTACTGAGGGGCCCACGAGGCCCCTCCTTCATACGCTCAGGTGGATCAGGGCCCAGGCCCTGAGCTGGGCGCTGTCCTCCAGGCCGAGCTTGTCCAGCATGCGGTTGAGCATCTTGTAGTAGCCGCTGTGGCTGATCGACATCGCGCAAAGGGACTTCTTGACGACGTCGTCGTTGACCAGATGGCTGAGGAACTCCGTCTCGCGCTGTGTAAGGTAGGCGCCGCTGGGAGAGGATACGATCCCGTCACCAGAGCCCTTTGGATCGTGGAAGATCAGGTGGACGCGCCACTGTCGGCTCAGCTCATTGACCAAGGGAAGCACGCGCTCGAGATCCGAGGCCTTGCGCACCCAGAGGCAGATGCTGTCATACAGCTGTACAAGCGGGCTTTCAAGCACATTGGTCCTGAAGCCGGCCTCCTCGATCGTACGTCTGGCGCGCTCGGCGCCGAAGAGATGGAATCTTGTCATGCATCCCCATATGGGACTGTCACCGCTTTTGTGCAAGGATGCGGTCAAGTGTGTTGGAGAAGGCCTCGAGCGTCTTCGCATCAAGCTGGCGCTGACGCTCGCCGAAGAGGCCCATCTCCCTCATCGCATAGTTCACCGCCCTCTGGCCCATCCTCGCCCTGATGTCACCTTCATCATACTCGTGGCCCCTGTCGTCCATGGCGCGGGCGCCCTTGGCTATGGCGCGCTCAAGCAGCGGAATGTCGTGGCTTATGACGAGCGAGTCGGCGTCGGCCAACTCGACGATGTGGTCGTCGGCCGAGTCGGCGCCCGTTGGGACGACGTGCATGGACAGGCGGCTGCGGATCCTCCTCAGATCCTCTCTGCCAAGAGAGTCCCTGTAAGGGTCGCGCAGCCTCCTCGTGTCCTCCTCGATGGCTGTCCGCACGTCCGAAAGGTCGCGGTCGGCGAAGAAGCGGCACTCGAGGCCGTCCTTCAGGGCGCGGCGGATGATTATCGCCCGCCAGCGCTGTGGCAGGCTGTCGGCATCGACGAGCAGGGTCGGCACTTCAATTTCTCCCTCATCAGGTGTAGGATTGACTCAGATTATTTCAAAGGAGAAACCAGTGTCAATTTCACCGCTTCAGAAGGCGCGCTACGCCTATGAGCCCAAACTGCCGAAGATCCTCCAGTCGGACATCGGCAACGTCGCGATAAAAGAGGGACCAGCGACCCAGTCCGTCGCCGACCAGGAGAAGGTCAAGGCCCTCTTCCCCAACACCTACGGCATGAAGGAGATCTCCTTCGTCAACGCACCCAGCTCGGCCAAGGCCTGCCGCCAGGTCGTCGGCGTCATCCTCTCCGGCGGTCAGGCGCCCGGTGGACACAATGTCATCACAGGCCTCTACGACGCCCTGAAGAAGGCTGACGGAGCCAACGTCCTTCTGGGCTTCAAGGGTGGTCCCAGCGGCCTCATCGAGGACAGCTATGTGGAGTTCACCGACGAGATCATCGACCGCTATCGCAACACGGGCGGATTCGACATCATCGGCTCGGGACGCACGAAGCTCGAGACGGTCGAGCAGTTCGAAGTCGTCGAGAAGGTCGCCCACAGCCACGGTCTGACCGCCATCGTCATCATCGGCGGAGACGACTCGAACACCAACGCGGCCGTCCTTGCCGAATACTTCGCCGCAAAGAAGAGCGGCATCCAGGTCATCGGCTGCCCCAAGACGATCGACGGCGACCTGAAGAACGATGTCATCGAGACGAGCTTCGGCTTCGACACGGCCGCAAAGACCTACAGCGAGCTGATCGGCAACATCGAGCGTGACGCCGCCAGCGCCAGGAAGTACTGGCACTTCATCAAGGTCATGGGACGCTCCGCAAGCCACATCGCCCTCGAGTGCGCCCTCGAGTGCCAGCCCAACATCTGCCTCATCGGCGAGGAGGTCGAGGCCAAGGGACAGAGCCTGATGGACATCGTCTGTCACATCAGTGACGTCGTCGCCGCACGCAGCGCTGCTGGTGAGAACTTCGGCGTCGCCATCATCCCTGAGGGCCTGATCGAGTTCATCCCCGAGATCAAGGTCCTGATCGGCGAGCTGAACGACCTGCTTGCCGTCCATGCCGACGAGTTTGGCCGTCTCGAGGACTTCATTGAGCAGTTCGACTTCGTCCTCGCCCACCTGAGCGCCAACAGTGCCAAGGTCTTCGCCTTCCTGCCAGAGGACATCCAGAAGCAGCTCATGATGGACCGCGACCCGCACGGCAACGTCCAGGTCAGCCGCATCGAGACGGAGAAGCTCCTGATCACGATGGTCACGAGGATGCTCAAGGAGCGCAAGGCCAATGGCCAGTTCCGTGGCTCCTTCAACGCGATGGGCCACTTCTTCGGCTACGAGGGACGCTGCGCCTTCCCCTCCAACTTCGACGCCGACTACTGCTACAGCCTCGGCTACAACGCCTACCTCCTGATCGCCAACGGCCTGACAGGCTACATGTCGGTCATCACAGGCCTGGGCAAGGGCCCCGCCTCCTGGCAGGCCGGAGGCATGCCGATCACATGCATGATGAACATCGAGCGCCGCCACGGCGAGTACAAGCCCGTCATCAGGAAGGCCCTGGTCGAGCTCGAGGGCAAGCCCTTCACCTACTTCAGCTCGCAGAGGGAAAAGTGGGAGAAGGAGACATGCTACACCTTCCCTGGAGCCATCCAGTACTACGGACCCGAGGAAGTGTGCGACATCACGACGCGCACCCTCGCCCTGGAAAAGGGAGAGTGACAAGCAAGAGGGCCAGGATCGCTTCCTGGCCCTCTCCCTTTCCTGACCGAGCTTTCAGTCTATGACGCTCAGCCTTTTGATGTCGTAGCGTCTCCTGTCAGCCTCCTTCGCCTGGCGGAAGAAGATGGCGGTGAAGCCGGTCGTGACGATCAGGTCGACCCCGCTGGCCTTCTCCAGCTGGAATGAAAGCTCCTTCACCTCATCCTTGTGGGCCTGGAAGCGGACCTTGACGAGCTCATGGCAGTCGGCCGCATCACAGAGGGCCTTGGCCACGGCGGCAGTCACGCCCTCCTTGCCAACCATGACGACAGGTGAGAGTCTCTGGGCCGAACTGCGCAGGAAGGCCCGCTGTGCACTTGTGTATTCCATGATTGAAAACCTCTCAAAAGACTGGGCAAGCATAGTGGCCAGAAGGCCACAAGGTCAAGAAGAAAGGGGCCCGAAGGCCCCTCAGCTTGTCAGCCCTCAAGCTCCTTTCTGTAGTCCTTGCGGACCTCGAAGCGCTTGACCTTCTTCGTGCTCGTCATCGCAAGGGGCTCCTTGGCGATGATGACCTTCGTGATCTTCTTGTAGCTCTGCAGCTCCCTGTTGACCGTCATGACGATCGAGTTGATATAGGCCTCCAGGTCGTCCGGATGGGCCTTGGCGCAGTCGGCTGAAGGATAGATGATGGCCGCGATGCCCTCGCTCTTGTCCTTGGCGTTCAGCGTATAGCCGCACACACAGATCTGGTCGACGTCGTAGTGGAGCTGGAAGTGGTCCTCGATCTCCTCGGGGAAGACGTTCTTGCCACCCTCGGTGACGATGACGTTCTTGGCGCGGCCAGTGAGGAAGAGATAGCCGTCCTTCTGGTAGCCGACGTCCCCGGTATTGAGCCAGCCGTCCTCGCTGAGGACCTCCTTCGTCGCCTCCTCGTTGTTGTAGTAGCCCTTCATGACCACTGGCCCACGCACGTAGATGACGCCGTTGCCTTCGCTGTCGGGGTCGACGATCTTGACCTCGACCTCGGGGATGTGGTGGCCGACGGAGGCCTCGTTGTAGGCCTCGACCGGATTGAGGTGGGTGATCGGGCTGGTCTCGGTCAGACCATAGCCCTGGACGAAGTCGATGCCAAGCTCGTTGAACATCTTGAAGGTCGAGGGCGGCAGCGGTCCACCACCGCAGATGCATATCCTGGCGTTCTCAAGCGAGAGCTTTTTGAGCAGGAAGCCGAACCACTTCTTGCCCACCTTGATGTGGAAGACCTTCTTGAGGAAGCCGGAGATGCCCATCAGGCCGCGGATCAGGCCGTAGACGACGATGCCCTTCTCCCTAACGCCGTTCATGAGGGCGCTGAGCAGCTTGTTGAAGAGCAGAGGCACTGCGAGGAACATCGTGACCTTGCCCATCTTCAGCTCCTTGAGGACCTGGGGGACGACGAGCCTCTTGCCGAAGACGCATGAAGCGCCGCAGGAGATCGTCTCGAAGAAGACTGCGAGCATCGTGTATGCGTGGTGCAAGGGGAGGATGGCGTAGAAGACGTCCTCGGGATAGAGCTTCATCAGCCTCTGTGCGAGGTAGCAGTCGCTGACGAGGTTGGAATGCGTCAGCTGGACACCCTTGGGCACGCCTGTCGTGCCGCTGGTGAAGAGGATGGCAGCGACATCGTCCTCGCTGGCCTTTTCCGCCTGATACCTGCCTTCGGCTTTGAGGTCGAACAGGTAGCTGTAGCTCTTGCTATTGGGCTCGAGACAGTACTTCTCGACGAGGGAGAGCTTGCCCGTCTTCGTGCCGATGTTCTCGATCCTGTCGGCGTCGATGAAGATGCGCGAGACCCCGCCGAAGGCCATGAGGGTCTCCATGTCGGTGTCGTTGTATGTGATGTCGAGGGGGACGACGATGGCGCCGGCGTAGAGGACGGCAAGGTAGGCGACTGCCCACTCGGGGCTGTTCTTGCCACTGACTGCGATCTTGTCACCCTTCTTCACGCCTGTGGCGTTGAGGTAGTTGGCGATCTGGACGACCTTCTCATGGACCTCGTTGTAGCTCATGTGGAGCTCTTTGGGATGGAAGGCTGTGAAACAGGGCCTCTCGCCGAAGCGGGAGACCGAGATGTCGAACATCTCGACGACTGTAGGCCATTTGCCGTTGAACGCCTTGCCCCTGTACTCCTCGAGGAAGGCATGGGCATCGGGATTGGGATACTTGAATGCCATATGTGGAATCTCCTGAAAACTGCCTACATTCTAATGACTTCCACCCTTCGCTTCAAGCTTTTTCTGGACAGTTTTTCACATTGCGTAATTCCGTCATTCTCCCCCTCAAATGTCAAGAAAAGCCCCTGGGCCAAGCTGTTCCAAGGGCTTTGCACAATTCAGCTCCATTCTTTGAGAGCGGTTTCAAAATCCGCCTTGAAGCGGTCAGGATCCATCGAGGTGACCTCCATCGGCCAACGCTTGATGTATTCCGGAATTGTGTCGTACTTGGGCACTTCCAGACAGGCGTAGGCATAGTTCGCGATGTAGTCCTCATCTTCGATTCCACAGGCTCTGAGATGGGCATCGACAAGTGCCTCTACGAGTTCATTTCCCTCCTTTCCCTCAAGCTGATCATAGAACTCTAGGAAGTCCGTCTTCTCCAGCTTCTCACGACTCGTCACGCTGGCGAAGTCAGGTCCTTCAGCATAGCCACCATCACCAGTAGTCTGTGCCGCCGCACTCTTCCCACCACTCCAACTGAAGATGACGGGGTTCGTGTTGACGGCATTGCCCAGTTTGCGCATGCCATCCTTCACTTCGTGGGCTTCAAAGCCCTCGTCAATCTCCTCAAGGCTCGCCGCCATGAAGTCGTCGTAGGATGAGAAGCCGCCTTCATAGCCTCTGCTCAGATTCTGGTAATTTGCGTACATGTATTTGGAAACACCGAAGAGGAAGTCGTCGTCCATCGCCTCGGCCTCGGAGCGTGTATCAATGACGTAATCACGATCACCTCTCAGTCCCGCAATCTGGTCATAGATGTCTTGGAGGTCGAAGAGGTCCGATCCTCTGACCTTGTCGGCATGGATGAAGGACTGGAAGAGGTCCTTGTCGCTTCTACCGCTTATCCAGGCTCTGTTGAATGAGATGCCCTGTGTTGCCTCGCCACTCTGGCTGTCGAACTTGCCAAGCCAGATCCAGTCGACCAGGGCGTCCTCCTCAATCTTGCCATCAGGCCCAAGCTGACCGAAGGAGAACTGGCCCACCTTGTTCAGGTTCCTGACATCGATGTCCTGGAACTCAAGAGCTATGATGAAGGGCGTCGGAATGTATTCCACACCATGGATAATGTTCACCGGCGCCACAGCGACGAGCTGTCTGTAGGAAAAGCGCTTGCTGTCCTTGTTGTAGTAGTACTGGATCAGGCCAACAGGATTCTTACCATACCAGATCCGGTATTGCATGAACCATCCATCGTCGTTCTCCCTCCAGGTGTCTGTCATGGCCTCGACGTCGAAACCTATGAGGCTGAACCTTCCCCTCTCCTCGGCTTCAGCCTTGACGGAGTCGAAGTTGTTCATCTTCAGCTCCTCGAAGCCTATCATAGCAGGCAGGGATTGCATGATCGCGCCCGAGCGCCAAGGGTCGTCTCCCCAGACACCGCCAGTTGGCATCTCAGTTATTCCGCGGCTCCCCCCCCCGTTATCGTAATTCTCAGCACTGGCGAAAATCGGGACGACGATATTCTCATCACCAACATCCTTTGTGACATCTGGCGAGCACCCTGCGAGCATGCAAGCCAGAAGAGCAGACAGAACAATGACAATTCTTCTCATGTCAACATTTCTCCTTTTGTCTTACGTATCTCCATCTTCACGCAAGATGGCATTTGGCGCAAGCTTCCCCCTCGCCTTTCCATCGACTCGCCTTGCGTTGTATGATTCTGCCCATGTGCTTCACTAGTTTCGACGAGGTCACCGCATGGCTCGACTCCTTCACCCCACCCTCCTCTACGAGGCCGGGGCTCGTCAGGGACGCCAGGCTGGAGCGGATGAGGAGGCTGCTGGACAGGCTCGGCCATCCAGAAGCCTCATTCAGGACCATCCATGTCGCAGGCAGCAAGGGCAAGGGGTCGACGAGCCGCATGCTCTCATCCATCCTGAGCGCCAATGGACTCGTCACGGGACTCTACCTCTCACCTCACCTGGTCGACTACCGCGAGCGCTTCACGCTGGACGGCGAGTTCTTCCCGGACAGCCTCTACCTTGACGTCGCATCCACTCTCAGGGAAATGGTCGACGACTTCCGCCTTCCTGAGGAGTACGGCTATGAAAAGCCTTCGACCTTCGAGCTCTATACGGCCTACGCCTACCTCCTCTTCAAGGCGGCATCGTGCCAGTGGGCTGTCATCGAGACGGGACTGGGCGGCAGGCTGGACGCGACCAACACGCTGCTTTCAGAGGCCTCCGTGATCACGGCGATAGAGCTTGAACACACGGCCATCCTGGGCGATACGATCGCCAAGATCGCCTATGAGAAGAGCCGGATCATCAAGCCGGGCCAGAAGGTCTTCTGCGGACTGCTTCCCGTAGAGGCCATGGCCGTCGTCAGGGCCGAGGCCGAGCGTCAGGGCGCCCGGCTATACAGCCTCGCCGACGAACTGACCAGCCTTGAGACGCACACGACGAAAAAGGGAGAGGAATGCCGAATCGCCTTCGCTGACGGCAGCTCCTTCACCCTCTCCCTCGCCATGCGCGGCGAAGTGCAGGCGCGCAACGCGGCCCTTGCCGTCCTGACTGCCAGGACGCTGGGCTTCACTGTCCACAGGGCCGCACTGGAAGGTGCCACACTTCCCGGGCGCTTCGAGCTTGTGAGACACAATGGATGCGACATCGTCCTTGACGTATGCCACACCCGCGTCTCCATGGCCCACACAGTCTCATCCTTCAAAGCCCTCTACCCTGACAGGTCCACAAGGTGCTGCATCTTCGCGGCGATCGAGGGCAAGGACATACACCACATGCTCGAGACGCTGACCAATGCCTTCGACTACATCATCATCTCGCGTCCGGACCAGGCGAAGAGGAGCGACGTGGAGGCGATCTGGGCCGAGGCGAAGGCCATGGCGCCGGCCGGATGTACGGTCACCCTGGTCAAGGACACGCGCGATGCCCTCTGTGAAGCCGAAGAGCATGGCAAGGCCATCCTGATCGCCGGGTCATTCTACCTTGCCAGCCTTTTCGAGGAGGTGATACATGCTGAACAGCAATGAAGTCAGACTGCTCCTCTCGGAGCTCACTCTCGAGGGCAGCCTCATACAGAAGGTCACCGAGCACGACTGGCACAGCTGGACCTTCTCCATGTACTCCATGGCGGACAGGGCCTGGCTGTGGTACTTCGAGATCGGGACCCAGGACCAGCACTTCTGCCGCACCGATGTCATGAGGCGCAAGAGCCTGAAGGCCCAGCGCTTCACGCAATACCTGAGGGCGAACATCGTCGGCAGCCGCATCCTCGCCGTCGAGCAGCCTGCCGGAGAGAGGGCCTTCACGCTGACGCTTTCCCATGCGGGCGAAGAGAGAAAGCTGCACTTCCGCTTTTTTTCCGGCCCCGGCGCCAATTGCATCGTCACGGACAAGGACGACATGATCCTCGAGCTCCAGCTGCGCCGCCCCGGACGACTGGAGGAGAAGGGACAGTTCCTGCCTACCCTTGAGGACAGGGACTGGAACGAGGAGCGCTTCCCCGTACGCGCCTGGCAGGGGGAGAGCTTCAACAGCTGGCTCGACCACTACTACCGCGAAGGCCGGAGGCAGGCAGACAGGAACGACACGCTCAGCCAGCTGGAGGCCCAGAGAGACAGGGAACTTTCCCTGATCCGCAGCCAGATCCGCGACGAGAGGACGAGGCTGGACAAGAGCGCCGGCTACGAGGTCTTCAAGGAGACGGGAGACCTGCTGTCCTCCAACGCCTGGGCCATCGATAGTGGCAAGTCCTCAGTCCGCCTCACCTCCTTCAGTGGGGAGGAGGTCGTCGTAGAGCTCGACCCGAAGCTCTCCGTCAGCGGGAACATCAACGCATACTACCAGAAGTACAAGAGGCAGGAGCGCATCCATGAGAGCGCCGCCGAGGAGCTGAAGAGGCTCGAGGAGAAGCTGGAGCAGAGGACACAGCATTACGCAAGGCTGCTTGAGCAAGGCGATGAGGCCGAGCTGTCGGCCCTCCACAAGGAACTCAGACCGGACAAGGCGCCACAGAAGCCCACAGTACCGGGTGCGGGACTGCGCTTCACCTCCTCAGGCTTCGAGATCCTCGTCGGACGCAACGCGAAGGAGAACGACACGATCCTCCGCCGCCTCGCCCGCAGCAACGACACCTGGCTCCATGTACGCGACTTTGCCGGAGGCTATGTCGTCATAAGGGCCATCAAGGGCAAGAGCATACCTCTGGACGTACTTCTTGATGCCGCCAATCTGGCGATCCACTACTCCAAGGCCAAAAGCCAGGGCAAGGCCGACCTCTACTACACCCAGGTGAAGTTCCTCAGGAGGATCAAGGACGGCAAGACCGGCCTCGTGACGCCGACCCAGGAGAAGAATCTCTTCGTCACGATGGACGAGTCCCGCCTCAAGAGATTACTATTGGTAAAGGAGGAGCAGACTTGAAGACACTATATTTCCTGGACATGTTCTACCCTGGTGACGAGAAGGAGCTGAGGAGCATGTGCACCGTCACGCCCAAGGAGGGGCATACGCCCTCCCTCATGCTCCTGCCCCATGCCGGACTGGAGTACGTCGCACCGATGTACCAGGAGGCCTTCAGCCTGATCCACAACCCCAAGCGCATCGTCATCCTCTGCCCCATCCATGGCGAGAGGCTCGAGGAGGATGGCAGGACCAGCCTCTTCACGCTCTCGCCGGGCGACGTCGAGAGCCCGCTTGGCCCAGTCCACATCGAGAGCGTACCGGGCGTCAAGGTGCAGGACGCCTACGCCGAGGCGGAATACAGCCTTGAGCTCTTCTACCCCTACATCGCGCTGGACAGCCCGGCAAGCACTGTCCTGCCCCTCTTCACCGCGCTGGAGACGAAGGAGGACATACAGGGACTCAGCCGTCTCATGACAAAGCTGAAGAAGGATGAGAACGACAGCCTCTTCATCATCTGCGGCAACTTCACTGAGCTTGGACGCAGCGAGGAGGTCAACAGGATGGCCCGCACCCTCAACGAGCTGCTGGAGAACAACGCACCCTTGCTGGAGGCGGGCAGCCACCACAGGATATCGGGCTGCGCATACAGACTGCTCGAGGCGGCGCGCACCGCCTTCCCGGGCAGCTTCCGCCTCGTTCTGGCACGCTCGGGCGACTATCTGGGCGAGTGCATATCGAACGAGGCTGACGGCCGGATCTGGCAAGTATTTGGAGTCAAGTGATGATCGAGATCAGAAAAGCGCCGGTGGACGGTGTCATGAAGACATGCATCCGCCTGGGCGACGAGAACGTACAGATTCCCAAGCACATGATGCAAGGGGAGAAGATGAGGGGCATCCTCGCGACTGCTGACGGACAGGAGAAGCCCTGGACCTGGGATGGTCTCACGTCGATTGACGGAGAGCGCTACGTCTACTTTGACGAGATCGACATCGAGAGTCTGGACTGCCTCGCCACGAACCGGAGGGACAGGGCGCTGGAGATCGTGACGCGCATCGCCGACATCCTCAGCCATCAGAAGGAGGACTTCGTCAGTCCACTGGTCGGCATCATCCCGCTGTGGCGCATCTACGTCGTCGATGGCGACGGACTCCTGATCCTGCCTCCCGACCTTGGCGATCTGATCAGCATCTACATGAGCACTGAGGACCAGTTCGCCTACCACGGCTGCTTCGTACGCTCCAGCACCGAGGCAGGCTTCTCCATGATCCGCCAGATGGGCCAGCTCCTCTACTATGCCCTCACAGGCATCAAGCCCTACGAGAAGCAGGAAGTGAGGGACGCCGGCTATCATGAGATTCCGCTGTCCATCTACAAGGACCAGCTCTTTGCCCGCCTGGACGACAAGAGCCTCGGCTTCATCGACTTCACCCTCCACGCGAAGGAACGTGAGCAGAGGGACATCATGGGAAACAGGAAGGCTCATGAGAACCTCGACTGGTTCGTCAAGCGCTCCCGTGAGCTGAGCTGGGACGTCGACAGGATGGATGCGAGCGAGGCCGCGAAGAAGGCCGAAGCCATCGCCTCCTCCCCCGCCGTCAAGGAGATCATGGAGAAGACGGTCAGAAGCGCGAAGAGGAGGACCTTCTGGCGCCAGCGTGGCAGCATGATCGCTGTGCTCGCCATCGTCGCCATCCTCGTAGGCACCTTCGCCGGCACCTGGATCGCCAGCGTCCTCGAGCCTCCCACGACGCGCGACCTGGACCAGGAAGGGGTCATCCTGGCCTTCTACGACGCCCAGAACAGACTGGACACCGACGGCATCCAGACGGCCACGAAGGGCTGCAGCGCACCTCAGGAGAGCGAGGTCATAAGCATGTACGTCACCCGCCAGACGAGGGTGGCCTACGAGGCGACCGATCCGCTGGTGCCCGTCGAGACCTGGATCGAGGCGGGCGAGCCTGCAATCCCCTCCTCAAGCTACATCTATGGCATCACGGACCTCGAGCTCACCTCCACAGGCGTCGACAGCTGGCATGTCACGGGCAGCTACTACACGCCCTACGCCTACAACGAAGAGGAGGAGGTCGCACCGGAGAGCATCCCCTCTGGGCAGACTGTCGTCTACGTCTACGACATGAGCCAGGACTTCAGCTTCGCCTGGAACGGCAGGGGCTGGTGGAACATAACGGACATCTCCCCGATGAGCGTGCAGCTTGACGAGGTGCGCTACGTGGAGACCTACGAGCCACAGCGCATCCTGTAAGTCCTATCGAAATGCACTGTCAAGCGCTCCTTCCTCATTGAATGGAGCGCTTTTTCATAGTTCAAGCGTTGACAGAGTGACTGCTGCCATCAGGCAAGTACATCTTCCGTGTACACTCGAAGTCCTATGATTTACGGAAAAATAGTTGGTAGAGTCACAAGAATTCGGATTTTTATTGACTTTTATTTTATTTGTAGTACATTTTAAATAAGAAGGAAGCAACAATGGCACAGTCAACTTATAGTATTCGTATGGACAGCGAGCTCAAAAAAGATTTCGATTCAATCTGTGAGGATTTCGGAATGTCTTCAACTACGGCAATAAATGTCTTTGCAAAAACAGTTGTCAGAGAACGTTGCATACCATTCGAAATCAAATCAGGAAACAGGGGAATGGAAGCTTTCAATGCCCTCCGGGAGTCGGCGCGGAAGAATGGAATACAAGACATGAGCATCGATGAGATTGATGAGGAAATCAGCCGGGCAAGAAAGGGAATCGGCAGATGAGGATCAAAGCTGTAATCGACACGAACATCCTCGTCTCTGCCCTCCTCTCCAGCAATGCTGAGGCAGCGACAGTAAAGGTTTTCAAGATGCTGTTCAAAGGGAACCTCGTTCCAATCATTTCTGATGAAATCATACTGGAGTACAATGATGTGCTTCACCGGGAGAAGTTCAGTTTTCCTGAGGAAAGCATATCATCTCTTCTGGAAGAGATTATCCGCAAAGCAATCAGAATCATTCCATGCCATGCTGATATCACTCTACCTGACGAAAAAGACAAACAGTTTTTTGATGCCATGCTTTCAGACGATGAAGCAGTCCTGATTACTGGAAACATGAAGCATTTTCCTGAACATGAAAGAATCATGACAGCAAGGAAGTTCATAGATTCATATGGACAGTGAAAGACTTGGAGTCTCAAGAGGTATTCATTGTCCTCTGCGTTCACAAAGACGGACGGACAAGGCAGATTAAGGCATTGGTCATTGAAGAATCATGCAACAAGGACCATGAGCGATGAAGAGATCAACGCCCTCTAGTTAGACTGTCGTCTACGTCTACGACATGAGCCAGGACTTCAGCTTCGCCTGGAACGGCAGAGGCTGGCGGAACATAACGGGCATCTCATCGATGAGCGTACAGCTTGACGAGGTGCGCTACGTGGAGACCTACGAGCCACAGCGCATCCTGTAAGTCCTATCGAAATGCACTGTCAAGCGCTCCTTCCTCATTGGATGGAGCGCTTTTTCATAGCTGATATGTGTCAGATTGATGTTTGCCCATCAGCACAGTAAGCCTTCGTGTACGCTCATAGGCCAAGGGCCTAAGGAAAAACAGTTGATGGGACCAGGACGATGACGCCCCTCTTCAGAACTGTGCCAGATAGTCCTCAAGCACCTTTGCCACCCTTTCAGGCTGGTCAGGGTCGATCTCCACGAGGTCGGCGAAGGTCTTGAAGAATGTGACCTGGCGCTTGGCGTAGGCCTTGGTGTCGCGCCCGATCTCCGCCTCAATGCTTGCAAGCGTCGCACAGCCGTTGTCGCGGGCGTGGAGGAACTCGCTGTAGCCTATGGCCGACATCGCAGGCCAGGAAGCGTCCGCTCCCATGGCGAAGAGGTGGCGCACCTCGTCGACGAGGCCCTCCTCGAACATCTGGCGGGTGCGCAACCCTATGCGCCTGACAAGCTCTTCCCGCCCACGCGAGATGCACAGCACGAGGGGCCTCATGCCATGGCGCGGCTCGCTGGGCAGCGCGAATGAGGAGAGGGGACGGCCCGTCTGGCGCCAGACCTCGAGCGCCCTCGTGATGCGGTATCCGTCATGGACGTCGATGCGCCCTGCGCTCACAGGGTCGACCTTCTCAAGCTCGCTGTGGAGGGCAAGAGGGCCCTTTGCGGCAAGCTCGCTCTGGAGGGCCGCCCTGATTCCAAGGTCGGCGGCAGGAGCCTCGGAAAGGCCGTAGAGGAAGTGTTTGAAATAGTATGCTGTCCCACCTGTGACGAGGGGGACGTCTCCATCATCCCAGATCGCCTCCACCGCCCTGTCGGCCTCCTCGATGAAGGCGGCGACGGTGAACTGCTGCCAGGGCTCGCGGATGTCCACCAGGTGGTGGGGAATCTTCTCCATCAGAGCGCGCGACGGCTTGGCGGACCCGATGTCCAGGTGGCGGTACACCTGGACCGAGTCCGCGTTCACAATCTGGAAACCTGTATTGAAGAGGCTCTCGACAAGGGCCGTCTTGCCGCTTGCCGTAGGACCGAAGAGGAAGACGAGCGGTCTATTTCTCCACGTCTGGAGTCGTGTACTTGATCTCATCGTTCAGGACCTGGTCAAGGACATGTGTGACGACCTTCTCGCCGTTCTTCTCGATCTCGTCCTTGAGGTCGGTTGCCTGGATGACGTTCGCCTCCTTGATGGCGACACAGGTCATCTCGTAGATGTTTCCTTCCTTGTCGATCAGCTTGTCCAAGAGTACGCTCACGTGAATCTTCTCCTATGCAAGGCGCTATTCTACCCTCAATCGGCCTTCTTGGTAAAGGTGCCGATGTGCTCGACGATGATGTCGACGATCTCGTCCACCGACCTCTCGTCAGTCGCGATGACAAGGTCGGCGACGCTCGTGTCACTGTTGTCTATGCCGTAGATGCGCATATAGCGGCCGCTGTCGGCCCTGTCGCGCTCCTCGGTCTGCCTCATGCGCTCCTCGAGGCTGCCACCTTCCCTCTTCTGGATCCGCTTCGCCCTCGTCTCGGCGCTGGCCGTGAGGTAGACCTTGAGGTCGGCCTCCTTGAGCATCCAGATCGCCAGACGGCTGCCGAGCACGCAGTCCTCCTCTGCCAGCGCCATCTCGACCTGGCGCCTGTCCAGCTCACGGTCGATGTTGTCGTCCTCCCCCGCCATGCGGCAGAAGGTCCAGAAGTCGACTCCACGCTCCTGTGCCATCTGGCGGAAGGTGAAGTTGATCAACTTGTAGCCAAGGCGCTCGGAAAGGGCCGTGGAGACGCTCGTGTTTCCACAGCCCGACTTGCTGCTGATCGCTATCCTCATTCTATGTTCCTTATCTGTTCCCTGATGTTCTCCAGGTCATCCTTCATGCGCACCGTCAGCAACGTGATCTCGACGTTCTGGCTCTTCGAGGCGGTCGTGTTGACCTCGCGGTTCATCTCCTGGGCCAGGAAGTCGAGCCTCTTGCCTGCAGGCCCATCGCCCTCGATCAGGCGGAAGTACTCCTTCAGATGGGTCTTCAGCCTGTTCTGCTCCTCGTTGATCGAGTACTTGACCAGCAGGGCCGCAATCTCCTGGAGCATGCGGTTCTCGTCGTAGCGGCCACCAAGCTCAAGCTCCCTGTAGCGCTCCAGCAGCAGGTCGCGGAAGTAGCCTTCGTAGCCGGAAGCGAGGCGTCCAATCTCATCGTTGGCCTCCTGGAAGGAACGGCCAAGGCGCTCCAGATCCCTCTTCGTCGCCTCCCCTTCCCTCCGGCGTGAGGCGGCAAAGCCCTCAAGCGCCTCCTCGAGGCAGGACATGAGGTCGCTCCTGTAGTCATCCGCATCCTTCTCCAGTGAGACGGTGAAGAGTCCGTCGATGCCAAGCAGCGTACCGGCATCGGGACGCAATGCCAGACCTTCCTTCTCTGCTATCGAGCGGAAGGCGGCCAGATACTGTCCAAGCAGGGCCTCGTCCACATGGACGCGGCTTGGGCAGCGGAAGGTCTTGAGGCGCACGCCCACTTCGACCTTGCCGCGGCTTGCCCTCTTCCTTACGGCTGCCACGATCTCCTCCTCGAAGCGGGAGAGCGCAGGATTGATCGCCGTGTACACTTCAAGATAACGGTTGTTGTAGCTCTTGATCTCGACCTCGAGCTGGTATTCGTCGTTGCTGCGGCTCGCATAGCCGTAGCCAGTCATGCTGTTCATATGGCTTAGGATATCCTCTCCGCCCGCCTTTTTGCAATGAGAGGGATCAGGCGGCGGTTGTCGCCGGCGCCCAGCGTCACGAGGATGTCGCCATCCTCCAGGAAGGAGGATAGGACGGAGACTGCCATCTCGTCGTCCTTGACGTGCACCACCGTGCCCAGGCGGGTGTAGAGGCTTCTGAAGACGCGCCTGTCGAGGGCCTTGTACAGTTCCAGAGAACTACCCCCGTCATTGCGTGATGAGGCGTAGGCGTCCTGGATGAAGAGGGCGTCGCAGCCGACGAGGCTGTCGACGAAGCGTGGCAGCAAGGCCTTGGTCCTCGAGGCCGTATGGGGCATGAAGAGGACGACGAGGCGGTGGCGGCCATACTTGTGGGCGATGTTTGACAGCGCGACCTTGATCTCGTCCGGATGGTGGGCGTAGTCGTCGATGTACATGACCCCGCCCTCATCTGCGACGAGCTCTCCCCGCGCGGCGAGGCCGGGGAAGGATGAGAGGAAGGGAAGAAGGGAGTACGCCTCCGAGTCAAGATGATTCCAGCCGAGGCCAGAAAGGCCACAGTTGAGGGCGGCGGCGCCAAGCAGGCCTCCCACGAGGTCGTAGAGGATGGCCTTGTCGACCTCAGTGCTTGTGAAGCCCTGCACGCTTGAGTTGAGCGCATAGCTTCCGTCCACGCGCTTCGAGAGGCTGTAGTCGCCACGCGGGCCGTAGGAGACGAAGGTGAGGTCCGGCCTCTCGCTCTGCCAGTCCTTGACGCTGCGCTTCAGGCTGTCATGGCAGATGACGAGGGAGCCGCGCTTCATGGCGACGACACGGTCGCGGAAGGCCGCCTTCACATCGTCCAGCGTCTCATAGCAGTCCGGATGGTCGAAGGCAAGGGACGTGATGACGAGGACGTCGGCATCGTAGAGGAGGAAGTGGCGGCGGTACTCGCACGCCTCGATGACCAGGCCCCTGTCGCCGCCGTGCCAGGGCGATGAGCCGTCCAGAAGGCGTGAGCCGTAGATGGAGCCGGCCTCAAGACCGGCAAGGGAGGCGACGTGGCTTGCGGCTGCGCATGTCGTGCTCTTTCCATGGGTGCCTGAGATGGCGAGTGTGAAGCGGTCCCTCGAAAGCTGGGCGAGCTTCTGGGGGTAGCTCAGGACAGGGATTCCACGCTCCCTCGCCTCCCTGATTGCAGCCACTTCCCTGTCAAGGAAGCCTGCCGAGGCGACGAGCTCGTCGATGCCTTCAGGCAGCCTGGAGCCCAGAGGGCGGATGTCGATGCCATCAAGCAGCGGGGCCGTGTAGAAGTCCTCGGCGATGTCCTCGCCGCACACATCGTCTCCCGCCTTGGCAAGATAGCCTGCCAGATGGCTCATGCCCGTGCCCTTGATGCCGACCAGATATTCTCTCATTGGCACAGAGCATAGAAAAAGCGGGGTCGATTTACAACCCCGCTTCCATTCAGCGTCCCAGCAGCCTCACTTCTTCAGCTTGGCGTTGCACTGCTTGCAGACGTTGACCTTGGCTCCGTCGAGCTCGACCTCGTAGAGGCACTTGATCGCCTCCCTCTTGCAGACGGGGCAGGTTCCCCTTCCCTGATTGGCGAGCTCCCTGATGCCAGTTCCTCTATGTGCTTTGGACATGTCTTTCTCCTTGCTTGGATTTTGCGCTGGTCAACATTTAGCCACCAAAGAGGGCACTTTGTCAATTGGAGGCATCCGTGGTCCCATCCTCAGCCTGTGGCGCTGGGGGCACTTCCTCGGCCTTCACTTCCTCGGCGTGGGCGATGGGCGATGGACGTCCACCATGGACCTTGGGCTCAGAGGGCTTGGCCTTGGGGTTCCTGATCGCCAGGTAGGCGAAGAGGAAGACGCCGGCGATGCCCAGGATGAAGCTCATCTGGCCGAAGGTGGTCAGCAGCTTGCTCGTCAGCGAGTAGCTGACGTAGGACGACTGGAAGTAGATGGTGCGGCCGAAGCGGTACTCGAGGCTGTCGTAGCTCGAGGCGATGCCACAGCCGACAAGGACGAAGCCAAGGACGATCAGGACGATGGCGACGACCAGTGTGATTATTGTGCTCTTCTTCATGACGTTTTCTCCTTGAACACAGAGACAACTTTACTCCATGCGCGGGCAAAGGCAAGACGGAGTGGCAAAACTACACAAAGACTACACCTTTCCCTTCACGCACTCCAGGCTGACGGCGTGGATGATGCCATCACCCTCCACCTCGTCGATGCGGCGGATCGAGAAGCCCACTGCGGCCAGAGTGTTGACCATGTCGTAGAGCGTGTAGTACTTCGTCACGGCCTCCTCGCTGGAAAACCACAGAGGGACGGACCTGCCGGAGCCAAGGTCCGGCCGTGGCGAGTCGTGGAAGGAGAAGATGAAGCGCCCACCCTCCTCCAGAGCGTCGTGGACGTCGAAGAGGAAGGGCACGAGGTCCTTCTTCGGGATGTAGTTGATGACCATGGGGGCGTAGATGGTCTCATGCCGTCCCTCGACGCCCCGCTTCCACTGGAGGCCCGGGGCCAGAGCGCGCAGTTCCTGATCGGGGCAGATTCCCTCGACATGGAGATCCGGCTCCTGGGCGAGCATGAGGGCGGCTGCAGGCAGGGCGAAGGGCCCGACGACGAGGATGCGTCCATTTGGCCTCAGTCCACTGAAGACCTCCTCGAGGTTGTCGTAGAACGCGCTGTTGTCAGCCAGCCAGGAGAGGAAATCGTCCTTGACCATCTCAGGCCTCCAGCGCGTCGAGCGTGATGGAGAGGATGGTGCGCGCCAGGCGCTCTATGCTCTCGTCCTCGAGGAAGCTCACGCCCTCCTCGTCCAGGCCTGCGGCCCAGTTGATCGAATAGGCGACGGCCGCATGAGGGATGTCCAGCTCGCGGAGCAGCACGGCCTCGCTTGCCAGCGTCATGCCGACTACATCGCATCCTATGTTCCTCATGGCGCGGATTTCGGCCGGAGTCTCCAGCCGGGGCCCGGCCGTCGTCGCATAGACGATTCCCGCCTTGATGTCACGCCGTCCCGTCCTGTAGGTCGCCTTGACGAAGTCGGTCACGAGGGCACGGTCGAAGCAGCGCACCATGCCCACATGCCTCAGCGGCAAGGTGGTGCCGTCGCAGAATGTCAGGTTGCGCCCGCTGAAGTCGAGGAAGTCCTCGACGAGTCCGAAGTCGCCGGGAGCCAGCCGGCTCGTGATCGAGCCCACGGCATGGATGCCTATCACGCGCTCGCATCCCAGCACCCTGAGCGCCATGGCGTTCGCCTTGTAGTTGATCGCCCCGGGGGCCAGTACATGGCCACGTCCGTGGCGCGGTATGACGACGACATCGCCCCTGCGGTAGCATGCCACCTGGCCGAAGTCGGTATCGACTGTGATCTCCTCCAGATCCGCGAGGATGCGGTCCACACCTGTTCCTGCGATTATTCCCTTCACCTTATGATTCCTCCCTTTGTGATTATGCCGGCCACATAGTCCGGCGGTACGATGTCGAAAGCCGGATAGAGGGCCTCGACCTCATCAAGCGTCGTCCCGACGCCTTGGCACTTCCTGACCTCGCTTGCGTCCCTCCACTCCACCGGGTAGTCCTCGAGGCTCTCCCTGTCCTCATCGACGCCGATGGAGAATGCGTAGTAGGGAACGCCATAGGCCTTGCAGACTATCGCATTCTGCAAGCTTCCCGTCTTGTTGACGACCCAGCGTGATGAGGTGGCGCGGTCCGATGCCGTCAGATAGACGCCCACCCTCCCCGAAGAGACGATGGAGGCGACCATGTTGTCGCACACCAGAGAGTGGTCATATCCAAGCTCGCAGAGCCCCGGCGCCGTCAGGTGGGCCCCTTGCAGATAGGGCCTCGTCTCCGGAACGTAGACCGTGAAGCGCTTGCCCTCCTCTCTGGCCAAGGACAGACAGAGGAAGAAGGAGTGCTCAGGAAAGCAGGTCGTGAGCACCCCCTTGCCGTCCTCGACAAGGCGGCTGCCGTGCTCCGCCATGGCCAGGTAGGTGCGGTCCATCTCTTCCAGATGGCTGCGGACCCAGTCCTCAAGGCCACGGGCGAAGGTGGACTGAGGGAGGTCTGGAATGATGTCCCACATCAGACCAAGCGCTTTCGCGACGGCGCCGTTCGTCCGCCTCGCAGAGACCAGGGCCTCCTTCGCTTCGGCGAGGGCCTCTAGGTCCTTCCCGTGAAGCCGGGCCTCAAGCACCATGGCCCAGAGCGCGACCTCGAGCTGGCCACCGCCCTGCGTCACCATGTCCCTTATGGCCTCTGCCGCCTCTCTGGCATTCGAGACGGGCAGGAAGCGCCGCTCGAAAGGAAGGAGGCTGCGCATGCCGACCATGAGGTGGTCGCCTTCGATGAAGGCTATGCAGCCATGGTGGAGCGAAGATGGCAGGCGCTCCTCCAGCCTCATGACCAGAAGCCCTCGTGCGTCTTCAACAGCTCAGCCTTGAGCTCCTCGTCGTCCGTGGGGCCGGCTATCCTGATGTCCTTCTGCCCCGCCTTGACGACGTCGCGGCAGGAGAGGCTGAAGGTCGGGTTCTCCTCGTTGTCCCCGGTGAGGGCCAGAAGGTCACGCTCGCTGACGCCGTAGACGAGGCGCCCTATGTTGGCCCAGTAGATGGCGCCCATGCACATGACGCATGGCTCGAAATTCGTGTACAGCGTGCACTTGGCAAGCTTCTCGGGTCCGTACTCCTTCGCCGCGCGCAGCGTCAGCAGCGTCTCTGCGTGGTAGGCGCTGCCTCCGACTGTGAAGCCGTTCTCCTGGCTCATCAGAACTGTACCGTCCTCGTCCACGAGCTGGGCCGCGAAGGGGTGGTTGCCCTTCCTCCTCGACTCGGCGGCCAGTGCCGAGCATTCCCTCAGATGAAGCTTGTCGCGCTCATCGATGTCCGTCTCAATGACTTTTCCCATAATGTGAAGAATACAGGAAGAAAGGAGGCTTTGGAACTGTCCAAGCTTGACGAGCGACATGTCAAGTGTCTACATTTTTCCATATTACTCGCAAAAAGGGGTACAGAACACCAAATGAGAAAGACATTACTTACACTTCTCCTGGTCCTCATCGCAGCCACAGGCCTCTTCGCCTCAGGTGCGAGGGAAGTCACGGCTGACGAGAGGGTCGTCCTCGTCCTCAGCGTCGAGGTTGAGGACGGAGGAGTCTACAGGCTCACCGTCCAGGACCAGGACGGCAATGTGGTCATATACAGGGCGGATGCGGTCAACACTGTCCTCTCCGTCC
This sequence comes from Candidatus Aphodenecus pullistercoris, assembly GCA_017694495.1. Classification (GTDB taxonomy): domain Bacteria; phylum Spirochaetota; class Spirochaetia; order Sphaerochaetales; family Sphaerochaetaceae; genus Bullifex; species Bullifex pullistercoris. The sequence goes on from JADIMU010000022.1 coordinate 21,845, forward strand.
CCCTCGAGCAGGTCTCGGCAGGCTCCGTCCTGGCGCTGAAGGACAATGGCATCATGACGATGAGCATTCCTCCCCAGATGTACGCCACCGAGCTGCGCGACCTGACGCTCGGCGTGGCGGCGGGAGCCTACGACTTCACCTTCGCTGAGCTTGACGAGATGGGTCAGAGAATCGTCGCCGCCCAGGACGACGCCAACGTCCTGTGGCCGATGGAGCTCGGGGAAGGCATCGAGGAGCGCTTCAGCTACGCCTACGGCTACAACGTCGGACGCGACTATACGGCCCAGGACGTAACCTTCCGCGCCTCCTACTACGCCCGCGGCGTCCTCGACTTCTGGAACGGCGTCGCAGCCGACCAGCTGCTCATGCCGATCGAGAGCATGTCAGAGGCGGTCAACACCTACATCGACACCGTCTACTCCCAGAACATCCCCGAGAACGTCGGCCCCTCGCCCAGGAGCATGGACGAGATCTATGCGATCGAGGGATTCGAGGACGACGACCTCAGCCAGCGCTTCAGCTACGCCTACGGCTATGTGACGGCCTTCCAGGACTACTACTACGGCATCGCAGTCGATCCTGAGGCCTACGTCATGGGCATCCTGAGCCAGATGTACGGCGTCACTCCCCTGCTCGACGAGGGTGAGAGGGCAAGCGCCGTCACCGACTACATCACCCAGCTCCAGGAGCAGTACAACGCCTATCTGGCGGAGCTTGCCACGACGAACCTCGAGAGGGCCGAGGCCTTCCTCGCCGAGAACGCGGCAGTCGAAGGCATCGTGACGACGGCAAGCGGCCTCCAGCTTGAGACCGTCAGCGAGGGCACAGGCGCCACACCATCCGCCTCGGACACAGTCACTGTCAACTACTCGCTGCGCGACATCGACGGAAACACGATCGACTACGGCAACGAGGTGAGCTTCCCCCTGTCCAACCTGATCCCCGGCTTCAGCGAGGCCGTCCAGAACATGAAGGTAGGAGGCGAGACGATCGCCTACGTCCACCCCTCCCTGGGCTATGGCGAGGCGGGAGCCGGAACAGTTGGCCCCAACTCATTGCTGATCTTCGACATCGAGCTTGTCGGAATCGATGAGCCTTCTGAAGGCTGAGCCCAGAGCTCGAAAGTACAAGGCCCCGGCGTCGCCGGGGCCTTGCTTTGTCCTACCCAGTTGTCAGAAGGTGAAGATGACGTCCCTGAAGGCTTCTGGCAGGCTGACTGCCACTGCACGCTTCCAGCTGCCCGGTCCCAGGACGACGAAGCGCCCCTCGCACATGACGAAGACGGATGAGGCGTCGAGGGAACTGACGACTTCCTGGCCGTCCAGGGCGACGATGAGCGCATGGCTGCCCTCCTCCACCTCGAAGGGAATGCCCTTGTCGGATGAGAGGGCGCTATGCACGGCATAGGACACGTCATCGCACTCGGGACATTTGTAGCTGCCGTCCGGGTTGTCGTAGGGCAAGGCGCGGTCCATCACAGTGATGACGTGCTCCAGTCTGGGCAGGATGGGCAGATAGCTCTCAAGCCTGCCCAGAGTGTCGAAGAGCGTCAAATGTCGTCCCCCTTGTGCTCGAGGCTCGTCTCGGTGAAGGCGATGATCTGGTCGACGCAGCCCGTGATGCCGAGCCTGGCGCTGTCCAGCGCGAGATCGTAGGTGCGGCACATGCCCCACTTCTTGTCGGCATAGTAGTTGTAGAAGTTGGCCCTGGACTTGTCGTTCTTCAGGCACACATCCTCGGCCTTGTCCTTGGGCACCTCGTAGACCGTGGTCGCACGGTGGACGCGGGCCTCGAGGGGCGCATGGATGAAGACGGAGATGACGTTCGGATTGTCACGCAGGACATAGTCGGCGCAGCGGCCGATGATCACGCAGCTGCCCGCCTCGGCGACCTTCTTGATCGTCTTCGAGGTGATCAGGAAGAGCTGGTCGTTGAGTGGCATCTCGTTATAGCCGAGAACGCCTGAGCTCATCGGGTAGTTGCCCATCACGAGCGAGTAGAGCAGCGAGGAGGCCGGCTTCTCGTCAGCGTTGTGGAAGAGGGCCTCGCTCAAGCCGCTGTCCTGGGCGGCGAGTGTCAAGAGCTCCTTGTCATAGAAGGGGATTCCAAGCCTCTCGGCGAGGGTGCGTCCGACCTTGCGGCCTCCGCTTCCGAACTGGCGGCCGATCGTGTAGATGATCTTCGATTTTTCCATTCACATCCTCCTAGCTGCGATTATACCCCGCGCAAAGTGAAAAAAGAAGAAAAAATTCACTCCTCTTCCCTCTGGCTCAGCACGAGGCGCCTGTAGATGCCGTCCCTGGCCATCAGCTCCTCGTGGCTGCCCTGTTCGACTATTCCCTGCCCCGCTATGACGAGGATGCGGTCGACATTCCTGACTGTCGAGAGGCGGTGTGCGACGATGATGCTCGTACGCGAGCGCGACAGGAGGGCTATGCCCTTCTGGACGAGGATCTCGCTTCTTGTGTCTATCGAGCTCGTCGCCTCGTCAAGCACCAGGATGGCGGGGTCGGCCAGGAGGGTGCGCGCCAGGGCGACGAGCTGGCGCTGGCCCTGGCTGAGCGCGGCATCCGAGACTGCCGTACCATAGCCTTTGGGAAGGCGCCGGACGACCTCGTCCAGACCTATGGCCCGGCCTACCGCCTCGATCTCCTCCTCTGTGGCGTCGCTTCGGCCATAGGCGATGTTCTCTCCTATCGTGCCTGAGAAGAGGACGCTCTCCTGCGTCATGACGCACACATGGCGGCGCAGGGCCTCCTCGTCATAGTCCCTCAGGTCGACTCCATCGATGAGGACCTTACCCCGGACGGGATCGTAGAAGCGGGCCACGAGGCTTGCGAGCGTCGTCTTGCCCGCCCCCGTCGGTCCGACCAGGGCTATGCTCTCCCCTGCCCTGACGGTGAGTTCGAGGCCTTTTATGACAAGGCGTCCAGGTTCGTCGGGATAGGCGAAGTCGACGTCGACGAACTGGATGCGTCCAGATGCCTCCGCGGGCCTTCTGGGCGAGGATGGCGGCACCACAGTCGGCTCCTCGTCCACCAGGGTGAGGACCCTTGCTGCGGCGGCGAGGTTGTTGCCCAGCTGGTTCGACATGTTGGCCAGGGCCCTGATCGGCTGCCAGAAGAGGGAGATGTAGCCTGTGAAGGCTATGATGAGGCCGACCGAGGAGGCGTCGAGCCTCCTGATGAATACTGCGCTCAGGAAGAGCGCGGCATAGCCGAGCCCCTGTCCGAGGTCGATGACGACACCGACAAGGTCACCCAGGCGCACCGCCTTGACCCAGCTGACAGTCGTCTCGCCGTTGATCTTCCCGAAGGCCTCATCACACTCCTCCTGGGCGCCGAGGGCCTGTATGGTGCGCATTCCAGTGAAGGCCTCGTTGCTGTAGCCCGCTATGCGCCCCTGGTCCTCACGGAAGCGCTGCCAGAGGGGGTAGATCAGGTGGAAGAGGACGGCGCTGGAGATGGCCACCAGCGGGATGCACAGCGTGACGGCCGCAGCCAGGGTGCCGTCCAGGATGAACATCATGACGACGATCATGACCAGCTGGAAGACGTTGGGCACGATTGTGGTGACCAGCTGCTTGAGCATGTCGTTCAGACTGCTCGCGTCTCCCACGAGGCGGGAGAGGATGCGGCCCTTGCTGTGCTCGTCGAACCAGTGCATGTCCTGTCTGAGGACATTGCGGTAGGCTTCCTCCCTTATGGTCAGGACCACATTGTTCGACACCCCCGCCATGATGTGTACACGCGCGACGTGGGCGGCCCACCAGATGAGGACGAGGAGGATGTAGAGCGCGACCTTCAGCACGAGGTCTTCCATAGAGCCGTTGACGATGTGGCGGTCGACGGCCTCGGCGCTGATGGCAGGCAGCAGCGTGATTATGGTGGACTGGACGAGCATGAGGAAGACGACAAGGGCGATGCGCACCCCGTAGGGCTTCATGCAGCGGAAGATCCGCTTGAGGACTGTGGCCTTCGAATATTCCCTTTCCATCACTCCGTCCTCCCATACTGGGCCTCACAGGTCTGCCTATACAGGCCATCCTGGGCCATCAGCGAAGCGTGGGTGCCGCGCTCGGCGACGCCTCCAGCCTCGAGCACGATGATCTCGTCGGCGGCACATAGCGATGAGACGCGGTGTGCGATGACGATGCGCGACTGCATTCCGGACAGGCGGGAGAGCGTACGCTGGACTTCCCTTTCCGTCTCCATATCGAGGGCGCTAGTAGAGTCGTCGAGGATGAGGACGGGAGCCTTCCTCAGGAGGGCGCGGGCCAGGCAGAGGCGCTGCCTCTGTCCTCCCGACAGTCCCACCCCCTTCTCGCCGATGACCGTATCGAGTCCCTGGGGAAGCTTCATGACGAAGTCCTCGGCCTCGCTGTCGGCAAGCGCTGCGTGCAAGTCGGCCTCACCTGCCCTTCCACCAAGTCCACGCGAAAGGTTGTCGCTGATGGACTCGCTGAAAAGGAAGGCCTCCTGGTCCACCAGGGCGAAGAGGCGGCGCAGTGCTGAGGGTGCAAGCTTCCTCGTATCGACGCCTCCTATCGTGATGCGTCCCTCTGTGGGGTCCACGAAGCGCAGAAGGAGGTTGACGATGAGGCTCTTGCCCGAGCCGGTCGCACCCATGATGCCCAGTGTGCGCCCCTCCTCCACAGTGAAGGAGACGTCATGCAGCAGGACACGCGAGTCCAGGGAGAAGCCGACATGCTCGAAGCGTATCGTGTGGTCCTGGGGCATTGGAAGCTGTGCGCCGGAGACGGGGACCTCGTCATGCATGGCGAGGACAGCGTCGATCTTTCCGGCAGAGGCCTTGGCGACGGCCAGGCTTGAGAGGACCCAGCCGATCTCGAGCATGGGCCAGATCAGGTTGTTGACGTACTCGAGGGCGGCGGCCAGTCCTCCTGCCGTGAGGTGGCCACCCATGACGAGCAGGCCGCCTGTCAGCAGGCATAGGGCGAGCATGATGCGCCCGAGCGAGGAGATGGCGGCGTCGTAGCGGCCGAAGAGGCGCTCCAGAGTGACGTTGAGGCGGTAGAAGGCGCCGTTGTGTGATGAAAAGCGCCGCTCCTCCCTCTTCTCCTGGCCGAAGGAACGCACCGTCCTCATGCCGCCAAGGGCCTCGCCGCACACAGCGTTCAGCGCGGCAGTCTCGTCGGAGATCTCCTCGTAGAGCCTCTCGCCCAGCCTCTCCTCCCTCCAGGCGAGGAAGCCGATGAGCGGCATGATGGTGAGGCATACGAGGCCGACCTGCCAGGAAAGGGCGATCAGGCTGAAGAGCATGACGACGACATGGACGACGATCTCAATGAGAAAGACGCCTATGAAGCCGAAGGCGAAGCCCACGTTCTCGGCGTCATGGCGCACGCGGCTCATCAGCTCGCCTGGCCTGTTGGCCTGGAAGAATGGGCCACGCTGGAGAAGGATGTGCGAGAAGAGCGCCGTGCGGCAGTCCTGACGGACGCTCTGGCTGATCTTGTCGGAGCTGAACTCCTGGACGTACTTGAAGACTCCCCTCAGGAGGAAGCAGCTGAAGAGGAGGAGGATCATGATGGCAGCCCCCTCGTCCAGGCCAGCCGCGATGACCTTGTCCACGAGGCGTGAGACGAGACGCGGGGCCAGGGCATCCATCAGGACGCCCAGGAGGAGGAAGATGAGACAGATGAGGTAGAGCCCCCTGCAGCGCAGGGCGGCCTTTGCATAGATCGACATGTTGACACCTGGCACATGGCCAAAGCTTTGATGCGGATGACTTGGGAAGACTACTTGTGTGACGAGATGGGGCTTGTCAGACCTTTATGGCCTGACAATGGGTGCATTGTAAAGATATGAAGCCATGAAGCACCTCCATCGTCGCTTATGCGTCCAAGCTAACCCAGCCTGCCGCCGTCTGTCAACAGCCTGCGCCAAGCTCCTCGATCTGGGCCCAGATGCGCTCGTCGACCGGGATGCCGGCTTCGAGGTTCTCCTTCCTCGTCCTCTCCAGCCTCTCGCCCGGATAGCGCACCGCCTCCCCGCTCTTGAGGTCGCCAAGGATGGTGGAGACGATCCGGTCGACGTCCTTCCCTCCACCCAGGCGGTCGGCCTCGATCGCGATCATGATCTGCGTCAGGCCCCTCTCGTTGCCCATCTGGCCGATCTGGGTGACGGACGCTCCTCCCGAGAGGACTGTGGCGATCAGGTCGAGGGCGATCGACAGCCCGCTGCCCTTCCACAGTCCGATGGGCAGCATGCGTCCATTATGCTCGATCACTGCGGGGTCGCTTGTAAGCCTGCCCTCGTCGTCGAAGCCTCCTGCGAAGGGAAGCATCTCGCCCTTGAGGCGATACTCCTCGAGCTTGCCGTAGGAGTACTGGCTCATGGCGCTGTCGAAGACGAAGTGGGCCCCGTCAGCCTTGGGTACGCTTATGATCAAGGGGTTGTTGCCGATCTTGGGCACAGTGCCGCCCCACACTGGCATGTTAGGCTTCGTGTTGGACCAGCATATGCCGATGCATCCGCGCTCTGCGGCCAGGCGGCCGTAGGTCGAGCCGCGCAGCCAGTGGTTGTTCCAGCCCAAGGCGACAAGGCCCATGCCATGCTCGTGGGCGAGCTCAGTGGCCCTCTCCATCGCCTTCCAGGCGTTGAGCGGTCCGATGCCGAAGTGGCCATTCCAGCATTCCATCGATCCGGCCTGGATGACCTTCTCGACCTTTGCGTCCTTGTCGACGGTGCCGCACTCGATATCATGCACGAGGCGGGGAAAACGGTTCGTACCGTGGCTGTAGACTCCCTCGAGGGAGTTCGTCGCGACGATACAGGCGAGGGTCTCGGCCTCCCCTTCCTCAAGACCACGGCTGACGAGGATCCTCCTGAAGAGGCCTTTCATCTCATCAAAAGGAACGCGCAGCATTTCACAACCTCACGAAAGAGCCCGTCCTGGAGCTCCTGTAGCATGCTTCGACGACGGCGACGGCCTTGCGGGCCTCCTCTCCGTCGATCAGTAGCCTATGGCCCGGATCCTTCAGGCAGTCGACCAGATCCTGGAGGTTGGCCATGTGGCCACCTGCGGCGATCGCCAGCGGATTGGCGCTGCCTCCCTCGCTCGAGGATGTGGCGTAGCGGCGACGGATCTGGTCGTCCTCTGGCCTCTCGTCCTGGAAGGACCAGGCCTTGATCGCCTCGTCCTCAAGTATGGCCGAACCCTTCGTGCCGCAGATGACGACACGCTTGGCGAAGCCGGGCCAGGTGGCGACTGTGCCCTGGATGACGCCCAAGGCTCCGCTCTTGAAGCGCAGCGTCGCACTGGCGGTATCCTCTACAGTGATGCCGCTGTGGCCGAGCGTCGCGCAGTTGGCGGCCAGAGACTCGACAGGCCCACCGTACCAGAGCATGAGGTCGATGGCGTGGATGCCCTGGTTCATCAGGACGCCGCCGCCTCCCACTTCCATGTCTCCGCGCCAGGGGACAGAGTCGTAGTACTCCTGGCTGCGGTACCACTTGAACTGGGCGTCGAGCAGCACGAGGCGGCCGAAGCGTCCGCTGTCGATGGCCTCGCGCACCAGGCGGGAGGAATCGAAGAAGCGCGACTGGAAGATGCCTGCAAGGACAGTCCCCTTGGCCTTGGCCGCCGCTATGATCCGGTCACAGCGCTCCGTCGTCGCCTCCAGAGGCTTCTCCACCAGGAGGGCCTTGCCGTGGTCGATCGCGGCGAGGCAGGGCTCGAGATGGCTCTTCGAAGGGGTCGTGACGGCGACGATGTCGATCTCGGGGTCGGCCATGAAGGCTTCCAGGCTCCGGTGGCACTTGATGCCGTACCTGCGGGCGAAGGCCTCCCCCTTCTCCAGATGATGGTTGTAGCATGCGACCAGCCTCGTATCATCAAGCGAGTTGGCCGCATCCGCATGCATGTCGGCGATGGAGCCTGTACCCACGATGCCGACGCCGAAGGTCCTCTTCATGTCCTGATCTCCCTGTTGAAGGGCTTGCCAAGGGCGGCGGGAGAGCCCTTCTGGTTGCGTGATGTGAAGGCAAGTACGACGATGACGACGACATATGGCAGCATGACGAAGAACTCGTATGGCAGGTCTATGCCGAGGCCCTGGACGTTGTACTGGATCGTCTGGGCGAAGGAGAAGAGCAGTGCTCCTCCCATGATCTTCACCGGGTGCCAGTGGCCGAAGTAGACCAGGGCGACTGCGATGAAGCCGCGTCCGGCGATCAGCTCGTCGGAGAACATCTTGACCTGGCAGATGGACAGGTAGGCGCCCGCAAGTCCGGCCAGGGCTCCACCCAGGGCCAGGGCTTCATAGCGGGTGCGCGAGACGTTGATGCCCATGCTGTCCGCGGCGCGCGGATGTGTGCCCACAGCGCGCACCTTCAACCCCCAACTCGTCTTGAAGAGGATGTACCAGGCGACGGGCACGAATAGGAAGGCCAGGTAGACGATGGGATTGTGGTCGAAGAGGATCGGACCGATGACAGGAATCCTGCTCAGGCCGGGGATGGGCATGTCGGCCATGCCGGGAATCGACTGGGTGCCGCCGACGAAGTGGCGGAAGAGCGTTCCAGCCGTGCCTACGCCGAACATCTGGAGTCCGATGCCTGCAATGCCCTGCGGAGCGCGGAAGGTGACGACGATCACGCCGAAGAAGAGTCCGAGCAGGGCTCCGATGATGGCCGCAAGCAGGAGACCGAGCCAGTTCCAGCCCCCGGCGACCGCGCCGCCGTGTCCCACGAGGAAGGGCACGAGCATGCCGATGAAGGCTCCCATCGCCATGATGCCCTCGCAGCCGAGGTTGAAGACTCCGCTGCGCTGGTTGAACATCTCGCCTATCGAGGCGAGCAGCAGCGCGACGGAGAAGGGAACCGTCATGGAGAGGATGTTTACGAGCAGATCCATATCAGGCCTCCTTCCTTGAAAGGCGCGCCTCGATCGAGCGGCGCACCTTGTCCTCCAGATAGCTGTTCTGGAGGACCATCTGGGTCGTGACGATGACGATGATGATCAGACCTTGCATGACATCGACGATGTTGGCCGGCACTCCTACGGCCCTGGGCGTCAGCGTCGAGCCGTAGATCAGAAGGGCGAAGAAGAAGGATGCCGGTATGATTCCGATGGGATGCAGCATGCCGAAGAGCGCGACGACGACGGCGGAGAAGCCGTAGTTGTTCGTCACTCCCTCGATCGCCCTGCGGTGGACTGCGGCGATCTCGACGCCACCGGCAAGGCCGGCGAAGGCGCCGGAGATGACCATTGCGAGCGTCACATAGCGCTCGACGCTGATGCCGCCGTAGCGGGCCGCGCGGCTCTGGGCTCCGCTGGCCCTCATCTTGTAGCCGAAGCTCGTCTTCCACATGAAGAGGTAGACGAGGACTGCCAGGACCAGGGCGATGAAGATGCCATAGTGGAGGCGCCCTGTGATGCGTCCGATCTCGATGGTGGACGGCAGTCGGGCGCTCTGCGGCGTTCCGGCGCCCGAGAGCGCCTCGGCCGGGTCGAGCAGCGGGACGCGGAGGCAGAAGGAGTAGAACTGGGCCGCGATGTAGTTCAGCATGACGGTCGACAGCAGCTCGCTGACCTCCAGCTTCGATTTCAGTATGCCCGGGATGAAGCCCCACAGCGCACCGCACAGCACTGCGGACAGCAGGGCCAGGGGCAGGACGATGGGCTTCGGCAGGCTGCCGAGCGTCAGGGCGACCGTGGTGAAGCCCAGAATGCCCATGGCCATCTGGCCCTCGGCGCCGATGTTGATGATGCCGCTGCGGTAGGCGACCGCGACGCCCAGCGCGATGATGCACAGCGGGACCATCCTGACGAAGACCTCGGTCAGGTGCCCCACCCTCGTCAGCGGTGTGATGACTATCGTGTAGAAGGTGCGCCAGATGTCGGCGCCCAGGATCATCAGGATCACAGACGACATCAGGAGGGTCGCCAGGACGGCAAGCAATATGATGCAGATCTTGTATATCAGTTTGAAGTGCCTCATCACTGATCCTCCTTCAGTCCAGCCATCAGGACGCCCAGGCGGGCCTTGTTCGCCTCGCCATGGGAAAGGACCTTCTGGACGTGGCCCTTGTAGATGACCGCGATGCGGTCGGAAAGGTTCATGATCTCATCCAGCTCCTCGCTGACGAGGAGGATGCCGATTCCTTCCCTCCTCTTCTTCAGCAGCTCCTGGTGGATGAACTCGATGGCTCCCATGTCCAGGCCGCGTGTGGGATAGACGGCGATGAGGAACTTCGGGGCGCGGGTGATCTCCCGCGCCAGGATGACCTTCTGGATGTTGCCTCCCGAGAGGCTACCTGCAGCCGTAGTCGTGTTCGGGGTGCGGATGTCGAAGCTCTCCTTCAGCTGTTCGGCGTTGCTGTTGATCTCCTTGCGCCTGAGGAAGCGGTGGCGGCTGAAGCGCTCCTTGTCGCTGTCCTTCAGGATGAAGTTCTCCTTGACGGCGAAGGAGGGCACGATGCCCTCGATGTTCCTCTCCTCGGGGATGTAGCCCATGCCATGGTCGATGACGTACCAAGGCTTTCTGTTGGCTATGTCGACTCCGAAGAACTCTATCTTGCCCTCGACGATGGGCCTGAGGCCGTTGATCGCCTCGGCAAGCTCCCTCTGGCCGTTTCCGGAGACGCCGGCCAGTCCCACGATCTCGCCCTCGTGCACATCGAGCGAAAAGTGGTCCAGAGCGAGGAAGCCGCGGTCGGAGCGCACCGAGATGTCCTGGATCGAGAGTGCGACTGGGCCATCCATGTCAGGCTCCTTGTTCTCGGGCAGGACGATCTCATGGCCCGTCATCAGCGTGGCGATCTCGCTGGACGAGTAGTCCGACGTGTTGCCGCTGAAGACGACGGCTCCGTGGCGCAGGATGACGACCTTGTCGCTCAGTGCCTTGACCTCGTTCAGCTTGTGGCTGATGAAGATGATGCTGAGCTCCTGCTTCATGCGGCCCAGCAGCTCGATCAGCTCGTCCGTCTCCTGCGGGGTCAGGGCGCTCGTCGGCTCGTCCAGGATGAGGAAGCGGGCTCCAAGGCAGAGCGTCTTGACGAGCTCCACCCTCTGCTGCTCACCTACCGACAGCTGCCAGATGTAGGCGTCGGGATTGACGGCGAGGCCGTAGTGGGAGCTCACCTCCTCCACCCTCCTCTTCACCATGTCCAGATCGAGACGCAGCGGCTTCCAGGCCTGCTTGTAGCCCAGGGCCACGTTCTCCGTGACCGTCATGTTGGGCACAAGCATGTACTGCTGATGCACCATTCCCAGTCCTGCCTTGAAGGCGTCCTCGGGGCCACGGAAGTGCTGCTCCTCACCGTTTATGAATATCCTGCCCTCATCCTGCTGGTAGATTCCCATCAGGATATTCATAAGCGTCGTCTTGCCGGCACCGTTCTCGCCGACCAGGGCCAGGACCTCGCCCTCGTCCACGCTCAGCGAAATGTCGTCGGATGCGAGCACGCCTGGAAAGCGCTTGGTTATATGCTCCATCCTGAGCTGTCTGATCTTCTCTTCCATCAAAAAATCCCAAAGTCGGTCGTCGAATCGAAGAAGGGCATCGGCCCAATGCCGATGCCCAGATGTCTCAAATGCGGATCACAGCTGGACGTCGGCCCAGTTGGAGAGGACGCCGGCAGAGGCCGTGAAGCTTGCCAGAGCCTCGTCGACAGCCGCCCTGATCTCGTCCGTGACGAGGTCGCTGAGGGCCGGGTTGTAGTCGAAGATGAAGCCGCCGTTGCTGAAGTTCAGCGGGATGCACACGCCACCCTTCACTCCAGCGTCGAGCTGCTCGATGATGCCGACGACGACGGCGGCATAGTTGTATGCGGAGGCGGCGACGCACTTCGCCTGGCCTTCGGGAGTGTCGAGCTGGGCCAGATCCTGTCCGAGCCAGAGCACATCCTCATAGTCGGCACAGGCCCTGAGGGCTCCGATGGCCTGCTGGGAAGAACCGGTGAGGACGTCGGCGCCGGCATTGATCTGGGTCGTGGCGAGCTCGGCGGACTTGACGTAGTCGGAGAAGGATCCGGTGTAGGCGACCGCCACGGAGGCGTCAGGGTTGACGGCCTCGACACCCATTACGAAACCGCGGTTGTAGCGGGCGCTGTCACCGCTGTCGACAGGACCGACCAGACCGATGCTGTCCGTCTTGGTCAGCATGCCTGCGATGATGCCGGACAGGTAGCCTGTCTCCTCGCTCTCGGGCATGTAGGTGAAGACGTTGTCGCCGACGATCTCGCTGCTGGTACCGAAGGCGAAGGAGACGTCAGGGAACTCGGAAGCCAGGTCGGTGACCATGTTCTTGTACTGGGCGCCGTGGGCGATGATCAGGTCGAAGCCGTCGGCGATGTACTGGCGTGCGATGGACTCGCTGTCGACTGTGGTCATCTTCTCGGAATACTCGAAGGTGAACTTGCCGGGCAGCTGCTCCTGTGCGGCGACGAGGCCATCGTACATGGACTGGCACCAGCCCTTGTCATCGATGGTGTTCTCAACGATGAGGGCGACCTTGTAGACGCCGTCATCTGCGGCTGCCGACTCGCTGGCTCCTCCTGCGAAGAGCATGAGCGGCGCGACGAGGGTCAGAACGATGAGTGCTGTCAGAAGTTTTCTCATGGGCACAGCGGCAGGCGGCACGGCCTGCCATCCTCCTTTGGTGTTGTTCTATCCGGCTGACTGCCGGCGTCTACATTATGGAATGCAAGTAAAGTTTTTGTCAAAATAATATTCAACTGTGCGAATGGGCTTGCGAGGCAGATTGCATCCACTTTTCACCGAAACCAGACTTGTTTCATGCATGAAAATGCCATCGTAGGGCATCGGACCACTTTCAGACACTTTTGACCATCTGTCAACTTTTTCCCATCCAGATTTCGTCAGTACCCCTTACGATGCTTTCTGCGACCGCAATTCCATCAAGGGCCGCCGACACGATGCCTCCTGCGTAGCCTGCCCCCTCGCCGCATGGATAGAGTCCGGGGACCTGGCTGAAGTCCTCGCCGCGCACGATCCTCACAGGTGATGAAGTCCTCGTCTCCGGGGCTGCGAGCACGGCCTCCTCGCTCAGGAAACGGCCACGCGTCATGCGAACGAAGTCCTCGAGGCCCCGCCTGAGGCTTCCCGCCACCAGCGGCGGCAGCACCTCGTCGATTGGCCTTGCGGCGAGTCCAGGAATGTATGAAGTGGCAGGCAGCGTGCCTGATGGCCTCGAGCGGAGGAAGTCCGTCATCCTCTGGGCGGGAGCCCTGTAGCCGGGATTGAAGCACCGTCTTTCGATTCCCCTTATGAAGCGCAGCATCGCAAGCTCGTCATCGCCTTCGACATCCTCCTTCCGGATCTGAACGACGATGCCGCTGTTGGCCCAGCGACCGGCGCGGCTTGCCGGACTCATTCCATTGACGACAAGCTCACCCGTCTTCGTCGAAGCCGGGACGATGAAGCCTCCAGGACACATGCAGAACGAGTAGACACCCCTCGAGTCGACCTGGGTGACGAAGCGGTAGCTCGCCGCAGGAAGGTAGAGGCCCCTTCCTCCGCTCGAGTGGTATTGCATCTCGTCGATCAGGCGCTGCGGATGCTCCAGGCGCACACCGACGGCGAGGTCCTTCGCCTCGAGAGTGAAGCCGTCGGCCTTGAGGAAGCGGTAGACGTCATGGGCGCTGTGTCCGGTCGCAAGGATGACGGGACCACGGAAGGCGCTCGAGTCCGCACACTCGACACCGACGACGCGCCCACTCTCCCTCACAAGGGATGTGACCTTCGTCGAGAAGTGCACCTCGCCTCCATGGGCGACTATCGTGCCCCTGATGTTCTCGATCACCTTCGGCAGGGCGTCGCTGCCGATATGGGGATGGGCGTCATAGAGTATCTCGGCCTTGGCTCCATGCTGGACGAAGAGGGAGAGGACCTTTCCGACATCTCCCCTCTTCACCGATCGCGTATAGAGCTTGCCGTCCGAGAAGGCACCAGCCCCACCCTCGCCGAATGCGTAGTTCGACTCCTCATCGAGCACACCATCCCGGCAGAGGCGAGCCGTATCAAGACGTCTTGAATGGACGTCCTTTCCACGCTCGAGGACGATGGGCCTGAAACCGTGCTCGAGCAGGGTCAGGGCGGCAAAGAGGCCAGCCGGACCTGCGCCCACGACGACGACATCCCTTCTGGGGTCGCCATCACGGAAACTGACCGTCGACGGGCCCTCCGGCTCCTGGCCGACATAGACCGCCAGGCGGGCCGAGATCCTCACCTCCCTCCTTCTCGAGTCGATCGAGCGCCGGATGAAGCGGATCACTGTGATGTCATCCTCAGCCAGAGAGAGCTTTTTCGCCGCAATGCGCCTGAGCGCATCCTCAGTCGCGGCCTCGTATGGAGTGAGCGTGATGTCGAATTCCCTTTTCATGGCCCACAGGATAGCCGAAAGCGCTTGCTTGTGCACAGGTGACCGCATCCAATACAATCTGCACCCATGAATGTCCTTTCGATCGAGAAGCTTGGCAAGACGGTCAACGACTCTCCCCTCTTTTGCGATGTCACACTTGGCCTCGAGGAGGGAGAGTGCGTAGGCATCGTCGGACGCAACGGCGCAGGCAAGACGACCTTCCTCAATGTCGTCGCAGGCATCACGGGAGCGGATGAAGGCAGGATCTCCCGTGCCACAGGCTCCAACCTCGTCACACTCACGCAGAACGTCGTCTTCAGGGAAGGTGCGACGCTTCGCGACTACCTCTATGAGTCTGGAAATATGTATACGGAACTTCTCCTCTCCTATGAGAAGGCCCTGAAGGAAGGCAATGAGAAGTTGTACAACGGACTCCAGAGCCGGATAGAGCACGAGTCCCTTTGGGATATTGAGACATCGTATAAAGCATATCTGTCTAAATTCGGAATTGATTTCCCTCTAGACAAACAAATGGAAGAGCTTTCCGGCGGAGAGCGGAAGAAGGTGGCCCTGGCCAGACTCTTCGCGCTCCGACCGACGATCATGCTGCTCGACGAGCCGACGAACCACCTCGACATCAGGACGATCGAGATCCTCGAGAACGAACTTAGGGCAAGTGAGGCCGCAGTCGTCATCGTCACCCACGACCGCTACATACTCAACAGCGTGTGCACGACGATCTGGGAGCTCGACGGCTCACGCTTCTACAGGCATCCTGGCTCCTACGAGTCCTACCTCGAACGCAGGGCCGAGAGGATAGCCATGCTCCAGAAGGAGCAGGACAGGCTCGCCTCCATCCTCCGCCGCGAGCTCGTCTGGCTTGCACGTGGTCCACAGGCGAGGACAGGCAAGGACAAGAACCGCAAGGAGAGGATCGAGGGCATGCTCAGCCTCGTCAGGAATGTGCAGGACGTACCGCAGACAGCCTTCTCATCCGTCGAGCGCAGGCTGGGAAAGAAGATCCTCGAGATCGATGACGTGGGAAAGGGCTTTGGGGACAGGAAACTCTTCAGCGGCTTCAGCTACGCTTTCAAGAAGGGCGACAGGATCGGCGTCATCGGCGACAACGGCTCTGGCAAGTCGACGCTTCTGGACATCATCGCCGGCCTCACGGAACCGGATTGCGGCCACATCGACAAGGGCGTGAACACCTTCATATCCTATTACGACCAGCTTGGGCGCTCCCTGCCTCGCCAAGGAAAGACTGCGCTGGAATACCTGGAGGACATCTCCAGCAGGGTCGTCTTCGCGGGTCGCGAGATCTCCGCCGAGCGTCTTCTGGAGCTCTTCGGCTTCTCACGCACAAAGATGCGCACCGACATCGGTGTCTACTCCGGCGGCGAGAGGCGGAGACTCTACCTGATCTCGAAGCTGATGGCCAACCCAAACTTCCTCATCCTGGACGAGCCGACGAACGACCTCGACATCCAGACGATGGAGAACCTTGAGGAGTACCTGGCCTCCTTCAGCGGCGTCAGTCTCATAGTCTCCCATGACAGGGCCTTCCTGAACTGTACATGCTCATCCCTCTTCGTCATAGAGGACGGACAGGTCCACAACGTTCCGACGACCTACAGCGACTGGAGGAAGACGAGGGACGAAGGACAGAAGAGACTATCCTCCCAACCAGCACCCCAGCGTCCCAAGCGTGAGAAGAAGGGGCTGAGCTACAAGGAGCGGAAGGAGATGGAGGCGCTCGAAGCCGAGATCGAGGCACTCGAGGAGGAGAAGGCCAGACTAGAAGCCTCCTTCAGCGATCCGGGAACGACTTCGGATGGAAGCCTCGCCGAGCGCAGCAGGCGCTACGAGGAGCTGGGCGAAATCATAGAGGAGAAGAGCGTACGCTACTTCTTCCTGGCGGAACAGGAGTGAGAAGGGATCGAGCCTCCAATGAAGGCGAACTGGGGAGGCGCCAACCTGCACTTGGGAGAGCATGTCTACATCAACGCGGGGCTCACTCTCGTCGACGATACGCACATATACATCGGCGACTAAACGATGCTCGGCCCGAACGTGATGATAGCAACTGCGGGGCACCCCATCCTCCCATCCTTGAGGCGGGAGGAATGCATGCAATACAACCTGCCTGTGCATAGAGGTTCCACATGCTGGATCGGAGCATCCGTCTCCATCCTCCCGGGCATCAGCATTGGAGATGGCAGCGTCATCGGAGCGGGAGCCGTCGTGACGAAGGACATCCCCTCTGGCGTCGTCGCGGCAGGCAATCCATGCCGCGTCCTACGGGAAATCTCAAAATACGACAGACAGTACTATGCGAAGGGACGGAAGATCGACTGGAAGGAGATTGAAGACGAAATCGCCCGCCACAAAGCGTGACGGGCGACGTGTGACGGATGGAAAGACCGGCTCAGATCTCAGCCTTCCACAGACCGTGGAGGTTGCAATAGGCGTAGACGGCCTTGGGCTTGTCGCTGTCGTTCAGGGCGAAGACGACCTCGGGTGCCTCGCCGGCCTTGAGGTTCTTCCGCTGTCCACCCTCCTCGCTCTCGAGGTAGACCCACTGGATGAGGTGCTCCTCTGTCATGGGATGGGCGACGGAACCAATCTTGACGATGACCTTGCGGCCCTCGACTGTGACGACGGGGACATGCTTCTCGGTGGCGGCGTCAGTCGTGTTGGGCACGAGCTCAGCCATCTTCTCACCGCAGCAGACGACAGGAACGCCCTTGTCGACGACCTTGCCGATGATGTTTCCACAATGCTTGCAGATGTAGAATTTCATAATCATTACTCCTTGTTGGATGTTGAATCCTCAATCTCTCCTATGACCTGGGCGTCGGTCCTCATGGGAATAATCTTCCGTATGAAGGCCTGGACCCCGACATAGGTCTTCTCGAACTCGCTCTCGCTCTCCTTCAGCGCGGCCTGCCAGGCGGCGCCGAAACCGGGACTGTTCAGGATGAGGCGGTCGACGGCCTTCTGGTAGACCGTCAGGCGCTCCAGCTCCTTGCGTCCAGGCTTCTGCGAGTATGTCTGTATGCTGATGCGCAGGTTCTCGTTGGCCTTCTTCAGCTCTTCGTTCTCGGCCTTGAGCTTGTTCAGCCCTTCGCTCTCAAGCTCCATGCGGTCGGTGAGCATCTGCTTGAGCCTGGCATTTTCCTTCTCTGATGCCGACTTCTGGGAGCGCAGCCGGATTGCCATGAATATGAATACGAGCAAGGCGACGACAAGACCAGCGGCAAGACCATACAGTACGTTTTCCATGTGTATATGATAGCACAGCTACAGACTTCTCAACAATCTGTCGCACCAGAGCCAGAGGGACTCGGCGTCCACATCCTCCGACAGCAGGATGCGCCGCTGCATATCATCGTCGACGAGTGATGAAAGATCGCTGAAACGATGGACGTATGAACCTGTATCATAGTAGTGGACAAGACGGACGACGAAGCGCATCGACTTCCTCAATCCTTCAAGCCAGGAGAGGTCCGGTGCATGCACGATGGAATGGGTCAGCGCATGATGAAGCGCCGAGAGGGACTCGACGAGGGCCAGCCTGACATCCTCCATGCCGACAGGCCCCACCAGCTCCTCAAGACTCCCTACGATCGGCCTCGTGTCCAGAATGAGGTTGACCCTGTCGGCGACATCCCAGTGGCACAGCGTCTCGGCGGACGAGATGAAGCCGCAAAGGAGCCTGGACTCATCAAAGGAGTCTACCAGCTGGCGATAGCCGACGAGGTCGTCGTATGAGCAGCGATGCAGGAGGACGACGAGGTCGATGTCGCTCTCAGGTCCCGCCTCTCCTCTTCCCCAGCTTCCCTGAAGACCGAAGAATGCCAGATTGTCGCCGAAGGCTTCCACAAGCTGGTCCTCGAAGCGCTCCAGAAATGCATAGATGTCAATCATTGGCCACCTCCTTCATTGACGCCGGGGCCATGCTGAAAGTATTATGCCAGAGTGTCAAGCGCCCGGATGGCGAAACTGGTATACGCAAGGGACTTAAAATCCCTCGACTCTGTCATGCGGGTCCGAGCCCCGCTCCGGGCAAGAATCGTCAAAAGCTATTTGTCTGCATTGCAGATATCTGCTCTTCACTGCCACAAGAAAAGCGCACATGGCCGCCGGTGTGCGGCTAGGACAGGGACCTTCTGTACAGCTCCGTATAGACCATCTGCCCATCGATGCGCTCGCTAAGCATCAGGCTGACGCCACCGGCCATCTCGCTGAAGGCTTCGAAAGGCTGTCCTGACACAGGCGCCATGACGCGGCGCGCCAGCGTCACATGGGCCGTGTAAGGACGCTTCTCGAGCTTGAAGCCGGCTTCGAGCAGGGCCTTGTGGAGGTCCGCCTGGAGCCTTTTCAGTTCCTTGCCTCCATCCACAGCCAGATACCAGGTGTCGCCATCAGGCCGCCTGAAGCGTCCAAGCTGACGGAATGTCAGACGGAATGGGCCGCACTCGACACTGTCGATGCACTCCCGGATCCGTCCAAGGCTTGATGCCGGCAGCTCGCCAAGGAACTCGAGCGTCAGATGGAGGTTCTCCTTCTTTGTATATGTCGCCCGGAGCGCCTCCTCGTGGAGGCTGTCCCGGATCGAGGCGATGCGCTCCTTCGTCTCCCCGCTGAAGAGGATTGCGATGAAAAGTCTCATGGCAGTCATGCTAGCACAGCCTTGAAGAAGGCGGAACACAGAGCTTCTCCATCAACTCTTTCCAATTGGCACATTCTTCACACAAGCCACAAGGTACTTCTTCCATTCTGGGCACAGCAGTCACCCCAGGTACTTCGACCGGACCTATTCTTGGCGCATCAGACAAGAAAACCGGAGGAAAAGCACATGAAGAAACTTACAATCCTTGTCACCCTGATCGCCGTCCTGGCAGGCAGCCTCTTCGCAGCCGACACCTACGAGAGCGGAATCCTTTTCCACACCAACACTTACGTCGATGACGCCGACGGCTATGTGGCCACAGAGCGCTCCATCTGCCTCGACTACCTCAGCTCCACGGGAGAAGTCCTCGCGAGCACCGAAGCCGAAGCCTTCTACAGCCCCCGCTCCAACGGCAGCGTCGACCGCACGATCGTTGGAGACGCAGAGGTCTTCGACCTGCTGGACCTGATCGGCGACGGCTATGTCATGACCCCCTTCAACGACGCCGTCCACTCCTATGAGTACGATGAGCTCGAGCCGACGAGCATCGACGGGGTCGCATGCCGCGTCTTCACCTTCTCCGTCGCCCTTGACAGGAACGCCTTCACCGCAGGAGCCAAGGAAAGCGGCCTCATCGGCTGGGACAGCGACGCCAAGGACGAGAACGGTGACGTCATGATGACCGTCTACGTCGACAGCGAGAGCGGCGCCATCGTCAGACAGGAGGCGACAATCGACTTCGGTGATGGACTGAGCGTCAGCCAGAGTGCCGACTTCGACCTCATCGACGGCGTCAACCTCCCCACCTCAGTCGTGACGAGTGGAACCCTGATCGACTCCTCGGCGCCAGGCGTGCAGCGGAATGTCACCCGCTTCCAGGCGCACGAGAGCCTCGGCGCCTACGTCGCGACGGACGACTGGCACGACGCCTGAGGGGCACGATCCACAGTTCTCCTTTTGGGAAGGCAGGCCAAAAGCCTGCTTTCCTTTTGTCATGCGCCCGGCTAAGATGGGTGCCATGGCACTCTTCGACACACACTTCCATCTGGAAAGCATGCTGGCAAAGGGCATTGACCTTGACGGCCTTCCACATCTTGAAGGCATGGACATCGGCTGCGAGCCGGGTGACATCGAGCGGAGACAGCCCCTCATCTCCCGCTTTCCAGGACTCCACTTCTCCATCGCGGCCGGCCCCTGGTGCCTCGGCGCCGAGGGCGCCGACATCGACGCTCTCGTCGAGGCCGTGAGGCGCGACTGCCTCGCCCACAATCCACACTTCATCGGAGAGATAGGCATAGACGACTACTGGAAGTACGGCCAGAAGGGGCAGATGGGAGAGCTCATGCTCCGCCAGCTCAGCCTTTGCGACGAGCTGGACAAGCCCGTCGTCATACACGTGAGGCAGGCCGACGAGGAGACGCTCTCCATCCTCCGGGCCCACGCCAACAGAAGGCGCGGCATCATACACTGCTTCTCGTCGACCTGGCAGGAGGCGGTGCGCTACCTCGACCTGGGCTACCACATATCGCTGTCGGGGACTGTGACCTACAAGGCCAACGAAGCGCTCAGGGAGGTGGCCAGGAAGCTGCCTGAGGACAGGATCCTGCTCGAGACGGACTCGCCCTACCTCAGTCCCGTCCCAATGCGGGGGAAGACGAACACGCCTGTGAACATCGCCCACACCTACTCGCTCGTCGCCTCCCTCAGAGGTCTGGACGTGGCCCGGCTGGACAGCCTGGTGAGGCGCAACTACCTGTCGATTCTGTAGGGCGTCGCCGCACGGCCTCTGACGCCGGAGGAGAGGGCCGAGACCATGGCGTCCAGATCCTCGCCCACCGTGGCGACATCCTGTCCCGACTCGAAGGCCGAGGCGTAGATCCTGTCGACGATGACCAGTCCGTCCCATCGCCTCAGCAGTCCTGCGACCTTGCCCGGGCTGTAGACGATGATCTTGTCGGCCCCCAGGCCATCAAGCTGGGACAGCATGCTATCCTCAGTGACGCTGTTGAGCGCCTGGGAATAGGAAAGGGTGCGGACGGGCGACGAGCCGGCCAGGGCCACCTCCCAGCCGCTTGACTCGTCATAGATGACGACGGCATCGGGCCAGGCCTCATAGGCCAGGGACCACATCGCGGCCCCATCAGGGACGAAGACTGTGTCGAAGACCTCGTGTGCCGCCTCGTCCTCTATGCCGAAGCAGGCAGAGGGATCACCTGCGGCAACTCCATCCGAAAGGGCCTCGAGGGCTGCGGGAGGCGTGTAGATGGCCATGCCATCTCCATCATAATCATGGCCGTCCACAAGGCTCCAGCGGTTGGAAAGCGTCGTCCAGGACTGGAAGAGCACGGCCGAGCCTGAGGTGACAAGGCTGACGCGCTCGCCCCGCAGGAGGAAGAGCGCCAGGGCCATGGCCAGGATGGCGATGGCTGTAATCATGGCCAGAACCTTTCGTGACATGGAGGAAATATATCCCGCTGCGGCCCCAGGCCTCAAGCCAGAATTGACCAAAGGAATGGGAAAAAATAGAATTGGTGCCAGAAACAATTTTCAGGAGGATCATTCCAATGGTCAGCTACAAAGATCTTGGCCTTGTCAACTCCCGTGACATGTTCGCCAAAGCCATCAAGGGCGGCTATGCCGTACCGGCCTACAACTTCAACAACATGGAGCAGATGCAGGCTATCATCCAGGCCTGTGTCGCGACCAAGAGCCCCGTCATCCTTCAGGTCAGCCGCGGTGCCAGGGACTATGCCAACATCAACATCCTGCGCAACATGGCGCGCGGCGTCGTCGAGTATGCCCACGAGCTCGGCTGCGACATCCCCATCGTCCTCCATCTGGACCATGGCGATTCCTACGAGACGTGCAAGGAGTGCATCGACAACGGCTTCTCCTCCGTCATGATCGACGGTTCCTCCCTCCCCTATGAGGAGAACGTCGCCCTGACGAAGAAGGTCGTCGAGTACGCCCACCAGTTCGACGTCACCGTCGAGGGAGAGCTCGGAGTCCTGGCCGGCATCGAGGACGAGGTCGCCAGCGAGGTCACCCACTACACCAGGCCCGAGGAGGTCGAGGACTTCGTCTCCAAGACCGGCGTCGACAGCCTCGCCATCTCGATCGGCACCAGCCATGGCGCCAACAAGTTCAAGCCCGAACAGTGCACCAGGAACGCCGACGGCATCCTCGTTCCGCCCCCGCTCCGCTTCGACATCCTCAAGGAGGTCGAGAAGCGCCTTCCCGGCTTCCCCATCGTCCTGCACGGCTCCTCCTCCGTTCCCCAGGAGTACGTCAAGATGATCAACGAGCACGGCGGAAAGCTCAAGGACAGCGTCGGCATCCCCGAGGAGCAGCTGCGCGAGGCCGCCAAGAGCGCCGTGTGCAAGATCAACATCGACTCCGATGGCCGCCTCGCCATGACGGGCACCATCAGGAGGATCTTCGACGAGCATCCTGAGGTCTTCGATCCCAGGAAGTACCTCGGACCGGCCCGCGATGCCCTCAAGGAGATGTACATGAGGAAGAACATCGAGGTCCTCGGCTCCGCCGGACACGCGCTCGACTGAAGAATGCGTACAGCAGAAAGCCCTCAAAAGCATTTTGGGGGCTTTTTGCATGTTTTGGGCACTTTCGCTTTTGACAGTGCTCATTCCACTATGATATATTCCAACACTGTGGCAGCGCCACAGAGACTCACGCAAAGGGTTGGAGACAGGAGAATACTTGGCTACTAAGGACTTAAGGACAAACAGGCAGATTCGTGCACATGAAGTGCGTCTCATTGACGAGAACGGAGAGCAGAAGGGGGTCATGAGGACCTACGACGCCATCCGTCTGGCCGAGGAGGCGGGACTGGACCTCGTGGAGGTCTCCCCCAACGCCAATCCGCCGGTGTGCAAGATACTCGACTTCGGCAAATACCGCTACGAGATGGAGAAGAAGCAGCGCGACGCCAAGAGGAACCAGACAGTCATCAAGGTCAAGGAAATCCGCATGCAGCCCAAGATCGACAAGCATGACCTTGAGACCAAGAGCAAGTTCATCTCGGAGTTCCTCCAGGAGGGCAACAAGGTCAAGGTCTCGATCCGCTTCCGTGGCCGTGAGCTGGCCCATCCCGAGCTTGGAAAGGACGTCCTCGACAGGATACTTGCCCAGCTGACCGAGAATGGTGTACAGTACAATCTTGACAAGGGGGCCTTCATGGAAGGCAAGATGATGAGCATGTTCGTCTCCCCCAAGTCCCAGAAGAAATGAAATGACGACCGCATGGTCATCATAATACGTAGCTTCAGGGGTTCTTGTTCCCTGCGGTGCGATTAGGAGTTTTGGTAAGATGCCAAAGATGAAAACAAGGAAGAGCGCGGCAAAGCGCTACAGGGTCACCGGATCTGGCAAGATCGCCTACAAGAAGATGGGCCTTCGCCACATTCTCACCAAGAAGAGTTCCAAGCGCAAGATGAACCTCAGACACGCTGGAATCCTTTCCGATGTGGAAGCAAAGAAAGCAAAGACTATGCTTCCCTACGCCTAAGAGGAGTGAGAAGAAATGCCAAGAGCTGTTGACGGAACCAAACACAAGGACAGAAGGAAGAAGATTCTCGACCAGGCCAAGGGCTACTGGGGACGCAGGAGCACCAACTACCGCGTCGCCAAGGACGCTGTCCACAAGGCTGGACAGTACGCCTACCGCGGCAGAAGGGAGAAGAAGAGGGACTTCAGGAAGCTCTGGATCGCGCGTATCAGCGCCGCAGTCCAGGCCGAGGGTCTCAACTACTCCCAGTTCATGCACGGTCTCAAGCTGGCCAACATCGAACTGAACAGGAAGGCCCTTTCCAACATGGCCATCGAGGACAAGGCTGCATTCAGCGCCCTCGTGGCTCAGGTGAAGGCCGTTCTCGCATAAGTTAGACTACTCTGAGGGAGGTGGTTCATGTCACTTATCGAAAGCAGCAGACTGCTTGAGGAGAGAGTAAAGAAGGCCATCGCGCTCATCAACAAGCTGCGTGCGGACAACACGGAGCTTACTGAGAGGCTGCAGCTGGTCAACAACCACAACGAGGAGCTTCAGGAACTCCTGAGCAAGTCCAGTGCCGATACGGCCGTCATCGAAGAGGCCATCAACAGTGCGCTGGAGTCTCTGGACGAACTCAACCTCGACGACATGGGAGACTTCGGAACCCTCGACTCCGGAGAGCTTGCCGAAGCGGAGAACTTCACGCTCGACGGCTCCGGCGAGGACATGGACACCTTCGAGGACAGCGACTTCTGATCCAAGGACAGGCAGGCGGCTCAGGCCCCTGCCTGTTTTCGTCTATTGAGGGCCGCCATATGGTCCGCCTTGCCGCGCCAAGTGCGCAAGTCCCCTTCCCCGGTAGTTCACAAAGCGCCCGCTTCTGTGCTAAAAGATGGCGTGGGCAGATGCCTATGTCTCTTGGCTCAAATTCCATTTTACGGAGGCCGGGTATAGAGGGACCGAATTGCTCCTACATCCGCAAGGGTGTTCAAAGGAACAGAAAATCCTGCTCAACTGGGTCTCCCCCTTGAACATACAGGTTCAAGAGTACGCCATCTGCCCACCTTTTTCTCTTTTCCACTTTTGGGATATAATCCACGCTCAGTTATGAGCAAGCTTGATTCAATCCGTTTCATCTCCCTGCCCAAGAGCATGGAGGACAAGATGACCGGCTTCCGGATAGACAGCTCCATCCCCATTCCCGTACAGCTGAATGAGGGCCAGAAGCATCTCGATCCCGAGTCCATCACCCTCGAGGCCATTGTGGCCGGAATGCTGACCATCATCGCCTACCGCCCTGAGGACAGGAACTTCGACTACTACCGCTCCTTCGTCCTGGCGGCCCAGCCGGACGCCATCGAGGAGCTCAACACTGCGGCAATAGCCAAGGAGAAGCAGAAGGACTACCCCTTCGCCGAGCAGCTCTTCCTGACCGTCTACCACATGCTTCCCCAGCCGGCGAGCTGCATCAACCTGGCCACCCTCTACTCCTACTGGTCGGTCTACGAGAAGGAGGCCAAGGACGAGAAGGCCGAGGACTTCTACCTGACCAAGTGCCTGACGACCCTCGAGGAGGGGCTTGAGCGCTTCGGCGAGGACGAGGACATCCTGGCGGAGCTGGGCAGCATGCACACCTACCTGGGCAACCTGGAGGAGGCGCAAGGCTACCTCGAGCGCTACATGAAGGTCGCAGCCGAGGGCGAGAAGAAGCAGAAGCTGAAGAAGATGCTCAAGGACGTCACGCTGCGCATCGACAGCGACAACGAGATCCACCAGGCCTATGACTTCATGATGCTCGACGAGGAGGACAAGGCCCTCGAGTCGATAGAGAAGTTCATCAGCAAGAATCCCAAGGCCTGGCATGGCCACTTCATCAAGGGCTGGGCGCTCAGGAGGCAGAAGAAGTACCAGGAGGCGGAGGCCTCGCTGCTCAAGTGCCTCGAGTGCGGCGAGTCCAACGCAGACATCTACAACGAACTGTCGATCTGCGCCCTCGAGAAGGGCAACCGCCCCTTGGCCAAGAGCTATCTCGACACGGCCGTGGACCTCGATCCGGATAACCTCACTCTGACGAGCAACCTCGCCTTCCTCCACCTCATGGACGAGGAGTGGGACGAGGCCAAGGAGTGGATCGAGAAGTCCCGCCGTCTGGCCCCGGATGACAGACAGGTCCAGCAGATGATGGAAGAGTACACCGAAAAGACCGGCGAGGCCTTCGCCGATGTCATCCAGGAGGAATACGTCCACGACCCGGAGGGCAAGGAGAGTGGGCATGACCACGAGTGCGGCTGTGGCCACGACCATGACCACCACCATCATGATGATGGGGACGACGACGGCTACGAGGAGGAGCTCGCCGCCCTCCAGGAGGATGGACAGTGAAGTGGCTCTCACATGACGAGAAGGAGACGAAGGCTCTGGGCGCCATGCTGGCAGGCAAGGTGCGCAAGGGCGACGTCGTCTCGCTGCGCGGCTCGCTTGGAGCCGGCAAGACTGTCTTCGCCAAGGGTTTCGCCGAGGCTCTGGGCATAAGCGAGGCCATAGTCAGTCCGACCTTCACCCTCGTCCAGGACTACGAAGGCAGCATGAAGCTCTACCACCTCGACCTCTACCGCCTCTCGGGCGAGGACGAGTTTGAGTCGATGGGAGGAGAGGACTACCTCTACAGCGACGGCGTCACGCTGATCGAGTGGAGCGAGAAGATCGACGACATGCTCCCCGAGGGGACCTGGTACGTCGACATCACGATCGGCGATGATCTGACGCGTACAGTCACGATCGAAGGAGGAAGGCAGTGATGAATGTACTCTCTTGCGATACGTCCACATCCACGCTCCAGCTAGCTCTTGAAAGCGCCAAAGGGCTCGAGGAGGTCATGCTCACCGACTTCCAGCACTCTGAAGGGCTCCTGGGCGAGATCGACCGCATCCTCACCTCGCATGGACTTGGGACAGGAGACCTCGACCTGCTCGTGTGCACGAGGGGGCCGGGCTCCTTCACCAGCCTCAGGATCGCGATGGCGACGCTCAAGGGCATCGCACTGGCAGGCGGCATCCCCCTCGTCTCTGTGCCCACACTTCAGGTGATGGCAAGCTGCTTCCACATCGAAGGCCTGGCGACAGTCGTCGCCATCGATGCGAAGAAGAGGCGCTACTACCTCGGCCTCTACCGTGACGGCAAGGCCCTTTGCCCGGACATCGACGGCAACGCAGAGGACCTCGTCCAGGCCCTCGCCGGCGAGGATGAGGTCGTCGTCACAGGACCCGACGCCCTCGCCTTCAGTCAGAAGCTCTCGTCCGTGCTGCCTGACCTCAGGCTCATCGTGGACGAGGAGCAGCCCCGTCCTCTGGGCCACATACTCATCGAGCTTGGAAAGAAGAGGTACGAGGAAGTCGGCTCCGACGACATCGGGCAGGGGCCTGTGTACATCAGGCGCTCGGACGCCGAGGAGGCCCTGCTCGCCAGGAAGAGCCAGGAGGAGGAGAAATGAGCACAGTCCATGACGTCATAGTGGTCGGTGCCGGACCTGCCGGCATGAGCGCCGCCGCCTACGCCGCGCGCGCCGGACTCAGTACACTC
>JADIMU010000023.1 GCA_017694495.1 Candidatus Aphodenecus pullistercoris
GGCCGCGCTCGCAGTCAAGGATGGGGCTGACGAAATCGACATGGTCATCAACATCGGCTATGTGAAGGATGGTGACTGGAAGGCCGTACAGGACGACATCGCCGCCGTCAGGGCCGCATGCGTGGGCAAGACGCTCAAGGTCATCCTCGAGACCTGCCTCCTCGACGACGATGAGATCGTCAAGGCATGCCAGGTCTCGGTCGCTGCCGGTGCCGACTTCGTGAAGACCTCCACAGGCTTCTCCACGGGAGGGGCCACGGTCGAGGCTGTCCGCCTGATGAGGAAGACTGTCGGCGCTGACGTCGGCGTCAAGGCTTCCGGCGGAATCAGGAACCTCGAGACGGCCCGTGCCATGGTCGAGGCGGGAGCCAGCAGGCTCGGATGCTCTTCCGGCGTCGCAATCGCGAAAGGCGAGGAAGCTGATGCCGACTATTGAGAGGGGCTCGTCCAGCGAGGACTTCCTGAAGTCGCTCGGCTTCCCCACGCTGGCCGTCCATGACACCTTCACCCATTTCGACTTCACGACTCCCGGGCGCCGCGTCCTCCTGATCGGCCCGATGGGCTCGGGCAAGACGGAGTTCGCCGCCCGCGTCTGGCGTGACGCCGCCGTCGCCCAGACGAAGAGCGAGGCCGTCAAGCAGCTGACGAGCACGGGAGAGGTCGACAGGCGCAACATCTTCTTCATCCGCAGCGAGATCGACGGGGAGCGCTTCACCGACTATCCGGAGGACGCGCTGGCCTACCGCAACGGCTACATCCGCTGTGGAGAGAACATCGCGCGCATCCGCGACTCCTTCGGTCTTGAGAGGGTCATCGCCGACAATCCTGAGGTGGGCACCTACATCATCGACGAGGCGAGCTTCTTCGACGAGCGTCTGGCCTACGTCGTGCGCAACGCCTCGCTGGAGAAGGGGTGCATGTTCATCTTCCCGACGCTGGTGCTGAACTTCAGGCGCGAGTTCTTCAACAACACGGCCCGCCTGATGCTCGACATCGCGACGGATGTCATTCCGCTGACCGCCTATTGCGAGCATCCCGATTGCATGGATGCGGCCTTCTACACCTACCGCTACTACAGCGTCGAGGGACAGGAGTGCCCGGCACTCTTCTTCGACCCCCTGATCGTCGTTGGCGGCGACCAGATCAAGCAGAGCGCCGCCGAGCCGAACTACGCGGCCCGCTGCGACAGGCACCACTACCTGCCAGGCAAGGAGTACACCTTCTTCACGCTCAAGCCGCTGGGAGAGGCCGCCAGCCGCGGAGATGCGGCCGCCCTGGTGCGCGAGGTCGAGGCCTTGCATGGCGACCTGAAGCGCTCACAGCTCTACCAGAACCTGCTCTCGCGCTATGGAGACGACGAGAAGGGTGAGATGTACATGGCCAGCCTTCTGCCCGGCCTGATCGCCGAGAAGGCCCTGTGCTACCTCTTCTGCGAGCAGAACCTGATCAGCGAGGCCTTGCTGACGAAGCTCGTCTTCGACCTTGAGCTCGACATTCCCTACATGGAGAAGACGCTCGCGGCGAACAGGCGTCCCGTGACTTTCGACCAGCCCTTCCTGCTCTAGGACAGGGCCAGTCTTTATTCTCCAAACAATGGTATCTTAATTGTTCCCCCCGGCGGGTTAGAATTTCTCCAGAACCTCAAGTGTGCGCTTCAGCGTGGCAGGATTGTGGTTCTCAAGCAGGATGGGAACCTCGATGCGCCTCCTCTCGAGCTCCTTCGCCAGGCCTTGCCAGTCGAAGACTCCGGTCAGGACAGGGACATCGCCCTTCTTGAAGCCGTCCTCCTTGAGGAAGTAGTCCTTGCAATGCATGGCGCAGATCCTGTCGCCGAAGGCGTCCAGCGCCTTCGTGTAGAACCTGCGCTGAGCTTCGCTGGAGGGCTTGGCCGGATGGCTTCCGTCCACTTCCTCGATGCCGTTGATGGGAACGAGGTTGACGGGATCCCAGATGACGCGCAGATTGTCGCTGGGAAAGAGGGAGAGGACGCGTGCCATCCTCTCGACCGAGCAGATCGTGTGCTGGTGGGCCACAGCCTCGATCGCGCAGATGGCGTCATTGGCCTCGGCCGCCTTCACCATACGCTCCAGGCTGTGGAGGAAGACGGAGAAGACATGGTCCGAGAAGGTCTCGAGGCAGTAGGAGATGTCGCCCTTCCAGCTGCCCGTCTCGGTGCCGACGATGCGGCAGCCGAAGGCCTTGTTGAGCTCGAGGCTGCGCTCGAAGCGGGCAAGCTGCCTCTCCCTTTCCTCCTCGTCGGGGTGGACCGGGTTGATGTAGCAGCCAACGACGGCGACGGAGACTCCATGACGGGCGAGGTCCTCCCGTATGGAGGAGATGTAGTCCTCGTCCCAGTCCGTCCAGGGGCGGGAAGGCTTGATGACCTTGCCTATGGCCAGCTGGATGGTGGCGGGGGAGGTGATGGACTCGACGGCAGCCCCAAGCTCGTCAGCGCTTGGAAAGGAGCCGAAATCGTGGGCACGGAAACCGATGTTCTTCATGCCCGCCATGATATTTCACGGAAAGCCGACCTGTAAAGGGAAGGCTGTGGAGGTGTTGGATGACTGAATACAGACTTGTCGGAGATGGCAGAAGCGACAACAGCGAGGCCCTCCAGGCCCTGCTTGACCTCAAAGGCAAGCTCACCCTGCTCAAGGGTGTCTATCTTACCGGACCCCTGACGGTCCACAGCGATACGGAAATCGAGTTCGAGGAGGGGGCCGTGCTGAAGTTCATCCCGGACTTCGGCCTCTACAAGCCTGTCCATACCCGCTGGGAGGGCGTGAAGTGCTGGTGCATGCATCCCTGCCTCTACATCGACGGCGCCAAGAATGTCCACATCCATGGCAAGGGCGTCATCGACGGCTCCGGCCAGGCCTGGTGGGACCAGGCCAACGCCAGGCGCAACAGCACCGACGGCCCGCAGAGCGACATCGAGAAGGCCTTCGCCGCCCTCAACC
>JADIMU010000024.1 GCA_017694495.1 Candidatus Aphodenecus pullistercoris
CGTCGTAGTCGCCGCTCTTCTGGTTCATGTTGCGCACCTGGAAGGCCAGGGGAGTGCCTGTGGACTTCCCATCGTAGACGCCTGAGAGGATCTCGAGCCTGTCGTCCTCCCTGCGCTGCGTCGACAGCCTGCTGTGGCCTGGGCGCCGACGGTCCATCTCGCCCTGTATGAAGTCGAGGTCGATGGCGACGCCGGCCGGGTAGCCGTCGAGGACGCCTCCAAGGCCAGGACCATGGGACTCTCCCCAGGTCGTCAGAGTGAGTAGTCTGCCAATGCTCGATCCTGCCATCAGATGATATCCTCCAGTGAGTGCATGATCGTCTCGAGCGCCTCGGCCTTGTCGCCGTATGGTCCCAGCTCGACGACGATGTCGGCCGCCTTGAGGTAGACCTCCTCCCGGCGGTTGAAGATGCGGTGCCAGCTGCCGGGCACGTCGTCCTTGTCGAGGAAGGGTGGTATGCCCTTGCTCAGCACGCGCTCGAGGAGATCGTCCTCCGCGCGGCGCAGGTATACGATGGTGCCGCTGGAAGCCATGAGGTCCATGAGCCGAGCGTTGTCGGCGGCCCCGCCTCCGAGGGCGAGGACGAAGGAGTCTGTCTGTCCGATGTAAGCTGCAACGGCGGCGTACTCTGCGGCCATGAAGGCCTCCTTGCCCTCCTGGGCGTAGAAGTCGCGCACGCTGCGTCCTCCGGTCAGCTGTCCAAGAAGCTCGTCGCTGTCGGCGCATGGAAGACCCAGCCTCGATGCGACCATGGGGGCGAAGCTGCTCTTGCCGGAGTGCTTCATTCCTGTGATGAAGAGCCGCATTGTTCCTCCTCCTCGATTAAGGTGGAATTATAGTGCGGATACAGGGATAGGGTCTAGTCGAAGATGGACAGGTCGTAGCCTGTGAAGTCGCTTGAAGTGGGCTTGTAGTAGCTGTTGAGCGCTTCTTCCCTGCGCTTCTGACGGCGGCGGGCGAACTCCCTCCTCTCGTTCTTCTCCAGGAAGCGGGCCTCATTGAGGTTCTTGCGCATGTCGTTGAGGTAGCTGTTGCGGTAGACCTTCTTCTTGAGGGCGTAGTGGAAGCTGACCACGACGAGGTACCAGAAGAAGGAGAGCATGAGGGACAGGATCGGGCTCTGGGCAAGGAGGGGGAGGGGACTGGCCAGACCGAAGAGGCTGGTGACGCCAGCCAGGCACAGGATGATGGAGACGAAGAGGGGGACGATCCAGAAGAGGCCCTGGCGCGAGAAGATGAAGCGGATGCATGCCAGAGCCGCCATTGCTGCCAGCAGGAGTGAGAAGAGCGGTGCGAGGTATTCCGTCATATCTACAATACTAGCCAAAAGAAGGCCGCTTGCACAGCATTATGTGGTGAAGTATCCTTCACACATGGAAAGACTCGTCGACAGACTGGACCATGAGAGCCTGACGAGGCGCACCAGAGAGCGCGCCGAGGACATCCGCGGAGCCTACTACCGCGACACGACGGCGATCATCCACTCCTCTCCCTTCTCACGCCTGAAGCACAAGACCCAGGTCTTCTTCGCTCCGGCCAACGACCACATATGCACACGCATGGAGCATGTGCTCCACGTCGCCTCCATCGCATCGACGATATGCAAGGCCTTCGGGCTCGACAGCGAGCTCGCCTGGGCCATAGGAATGGGACACGATCTGGGCCACACTCCCTTCGGCCATGTGGGAGAGAGGATAATCTCCTCCCTCTTCCAGGAGAGGGGACTGGGAAGCTTCGAGCATGAGGTCAACTCCTTGCGCGTCGTGCGCCACCTTTCCAACCATGGGCGGGGTCTGAACCTGACCTACGCCGTGCAGGACGGCATCGTCTCGCATTGCGGCGAGCACTTCCTCCAGCGCCTCAGCCCGGACGAGAGGGTGAAGGATCTGGACGCCATCGTGACGAGGAAGGACCTCGTGCCTGCCACCTGGGAGGGCGTGGCGGTCCGCTTCTCCGACTCGATCGCCTACCTTGGGCGCGACTGGGAGGATGCCAGGAGGCTGGGCCTCCTTGAAGGCTGTCCTCCGCTTCCAGAGGACGTCGCCGAAGTCCTGGGCCGCAGCAACAGCGCTATCATCAACAACCTCGTCATGGACCTGATCGAGAACAGTGGAAGCTCAGGCATGGGCTTTTCCGACCGTATGTACCAGGCCATCCTCGAGATGTCGAGCTACAACTACCGCTACATCTACCGCAGCGAGCTGCTTGAAGGCTATACGCGCTACTTCACCCGCCTGATCCGCCTGATCGTCGGCTACCTGGACGAGCTGATGGAGAAGTACGGCACGGACCGCAAGGGCTATGACGAGGAGAGGAACATGCTCGCGGCAGGCTTCTACGCCCACCTGATGGAGCTCAAGGACAGCTATCTGGAGAGGGAAGGGAACCTGGACCGCCTGGTCCTGGACTATGTTGCGGGCATGAGCGACAACTTCGCTCTGGACTGCGCCAACGAGATCCTCAAACCGGAGCACCTCAACGACCGCATCGAGCAGAGCCAGAGGGGCAAGTGGTTCGACGTCCAGTAGCTACTGGACCGAGCTCGCGATCTTCTCTATCTCGGTGATGAACTTGTCCAGATCGTCGAACTGGCGGTAGACGGAGGCGAATCGGACGTAGGCGACCTTCGAGACCTTGTACAGCTCCCTGAGCGTCGTCTCTCCGATCTCGGCCGAGGTGATGCGGCCCCTGTGGCCCGCCTGTTCCAGGATCTGGTCCTCGATGCTGTCCATCAGCCGCTCTATCGTGCCGGCAGGCAGCTTGAGCTTGTCCGTGCTCGTCCTGACGCCGCGCTCGACCTTCGAGATGTCGAATGGCTGCTCGCTGCCGTCCTTCTTGATGACGATGATGGGCTTCGCCTCGATCTTCTCGTAGCTCGTGAAGCGGCAGCCGCATACGAGGCACTCCCTGCGGCGGCGGATCGTGGTGCCTTCCCTGTTCTGCCTTGATTCTATGACACGGTCTTCAAGCGAGGAGCAGCGTGGACATTTCATGCTGACCATTCTAGCCCAAAGGCCAGCCTCGTGCAATTTGCCGCGCTTGCAGGAAGAGGAGGGAATGTGTGAGAATTGACCCATGTCCGCGACAATCAGCCAATGTGTGAAGGAGGTGCTCGACGCCTCACCCTTCCTGAACGAGGCCATAGCCCATGGCATCGTCAGCTTCTCCAACCTTTCGCGCTTCATCCAGCCGAGGGTCGAGGCCCTCTACGGAGCTCCCGTCAAGCTCTCCGCCATCGTGATGGCGGCACGGCGCCATGCCGAGGAGCTTGCGGCAGGGCAGGAGGGACACAGGAGGCAGAAGATCGAGTACGAGATCACGATGAAGACGCGCATCTACGACGTCAACCTCCGCCGCTCGGACTCCTTCCTCAGCTCGCTTTCCCGCCTCCATGAGGCCGTGTGGCTCGTCGAGGGCGCCTTCCTCAACGTCACGATCGGCAGCCACGAGGTCGCCATCGCGGTGAGCGACAGCCTGAAGGACGAGCTGGAGCGCCTGATTGCGGGCGAGGACGTCATCCACCGCAAGGACGACATGGTCGCCCTGACGATCTCCTTCAAGTCCCTCTTCCTCCAGACGCCTGGAGTCCTCTACCTGGCCACGCGGCGCCTGGCCTGGGAGGACATAAACCTGACGGAAATCATAAGCACGATGGACGAGCTGACCTTCGTCATCGAGAGGGAGGACAGCATGAAGGCCTACAAGGTCCTCCAGTCCTTCTTCGACGAAGGCCTATGAGGCTGACGCTCCTGTGCGCACAGCGCAATGGTGGCAAGACGAGCCACATCCTCAGCCACTACAGCGGGCAGAAGGGCTTTGCGACAGTCTCTCCGGACAGGAGCAAGCTTTCACTCTTCCTGCTTGACCTCGAGACGGGCGAGCGCCGCCTCCTGATGTACAGGAAGGATCCCGAGGTCCCATATGATCTGATCCAGGAGACCTTCGACTGGGCCAACAGCAGGATGATGCGCCTGGATTCTGGCCTCCTGGTCCTGGACGAGTGCGGCTGGATGGATCTGGAGGGCAGGGCCTTCGCTCCCGCGCTTCACCACATCCGCTCCTGCCACAGCCTTTCCGCCATCCTCAGCGTGAGGACGTCCTTCGTCGAGGACTACAGGCGCTTCTTCACACCTGAGGAGGTGGAGGTCATCAGTCTTTGAGCGGGAGGACGGAGCGCATCATCCTGATCGCGCTGGGCGTGCCTGCGTAGATGTCCTCCCTGTACTTCTTCTTGCCGAAGAGGAAGTCGTCCGTATACTCCAGCCTGCCGCCATGGCAGTACTCGATGTCCATTCCTGCCGCCAGCAGGACAGCATGGCTCGCCGCGACGTCCCAGACATAGCTGGGCTGGTTGACGGCCCCTTGCATCGAGGAGAAGACGACAGGCGCGATCAGGTGGATGATGCTGCTGCCGAAGGTGCGCACCTTGCCTGAAAAGTGGGAGAAGTCGATCCTCGCCTGGTCGTTAGAGCCCATCGTGACCTGGCTCACCTGGTCCTTGTCCCCCTCGGGATGGAATACTTCGCCGTCCACCTTGAGCTGGCCACCTGGCATGAGGGAGACGAGGAGGTCTTCCCTTCCTATGCCGAAGCGGGGCGCGGCGATCAGGGCGCCCACGGGGCGGCGCTGGCTGTCAAGCATGGCCAGAGCGACTGCGAAGCTGGGCAGGCCCTGGGAGTAGACGTCGGTGCCGTCGATCGGGTCGAGGACGAAGATGAAGCGTCCATCCTTGCGCTCGACCTCGGTCTCCTCGCATACGAAGGAGCAGTCCGGGAAGAGCTGTGCGACTTTGTCGTGGATGATGTGGCTGATCCTCATGTCGGTCTCCGTCAGGACGGAGCCGTCAGCCTTGTAGCTGCGCTTGATGCCGCGCTGGGCCCCTCGGGCCAGGAGGGCGCAGTCGACCACCGTCCTCTCAAGCTCGGCGAAGGGAAGTGAGATATCTGATGACATTGTCTTTTTCCTTGTTTTGCATTAGTCTTCCAGCCTTGTGGAAAACTTTGGCGCCATAACCGAATCCTACATCAGGGACAGCGAAGCCTACAAGAGGCTGCGCGGCAATGAGGAGATCAGCGTCAACAATCTGGACGGCTACCCGCTGAGCCGTGCCGTGAAGCTCTGGCAGCAGCGCCTCCAGGGCCGTCTCGTCGTAGTCGCTCCGACGGAGGAGGGTGCACAGGCCATCGCCGAGGACCTTGGCGACACGCCTTCGCTCAGGACAGTCCTCTTTCCGACTTCGGGAAAGCTCCTCTACAGTCCATACTCTTCGACTCCACAGGAGGTCAGGCAGGCCCGCGCCCTCGATGACGTGGCTTCCCTCACCTCTGGCGTCATCGTCACGAGCGTGCGCGCCTTCGCCTGTCCCGTCATCGCCGCGCGCAGCCTCGCCCAGCTCACTGTGCGCCTCCGTCTCCACGACCACTACGATCCCATCGCCCTGGCCGAACGTCTGGGCCAGGCCGGCTACAGCAAGGCCTCGAGCTGCTACGAGATGGGGACCTTCAGCCTCAAGGGCGAGGTCATGGAGGTCTATCCCTATACATCCGACTACCCGGTGCGCATCCATGCCGACTGGGACGAGATCAGCCGCATCAGCTACTACGACCCGGCGAGCCAGCAGACCGTGAGGACGGCCTCCAGCCTCTCGCTCTCGCTGTCGGGGGACGCAAAGAGCATAGAGACCACATCCTTCATGAGCTACCTCCAGGAGGGCGACTACCTCTTCCTCGTCGGCTGGCAGCGCTGCGAGACGTGCTGGAAGGCCTTGCAGGAGGAGGCGAAGTCCCTCTTCAAGGCGGCCTATGCCCAGGACGCTTCGGCGCCTGTTCCCGACGCTCTGCTGACCAGCCCTCTGGACTGGTATGCGAAGAAGAAGGCCAAGACGGTCGTCCACGACATCCGCCAGGGGGACTCGTACCACTTCGACATCGGCGCTTCGCGCAGCTTCTTCGGCAACGTCAAGCTCTTCAAGGAGGAGCTGGAGGGCATGCTGGAGAACCAGTGGAATGTGGTCGTGGCCGTCCCCTCCCTCGTCCAGAAGGAGAGGATGGAGGGCATCCTGTGCGACTACAGCAAGGTCGAGATCGTCACGGCCGAGATCTCGCACGGCTTCTCGATCGACTCGCGCCGCCTCTTCGTCATCCTCGACCAGGAGATCTTCTCCCGCCGCCCTGTGCGCCGGCAGCAGGCCATGGTCAAGGTCGCCAGCCAGGCGATCGACAGTTTCGTCGACCTCAAGGAGGGCGACTACGTCGTCCACGCCAACTATGGCATAGGCCAGTTCGTGCGCATCGAGAGGGCGAAGACGAGCCGGGCCGAGCGCGACTACATCAAGATACGCTACGCGAACGACGAGTACCTCTACGTCCCGATCGAGCAGGCCAACCTCGTCCAGCGCTACATAGGCAACGACGGACGGGCCCCCAAGCTGGACAGCATGGGCGGCAGCGGCTGGACGAAGAAGAAGGAGAGGGCCATAAAGAGCGCTCAGGAACTCGCCGGCCAGCTGATAAAGCTCTACGCCCAGCGCCAGAACTCCTATGGCATCCCCTTCGAGAAGGATACGGACTTCCAGCTCCAGTTCGAGGCCTCCTTCCCCTTCACTGAGACTCCCGACCAGCTCAAGTGCGTCGATGACATCAAGAAGGATATGGAGAGCGACCACATCATGGACCGCCTCGTGTGCGGAGATGTCGGCTACGGCAAGACCGAGATCGCCTTCCGCGCCGCCTTCAAGGCCGTCATGAGCGGCCGCCAGGTGGCCTTCCTCGCCCCGACGACGATCCTCGCCGAGCAGCACTGGCGTAAGTTCCGCGAGCGGTGCGAGGACTTCGCCGTGAACAGCGAGATGCTCTCCCGCATCGTGCCTGCGGCAAAGGTGCGCAAGATACTTGCCGACCTGAAGGAGGGCAGGGTGGACGTCCTCTTCGGCACCCACAAGATCCTCCAGAAGAACGTCGTCTTCAAGCGCCTGGGGCTTCTGGTCATAGATGAGGAGCAGCGCTTCGGCGTCAAGGACAAGGAGAGGATCAAGCAGATGAAGGTCAACGTCGACTGCCTGACGCTCAGCGCGACGCCCATCCCGAGGACCCTCTACATGTCGCTGCTCAAGGTCCGCGACATGTCCCTCCTGACGACGGCGCCCCGCGAGAGGCTGCCTGTGAAGACCGTCATCGGGGACTTCAACATGGCCCGTGTAGTCGAGGCCGTCAGAAGGGAGCTCGCCAGAGGAGGCCAGGTCTTCTACCTCCACAACCGCATCCAGGACCTCGACGAGGTCGCCTGGCAGCTCCACGCCCAGATCCCTGAGGCGATCATCGAGAGCGCCCATGGCCAGATGGAGAGCGACGAGCTTGAGGACATCATGCACCGCTTCGTCTACGGCGGCATCCAGGTCCTCGTGTCGACGACGATCATCGAGAATGGCATCGACATTCCAAACGTCAACACGATCATCATAGACGAGGCCCAGCGCTTCGGCCTTGCCCAGCTCTACCAGCTCCGTGGCAGGGTGGGGCGCAGCGACCGCCAGGCCTACTGCTATCTGATGTACCCTGACGAGAGCGCGCTCAACGACGATGCCATCAAGAGGCTGAGGGTGCTGAGCGAGCACACGGACCTTGGCAGCGGCTTCAAGGTCGCCATGAAGGATATGGAGATCCGCGGTGCGGGCAACATCCTGGGCCAGGAGCAGAGCGGCCAGATGGAGGCTGTGGGCCTCGACATGTACATGAAGATCCTCGACGAGGAGATCCAGCGCCAGATCAGCGGAGGCGCATCCAGTCCCGAGCGCGAGGTCTACCTCGAGCTCGACTACTCCGGCTTCATTCCGGACGACTACATCCGCGACCCCTCGCTCAAGTTCGAGATGTACAAGAAGATCAGCTCGGTCAAGACAGGCTTCGAGCTCGATGCCCTGCGCGGCGAGATGGAGGACCGCTTCGGCGCGATTCCCGACGAGGTCGAGAACCTGCTGTGCATCGCCCAGATCAGGATCGTATGCCGCCGCCTGGAGATCTACCACCTGTCCGAGAGCCGCGGGGTCGTCCAGCTGGAGTTCAGCCACTTCGCTGCGATCAACCCGGACAAGATCATCAACCTGCTCAAGCTTTCGAAGGGCAGGGTGAAGATGGATGCCGCAAGGCCGAACTACATGAAGATGACGACGGACGCAGTCAGCCTGCGCGACAAGGCCGTCTTCATCCTCGACACGCTCAGGAGGCTTGAATAGCATTATGACTGAAAAGGAAATATTGGACGAGCTTGGACGCATCGAGGTCAGGACTGGCGCCGAGCGGACGATAAAGAGTTACGTGCTGCGCAGCAATACGCTGGACGATGGGCAGCGCCGTCTCGTGTGCGATCAGTACGAGAACTATTGCGTAGGCTTCCACGACGGCTTCATCGACCCGCACAGTCTCTTCAAGGACCCTTCGAAGGAGGTCATCGTCGAGATCGGTTTCGGCATGGGCACTTCGACCCAGGTCATCGCCCAGGAGAGGGACGGGTACAACTACCTCTGCCTCGAGGTCTACCTCCAGGGCTTCGTGAAGCTGCTGAGGGATGTGTCCGCCAAGGGGCAGGAGAACATCAAGCTGATGCGCTTCAACGCAGTCGACGTGCTCGAGCGCATGATCCCCCCTTCGTCCATCGCCGGCTTCCACATCTTCTTCCCCGACCCCTGGCCGAAGAAGAGGCACCACAAGAGGCGCCTGATCCAGAGCGGCTTCGTACATCTCCTGGCCACCAGGCTCGTCAAGGGAGGCTACATCTACTGCGTCACCGACTGGGAGGAATATGCCCAGTGGATGATGGAAGTGCTCTCTGGAGAAGAGCTGCTGGAGAACCCCTTTGGAGGCTTCTGTCCTCCCGTAGCCTGGCGGCCCATGACCAAGTTCGAGAAGAAGGGCCTGGACAAGGACTACGTGATCAACGAACTGTGGTTCACCCGCATCTGAACCGTTGATACTTTCTCTCCATCGGTTACAATCGTTGATGGTAGGGGAGAAATACCATGTCAACAAGAAAAATCTTCACTTTGTGCGGCAAGCTGTGCGTCCTCGCGCTGCTTGTCACCTTCTCGTTCGAGACCTTCGACGTCCATGGCGACGTGTCGGCCTTCGAAGCCATGGCCATAGGCTTCAGCTTCGACTCCTTCACGTCCTTCGTCCTGGCGCTCTTCATTCTGGCCGCCTACATTCTGAGCCTCCTCTCGCTGTCGCGTCTGGACACGAAGAGGGAGAGCAGCATGCACATCCCGATAGCGATCTTCTGGCTCCTCAGCGGTCTTCTATGCCTTTTTGCTGAACTTGAGGTCGAGGGAATGTGGTGGCTCTCGCTGGGGCTGTCCATCCTCGCATCCGTCTTCCCGATTCTGGCGGCCAGAGAGGAGGGGGAGGACGAGAAGCTCTTCACAAAGGCCCAGGTGCGCACCATCTCGAGGGTGGTCCTTCTGCTGGTGCTTCTGGCCTTCTTCCAGCCTGTGGCCTGCGGAGATTCCGGCTGGGAGATCATAGGCGACATGGCCTTCGAGTTCGATGATGCCATCTTCGTCGGCGCCTGGCTCCTCATCGGCATCGCGGCCGTAGCAGTGGTCAACGCTCTGGGCCACTTCGTCCCCTCCCTGGACAGGGGCATGAGCCTGAGCGCGCTGTCCGTCATCCTCTCTGTGCTGCTGTGCCTCTTCTTCGAGTGCCTCATGGTCAAGGAGATCGGCTTCGGCATCTACCTCGACAGACTTGGCGTCGGCTACTGGAACACGCTCACGCTGTCCATCCTCTCATATGCAATGCTGCGTTCTGACGGGAAGGTGGATGAGGCTGAGGATGGAGGAGGCGTACAGGCTGACCACAGTCCAGGTCTTGGAGGCCCGGATGGGGAGGATGCTGACGTGCATGGGGAATCGGAAGGAGAGTGATGTAAAGAGGAAGTGCTCC
This sequence comes from Candidatus Aphodenecus pullistercoris, assembly GCA_017694495.1. GTDB lineage: Bacteria > Spirochaetota > Spirochaetia > Sphaerochaetales > Sphaerochaetaceae > Bullifex > Bullifex pullistercoris. The sequence goes on from JADIMU010000024.1 coordinate 9,937, forward strand.
ACCTTTATGGCGGAGCACTTCTTCGATGGGCAGGGGGGAAGGCCTATTTCGCCTCCGCCTCCCTTCTGGCCTTGGCCTCTGCGACGACGTCGTCAGCAAGCTTGCCTGTGAGCGTCTCGTAGTGGTCGAACTCGAGCTCGAAGGAGCCGGTGCCGCTGGTCATGGACTTGAGCTCGATCGCGTAGTTCCTCAGCTCGGCCATCGGAACCTCAGCCTGGACGGCAGTCACATGTCCCTTCTCCTCCTGTCCCAGGACGCGGCCGCGCTTGCCTGAAAGGTCGGAGAGGATGGCTCCCAGGTACTGGTTGTCGATGAAGACCTCGAGCTTCATGATCGGCTCGAGCAGGACGCAGCCGGCCTTGGAGAGGGCGATCTCCATCGCACCCTTGGCGGCGAGCTTGAAGGCCATCTCGCTGGAGTCGACGGGGTGCTCCTTGCCGTCGAGGAGGGTGACGCCGATGTCGACGAGGGGATAGCCGGCAAGATAGCCTTCCTGCATGGCTTCCTGGATGCCCTTCTCGATGCCGGGGATGTAGCCCTTGGAGATGGCTCCTCCCTTGATCGCGTTGGTGAACTCATAGTACTTGCCGCGCTCAATTGGAGAAATCTCGATGACGACACGGCCGAACTGTCCATGACCGCCGGACTGCTTCTTGTGGGAGTATTCGGCGATGCCGGAGCGGCGTGTGATCGTCTCACGGTAGGCGATGCGTGGAATCGAGGTCTGGATGTTGATCTTCTGCTTCTCCTTGAGGCGCTCGAGGATCATGTTGATCTGCAGCTCGCCCATGCCTCCGATGACGGTCTCGCGGGTCTCGACGTTCTGCCTGATCTGGAAGGTCAGGTCCTCTTCGGCGACGCGGTGGAGGAACTCGTTCATCTTGTCCTCGCTCTTCTTGTCGTCGGCCTTGATCGCCAGCTGGTAGACGGGCTGGGGCAGGCGCATGGGAGCGAGCGTGAAGTTCATGTCGGGGCTGCCGAGGAGTGTGCAGTTCGTGCTCGTGATCGAGCTCTTGGTGATGACGCCGATGTCTCCGGCCTCGAGGCTGGCAAGCTCGACGAGCTTCTTGCCAAGGGCGCAGTAGACCTTGCCGGGCTTCTCCTTCTTCTTCAGCTCAGGGTTGTACAGCTCGGTGTCGCCGGTGATGCGGCCCTGGATGACCTTGATGAAGCTGATCTTGCCGCTGAACTGGTCGATCGTCGTCTTGAAGCAGTAGGCGGCAGCCGGTCCGCTGGGCGTGATCGGAATCGACTTGAACTTTCCGTTGGCGTCGATGAGGTAGTCGTGGCTGTCGAGCGGGTTGGGGAAGTTGTTCGTGATGAAGTTCAAGAGGCTCGTGATGCCGGCACCCTTGTCCGTCGCACCGCAGAAGACGGGCACGAGGCGGTTCTCCTTGAGACCCTCCCTGAGGCCGCGCCTGATGTCGTCGCTGTCCAGTGTCCCCTCGTCGAAGTACTTCTCGATCAGGTCGTCGGCGCCTTCGGCCGCGTTCTCGATCAGGCGATTCCTGAAGTCCTCGACGACTGCGGCATACTTCTCGGGGATGGGGATTGGCACCTCCTTTCCGCCGGGGGTCATCTGATAGGCCTGGTTCTCGATCAGGTTGATGACTCCGTTGAACTCCTCGGCCTCTCCCAGAGCCATGACGACGGGGACGAAGTGTGAGCTGAACTCGCTCGTGAGGCTGTCTATGACATGGCGGTAACTGGCCCTCTCCTTGTCCATCTTGTTGATGAAGACGGCACGGGGCTTGTTGCGCTCATCAAGTCTTCTCCAGAGTTTGATCGTCTCGATCTGGGCGCCCTCGCGTCCATCGACGACCACAAGTGCCGACTCGCAGCTGCGGAAGGCGCAGATCGTCTCTCCGATGAAGTCGGCCGTACCCGGAGTGTCAATGATGTTGACCTGCCTCTCGTTCCATTTGAAGGACTGCACGGACGCATGCACCGAAATCTTTCTGGCGACCTCCTCTTCCGTGTAGTCTGAAACCGTCTTTCCACTGTCGACCGTCTCGGGATGGTCAAGAACGCCTGCATAGTAGAGCATCTGCTCGATCAGGTTGGTCTTGCCCGTCCCGTTGTGGCCCACCAGGGCGACATTTCTGAGGTTTTTCGATTCTACGCTCATTACTTCCTCCTTTTGTCCATAAAAAGCTATGGGAATATCGTAAGGCCTCTGGAGGTGGAAGTCAAAAGAATTGTGCCACAGCCCATGAAAAAGCCCCTACACAAGGGTAGGGGCCTGGCATCTTTGTCTCCCTCTCAGGGATTGAAGACGCTGTCGATCAGCCTGGGTATGCTCTCCATGAGCTCCTTCTTCAGCTTGAAGCTGAGGATCTGCTGGTCGACGGAAATCTCATCCGAGACGTCGCATCCTCCTTCGATGAAGTAGCTCCAGACAGGGACGCGGGTCACGGACGAAATCTTCTCGATCGTGATGAAGGAGGGGGCCTTGCGGCCCTTCTCGATCTCGGTCACGAAGGAGGTCGAGACGCCGATCATCTGGGCGAGGCTGGTCTGGGTGAGTCCGAGCCGTTTGCGCACCTCCTTCAGATTCTTCCCGAAGGTCATCATGAGGGAGGTCTCCTGATTGTCCAAATTCTCCACAAAGTTCTCGTCAAAGCCCACTGGTCGTACTCCTCAAGGTGATATCTTCTATACCGGAATTATAGCGGCAGTTTCCGGCCGAGGGCAAGGAAATATTTGCGCTTCTTGGGATGTGGGCCTCCTCAAGGCCCTGAGATGGGACCCTCAGGCCTTGGGAGCGTAGTGGCTGAACTCCATGGAGAAGGAGCCCCTGCCCTGGGTGGCGGACCTCAGCGTCGTCGTATAGCCGAACATCTTCGCAAGCGCGCACTCGCAGCTCAGGATGTCGCTGGACGGCCTCGACTCCATCGACTGGACGATGCCTCCACGGCTGGTGATCGAGCTGATGACCTCTCCAATGTACTGGTTGGGACTGGCGACCTTGACGCTCATGATGGGTTCCATCAGCACGGGGTCCGCCTTCTGGCACACCTGGTCGAAGGCGAGGGCGGCGGCGCTCTGGGCTGCGACTGGAGTCGTGGTCAGCTCGTCGTAGCCGATCGAAGTGACCTCCACCCTGATGTCCGTGCACTCGTAGCCGTACTTGATGCCGCTTTGCAAGGCGCCATCGATGCCCTGGCGTACCGCCTCGACGATCTCCTCGGGGATGTTTGAGGTCTCGGCGGTGATGGCGACCTCGTTGCCGCTCTTGGGCGGCAGCGGCCTGACGCGGAGGCTGATGGTGCACCTGTTCTCCTTGTTGGCGATCGTCCTGTCGAAGACGTAGCTGTCCTCGGCCTCCTGGCGGATGCACTCCCTGTAGGACACCTGGGGCGAGCCGACACGCACATCGAGCTTCATGTCGTCCTTGATCCTCGTCGTCAGGACGTCGAGATGGAGCTCTCCCATGCCCGAGATGACGAGCTGGCCCGTCTCGCTGTCGTCCTTCCAGGTGAAGGTCGGATCCTCCTGGCTGAGGACTTCGAGGGCCTTGCGGAGCCTGTCCTGGTCAGCCGTGCTCTTGGCCTCGATGGCGACCGAGATGACGGGGTTGGGGAAGTGCATGCGCTCCAGGAGATAGGGGGCCTGCTCGCTGCCGATCGTGTCGCCCGTCTGGGCGAACTTGAAACCGATGATGACGCCGATGTCGCCCGCCTTGAGCTCCGAAAGCTCCTCGTAGCGGTCCGCATGCATCCTCAGCAGGCGGTTCACCCTGTCCTTCTTGCTCTTCGAGATGTTGTAGATCGAGAGGCCCTTCTTCAGGACGCCTGAGTAGATGCGCACGAAGCACATGGGTCCGGCCTGGGGGTCGACCTGGATTTTGAAGATGAGTCCGAGGAGGGGACCCTTCTCGTCATGCCTGATCTCGATCTCCTTGTCCTTCTTCTCCCAGTAGGCCTTGATGGCGCTCGCCTCGCTCGGGCTGGGCAGGAGGTCGACGACACCGTCGAGGACGGTCTGGACGCCGATGTTCTTCAGCGATGAGCCGACGAAGACGGGCAGGATGCTGCGCTCTATCGTCGCCTTCCTCAGCGTCGCGATGAGCCTGGAGGCGGGAATCTCCTCGCCTGCGAAGTAGAGCTCCATGACCTCGTCGTCGTTCGAGGCGCACTCGTCGATGAGCTTCTCCCTCCACTCCTGGGCCTTGGCGAGCATGTCGGATGGGATCTCGTCCTTGACGATCGTGCTTCCCTTGTCGGCTGAGCTGAAGGTGAGGCGCTTCATCTCGATCAGGGAGATGACGCCCTCGAAGGAGGACTCGCTGCCGATGGGCAGGTAGAGGGGGACGGGATTCTCGTCGAGCTTGGTCCTCATCTGCTCGAGGACGGCGTAGAAGTCGGCTCCCATCCTGTCCATCTTGTTGATGAAGGCGATGCGTGGGACCTTGTATGTGTTCGCCTGGGCCCAGACCGTCTCCGTCTGGGGCTCGACGCCGCCGACGGCGCAAAAGACGCCGACCGCTCCGTCGAGGACGCGCAGGCTGCGCTCGACCTCTGCCGTGAAGTCGACGTGGCCCGGAGTGTCGATGATGTTTATCTGGTGGTCACGCCAGTAGCAGGTCGTGGCGGCGCTCGTGATCGTGATGCCCCTGTCCTGCTCCTGCTTCATCCAGTCCATGGTGGCTTCTCCGTTGTCGACTTCGCCGATCTTGTGGTTCTCGCCAGTGTAGTAGAGGATGCGCTCCGTGGTCGTGGTCTTGCCGGCATCGATGTGGGCCATGATGCCTATGTTTCTTATTTCCTTCTCGCTCATGTGGCAGAAGATAGCATTTTGACCCCTTCTGTGTGAAGGCTAGCGGTAGGGCAGACGCTGGTGGGAGTAGATGCCGCTGTGTCCGCTGGCGACGAAGGAGAGCGTGACCATGATGAAGAGGAGGCACGGCTCCCTGTAGCCGAAGAGCTCAAGGCCGAGGGCGAAGCATACGATGGGCAGGTTCGTCCCGCCAGAGAGCATGCCCAGCGAGCCCAGGACTGCGAATGGGGAGAGTGGGACGTTGAAGAGGTGGGACATCGACATGCCGAAGCCTGCGCCCACTATGATGAGGGGGACGACCTCGCCACCGACGAAGCCGGCGGCGAAGGTGAAGGCGACGAGGGCGAGCTTGATCAGGTCGTCCAGCTGGCTCGCCCGTCCAATGATGATGTCGTACAGCAGGTCTCCTCCAAGCCCGTTGTAGCGGAAGGTGTCGAAGATTGGCCAGGTTGCCAGCGAGAGGAGGAGCAGGACCAGCGAGGGCCAGAGCACGACGAGGTAGGGCGAGCTGACACGCTTGCGGAAGAAGTCGCGGATGCGGTGCAGCACGAAGCAGAAGAGCCGGGAGTAGAGGCCTGTCAGGATGGCGAAGAGCGATACGTAGAAGAGATTGCGCGCACTGAACTCGAGCTCTAGGTATAAGGGGATCTCGAGGACATGGATGCCGATCGCCTGGCTCAGCAGGACGGCCGTGAATGAGGAGATCGTCACGGGAAGGTAGGCGTCGAGCCGGGTCGCCCTTGGGCTTGCCAGCTGGGTGCCGAAGAAGACGCCGGCGATCGGGGCGTTGAAGAGGGCGGCGAAGGCGGCTCCGGCACCGCACATCAGGTAGTAGTCCGAGCGGTTGTCGTGCTCGCGGCCGAGCCTTCTGTTGCCCCAGGCCTCGACATGCTCCACGACCGATGCCGAGGCCAGACCAATCTGGACGCCGGCGCCCTCCTTGCCTCCGGAGGCTCCGACCAGATGGGTGATCGAGGCTCCGAGGTAGGCGAGCAGACCCATGAGGGGGCTGATCGTGTCGGGAATCTGGCTTTCGGCCCAGTTCCTGTGGTCCTTATGGTTGTTGATCTCGTCGATCGCGCTGGTCGTCGAGTTGCGGTAGCGCTCGCCGAAGACCTTGAAGAGGTACTGGGTGAGCACTGCGCCAAGGGGAATCAGGAAGACAAGGAAGGGCAGGCTCTGGTTGAGCCTTGTCAGCAGGCTGATCGTCTGGGAGTAGAGGCTGATCAGGGCTCCTGTGATGAGTCCCGTAAAGAGGCCGCGCAGACACTTGCCGACCCAGTACTGATGTCCCAGTCCTACTTTGCCCATGGCGCCGATTCTCCCACAAAAGATGGAAAAAGCCCATGGCTCGCATGGGCTTCAAGGCGAAAAAACCGTCCTTTGGTCAGGTGATCGAGTTGTACCACTCGACGATCTCGTTGTACTTCTGCGTGTCGGAGGCCAGAGGCTCGGCCTTGAGGCCGTAGACGGCCATGGCGTACTGGCAGATCATCGCGGCCTCCTGCCTGTCGGACATCTGGCCGATCGACACAGTGGAGTAGAAGGGCTTCGTGTCGCGTCCGTCACGGCCTTCGTAGTACTTCATCTTCTCTGTAGGCACAGTCTCGCTGGCGTACTTGTCCTCCATCTTGTCGGCTTCCTTGGCCCTCTTGTCGGCCTTCCAGTTCCTGTCGTAGAGCTGCTGGGCGAGCTCGAGGTAGTTGGTCAGGTTCAGCCTGTTGACATTGTCCTGGGTGTCGACGCAGCGTCTCATGTAGCTGATCGCGTAGTTGGAGTTGCCGAAGCTCAGGGGAGCGCCGGGCAGCTGGTCGTAGAGGAGTCCGAGGACGTACCAGGAGTCGGACATGTCGGCGTTGAAGTCGTTCTGCACCTTGTAGATCAGCTCCCTCATGGGCTTGGCCTTGGACAGGCTGTTGAGGGGGCCGTTGACCTGGCCGATGCGGCCGATGGCCGAACTGAGCCAGTGGTAGCCGTTGGGCGTCTCATAGGTGTCGACGGACTGCTGGGCGAGGTCCTGGGCCTCACCGTATCCGGCAAGGCGCTCGTCCTTCTCATCCTCGGGAACGTCATCGGTGATGGTGAGCACATCCCTGGCCTGGCGCCAGAGGATGGCTGCCCTCTCTTCGTCGTCGGTGGCCGAGGCGAGTGTCGAGTCGAGGTAGTCCAGATCGCTCTCGTAGTCCTGCTCGAGGTAGAAGAGGCTGTCGCTGTAGGCTGGATCGAAGGCGGCCGAGAGCGTAAGTGCGCACAGGAGCGCGATGAGCATCGCGATGGTCTTTTTCATAAAATTCATGGAGGGGAAACCGTCAGGCTTGTCCTGAGGGAGGAACCTCCACAACCTCCTTGTATATCAGATTCGTATTCGCTCGCTCGACGAGCGTCAGATGCCTGTAGTGTATTCCCGCATGGACCCTTGTCCCGTCCATGCGCCGGATGTCGAAGTAGCCTGAGCTCCTCCTGCCATGTATGTAGCACAGCTGCCCGGCATACCTGACCTTGTCGCCCAGGCCATACCCTGCGACCTTCCTCGCCGCCTGGTTCGCCTTCCTCACGCCATTCTTCAGTATCGTGTCCTTGTGGATCTTCCTGTTGTGGCTCCTCCGTGCGACGACATGCCAGAGGACTCCGCCGCTCCTGGCTGTGGCGTTGCCGCTTATGACCCTCGCATCGATGAAGTGCCTCTTCTCAAGGCCGAGGCTGTTCCTTACATGGTTCGTGACGTAGCCGTAGGTCTGCTCCACCGGGATGTTGGGATGGGCCTTCCTCACCCTGTCCAGCAGGATCCATCTCATCGTCGACATCTCCGTCGCAGCCTTGAAGCCGGGATCTGATGACAATGTGACCCTGTCCTTCTTCCCCTCATGCCAGGCCATGTGGCACCCGTGGCACAGAGTAATGAGGTTGTCAGGGCTGTTTGAGCCTCCATCCTTCCTCTGCCTGATGTGGTGGACCTCAAGATGGTCCCTCGTTCCGCAGCTCCTGCATCTGAAGCCGTCTCTGGCCTTCACATAGGCCTTGACGTTCTCGTAGCCCAGCTGCTCCCCCTGCTGGTACGCTTCCCCTTCGATTCCCGGATTCATGATCTTCTGGATGTCGAAGGATGCACTCTCGATGACGATCCTCGAGACGGGCAGGATTGAGCATACCTTGTCGATGACGTTCTCATGGGTCCTGACCTTCGTCTCCATCGTAGGGGTGAGCCAGCCCTTGGGACGTCTCCTGTTGTCGCTCCGCTGTTCCCTGTAACGGGTCTTG
>JADIMU010000003.1 GCA_017694495.1 Candidatus Aphodenecus pullistercoris
ATATTTTCCCTGGAAAATGGTCCCCTCTATGATATTCATACTGAATCGGAGCCATTGCTTTAAACTATATTCCGGCTTATGTTTTTGGGAAAAATAAAGAAAAAAAGCAAACAACCTCAATTTATCTGCCAGGTCCAGCTGCTCTTCATCTTTATCCATAAGCTTTTCCATCAGGGAAATGAAATATGATTCATCTCCATAGCTCAGCCAGCTGTAAACATCAAATTCTTTAATTATCCACTTTGCCTGACTTTTGTCATATTCAGTAATGCCATTAAGGAAATTGAATACCCCGCTTAAAATTTTACCGTCATTATCATATTCATCCAAAGCTCTGAAGATATCATCATAAGGAACAGAAGAAGCATTCATTTCTATATGTTCAGTAATAAAATTCTTGTCTACCTTGCTTTCAGCGATACAGCATTCATATATTACAGGCAGAACAAGAAGATTCAGCATAAAGTTGTCCAAAGGACACTCAGCCCAGTCTTCTTTGTAATCATTATCACTGAGCTTAAGAAAACAATTCCAGAAAGCATCTGTCCAGCGCACATCAAATGACCATGCAATCTTTTCAGCAAAACTCAGCGCATCGGTATTATCATTTGTCGCGATAAAACTGTCTGACATCTGATTCTCGATCAGTCCATCATGTTTTTCCAACCTTCCAATCAACAGAGATTTTATGTTTTCAAATCGTGTAAGAGGTTTGCCCCTTGAGTTCATTTTAATATACAGCCTTCCTGCATCATGCTCAGAGAAATCATCAAGATTCATGAAATCAAACTGGATGATCTTTCCCTTGGTCAGGATTGAATACAATCCAGTATTCTCTTCTGCAAATTCTTTCTGTAAGGCATCTAACATGACAAGCATCGCATTTACTGTTGCGTCTGTATGCCAGTGGGGAAGAAACCACTTTTGATTGATGATGCAAGAAGAAAGCGCCTCAGATGAAGCATCATCATAAGCGAATGACTCTATGTTTCGGACAAGCGCATTGCTGAAATCCTTTGATGCAGGACGGGTGTTATAAATAAAGCGAGATGAATTCTTATCAGTCATATGAGAATGGAAATCAGAACATGCACTGCACCCTTCTTTGACAGCAAGAAACCAGTGTAACAGCATTATGGTAGTAATTCTTTGCTGTCCATCTATAAGAATGAGCTTGTTCAGATTTTTATCAACTACACCATAAATGAAATCAAGGGTATCTTTCTGCTTCTTTGTTATCAGATTATGCAAGTAATGTAGAAATGAGGTGCGTACTTCCTTTTCATCATTGCGTCCCTGTGCATAGTCACGCTGCAAAGCAGGAATTTCTATGCGGACATATTTTTCCAGCAAATCAAAAAAACTGTATTGTTCAATGCTCATTCAGCACCTCCTTGATTTCATTTACATAATCCTTCATATCAGCTTCGGTCCATTTCATGGGCACAGATACATTGCCGCTGTACATTTTATTGAAAACATTTGCTGTACACTTTGGAACATAGACACCTTCTTTTTCGCGCTCATGAATGAAATATCTTTTGACAATGAACAATGCATTTTTGTAGCTTCGGTTTGTCCCACGGTCAAGAAGGACAAGGTTCCCAATGCTGTTTGGTCCCGCATCCATTTCTATGCCCAAAGCATTCTTATCTTCAGGGGAAAAATCAGGGCGTGTCCCATTTGTTAGATAACCATTGAGTTTTGTGAGCAAATCATAATTATTTCTAGGAATATCTTTTTTTTCCAGATATTTAGCCACATCATCCAAAAAATGCTTATCACATTCCTCTTTTTTTACGGTTCTTACTCTTACCCCTGGAACCAGATTTCTTAAGGCTTCATCAATGTTTTCAATATGTATTCTTCCGAGAGAGGAAAATATATTTTCTTTTCCTCTTTGTTCAAGCAACTGATTTACTTTATCCAGCTTCGCTACGTCATTTTTACATGATGCTCTTAAAGCGTCTTCATACCTTTTTCTCTGAATCGCTCCTTTTTGCGGATATTTGATTCCTGTGAGGTATTCAAGACATGTATAGGCAAAATCCTTCATAGCTTCAGGATCACTGTAATCCATCGGAGTCTGAGGCTTGATGTGTTCAATATCATAATTCTGAGTATAGAACTCAGAAAAAGAGAATCTTTCTTCGCTTTTGGTTCTGTTGATGCTTTCAATGTTGAAAAGCATCAGAACTTTTCGTATCTCTTCATCATCTTCACCATACTCAAGATCTTCCAGCTTGACAGTATCCAGACCGAGCTTGTTTTTACACCTTTCAAAAAGCATGTTGATGAAACCATCATGTTTCTCCGACTTTTCATAGAGATCAACCAATTCTAAAATCGAATCACCCGAGAAGCTCAAGAATCCAATGTAATGATATAATTTCCTGTCATTGAACCAGCAGGTGAATGTATGAAACAAATCCATCACCTTTTTCCATTCAGTAATGGAAAAGATGTCTTCCGGATTTTCTACTTCAGTTTTCTTCCCTGTGTTATGCCTGAACCGCTCATCATACTGTGTAAAAGTGTAATATCTGGATTTTTCAGACGGATTCTTTTTTGTCAGAATATCGAAAAGGAAATCAATGCGCGTGGAATATGAGGCATCTTTTCCTGTAAGAAAAGCCCAGAAATCAGGGTTATGCAGATTCTGATCTACCATATCCCATTCAAAGGCGATTCTATACTGCAATTGCCTGTCGATACTGTCATAAAAACTACAGATATAATCTGGTGACAACTTTCCATCATTCAGAATTATCTGAGAATCTCTGAGCTGCCAGTGAATTCCATTCAAGAAAACAGCTTTGATGAGTTCTGAATTTGTCAGTGCTATTTTACCGATGTTGAGTCTTGAGAATAGTTTCTTTGAATACGAGCTATCATTATAACATTCTTGTGAGACATCGTACCAGATGAAACGGACATTTTTTCTGTACTTGTCACCATCCAGTTTATCAGTGGGACAGACTATGAAAGAAAGCAGTCTGATGATATTTCCGACACCTTCTTCCTCAAGTTTTTCATCAAGATATTCTTTTATTGTCATATATGCATTTCGCATATAATGGTAATCAATGTAGTCATTCTGACTGTTATCAGAATTCTCAATATCTTCAAGGAATTGCCGACTGTTTTTTCTGGTCTCATATTCCAGCTGATATAAAGGATACTGTTCTTTGCCTAATATGCTATGCATGTGTTTTACATGCATGGAATTACCGCTGAATCTATTCGTTTTTACCTCGGTTTCGATTTCTTTAAGAAATGAATAGAGATACTTCATTATAATGAAGACTGTGGTTAGTCTTTGCTGACCATCAATGACTTCATAAGTCATATCTTTTTTCTTTTGAACAACAAGAGGCTGCAGACAATAGTATTTGGAATCATCTTCGCCGGATGTAAAACAATAGATGTCATCAATAAGTTTTCTTACCTCGTCTTTTGACCATCTGTATCCCCTCTGATAGCTTGGAATGGAAAAAGACAAACTTAACAGACTGTATATATCCCTGACTTTGCTGACTGCCATAAGCGTCCTCTTTTTTATGATACAAGCAGAATATGGCATATTCAATGTTATGTATATTCTGAGAATGAGGAGTCCCTGGCGACCTTGCTTACGCCATTCATGCGGCACCCGCACAACAGGACGGGTACAGGTGGAATAAGAGTCTTCACATCCGGCAATTCCAAACAGTGGTATCCAGGCTTCTACAACGACTGGGCCGCCAGGCCATATGTGATTGATGCGAAGTACAAGCACTTGGATAATGATTGGTGGTCCAGAGAGGATTTTCAGCAGATCATATCCTACATTCATCTGCTCAGGGTGGAATGGGGTGCTCTCGCCTTTCCTCATTGCGATTACAATCCCGGTGCTCAAAGGTGCATCCGTGGCCAGCTCAATGGCCTTGGTGGAATGCTGTATACCTTGGCCTTCAATATTCCGAAAAGTGAGGAGGTCTACAGCTCATTCATCGAGTACTCAGCCTTCATGAAAAAGTCTGAGGAGGCCCTGACCAGTACTATCCGCAGCTTCTCCTGACTGTGGCAGGAAGTCCCTCCAGAGCCCAATCAGGCGTTCAAGGCTGAAGGCCGCATTGGCGGGAGATGTGGAGGGCAGGCAGATGTCCTCGATGCCCAGAGCCGGCTTGATGAACCTCTGGTATACCCTGTGTGAGGTGGCGCCGTTCGTGATGATCCTCTCCACCTTCGATCCTCTGGTGACCATCGCGATGTCGTTTGCCACCGCATCCTCAATCGTGGAGTCGGCCGAACCTATGATCGAGCATGAGGCGATCGAGTCCCACAGTGCGATGTGGTGTTCAAGCAGGAAGGCCTTCTTTCCTTCAGTGTCAGACAAGCTGGTGGAGTATATGGCCTCAAGCATGGGCCAGAAACGGTTCCGCGGATTGGCGTAGTAGAAGCCTTCCTGCCTCGACTTCACCGAGGGGAAGGAGCCGAGTATCAGGACACGGCTTTCCGAATCCCAGACGGGAGGGAAGGGGTGTGCAAGCCTCACTCGTCCAGCAGCCATGCTACAGCCCTCGCAAGGCGGTTTTGCGCCTCGTTGAAGTGTCCGCCCTTCTCAAGGACGAAGCTTGTCCTCAGACCAAGGGCGAGCGCACGCTCATATAGAGCTCCGCTCTCGCTCTGGACGCGGGAGAGCACAGGATTGCCTGTGCGCGCCTCCCTGTCGCCCAGCGAGATGTAGAGGCCCTCCAGCCTGTCCAGCCGCTCTTCGGCCCAGGTCCTGAATCCAGGAAACCAGAGGGAGCCTGAGGCCGAGGCGACATTGCGGATCTGTGGCCACTCGAGGCCTGCATAGATGGAGAAGAGCCCGGCGAGAGAGTAGCCTGCGATGTGGCAAGCCTCGTCGCCGAGCTGGTCCATCATGGTCTTCAGGAAGGCAGGTCCTCCTCCTGAGAAGGGGCCGAAGGAGGGTGGAACCGCTGGCGCTGGCCAAGGACTCAGCTGTCCGTTCCAGTCGTCGACTGCTACTTCCATGATGCCAGGTCTCCAGCCGAGGAGGGCGGAGGCCCTGGCCTGGACAGCCTGGGCTTCCCCCTTGATGCATGGCATGATGACGTAGGCTCCCCGGCTGCCCTCAAGGACTGTGATCTGCGCCACGTCAGAACTCGATCAGCTCGTAGTCCCTCGTGCCGTAGCCGAGATCTGCAGCCGCTTCGATCGTGTGGATGCCGTTGCGGCTGTTGACACGCTCCATGAAGTGCTCCTTGCCAGGATCGTCCGAGCCCATCACCAGGTCGATGCACGCCTGGTCGATGGCGACTGGGTCGAGGCTTGCCAGGATGCCGATGTCCTTCATGCACGGATCCTCGGCGACGGCACAGCAGTCGCAGTCGACGGAGAGGTTCTTCATGACGTTGATGAAGGCGATCCTGTCCTTGAAGTGCTCGACGACGGAAGCGGCGGCGTCGGCCATGGCCTCGGGGAAGGCGACGGCGTCGGCATGCTTCTGCCAGGTCTCATAGCGGTCGTCAGTCACGCCTGCTGAGTGGATCAGGGCCTTGCCGGCGCGGCTCGCACAGCCGATCGACAGCTGCTTCAACGCTCCACCGTAGCCTCCCATCGGGTGTCCCTTGAAGTGGGCCAGGACGAGCATCGAGTCGTAGTCCAGAATGTCCTTTCCGACATGGTTCTCCTTGAGGACCTTGCCGTTGGGAATCTGCCAGACCACATCCGGTCCCTCGGCGTCCATGAGGTCGACCTTGAAGTACTTCGTCCACTCATGCTCTTCCAGAAGCTTCCAGTGAGAGTCCGTGTTGTCGCGCACTCCGCCGGAAGCGTCGCCGTAGGCTGTGTTGCACTCGACGATGGTTCCGTCGACCAGGTCCACCATGGGCTTCCAGAAGTCTGGATGGAGGTAGTTCTGGTTGCCCTTCTCACCGGAGTGGATCTTCACCGCGACCTTGCCAGGCAGGCTGATGCCGAGCTTTCCATAGGCCTCGACGACCTTTTCAGGTGTCAGGGTGCGTGTGAAATAGACTTTCGCTTTCATTTCTCCTCCTTTGGCGGCCCACAGCGGGTCTGCCTCATTCACTCTCTTTTGTCGTGCCCATCGTCCAGCAATGCCTCGATCAGACATCGCGTCAAGGCCACAGCGTCCATCGCTGTGGGCTGGATGCCTACGACCTCCATCGCCTTGAGCTGCTTATCCGTCGGGTGGACGTAGGGGTAGACGCCGTATAGGAAGGGGAAGAGCGTGAAGCAGAAAGTCCTCGTCTCATCCTCTCCCACACCAGGGCGGAGCTTCCTGTAGCATTCTCCTGCAAGGTCGAAGGCGCGTCTGTAAGCCTTCTTGAAGGATACAAGACGCTCGATCCTGCTGTTCTCCTCGATCTCGTAGAGGTTCATGCACTGGATCTTGAGCATGGTCTCATGGCGGCCAAGACTTGTCGCGAAGAGCTCGGCGAAGAGGCTGTCCGTCAGGTCGTCACGCTGGGCGATCTGGCCAATCTCGTCAGCCCACTGGTTGTACTCCTCCTCGAGGATGGCGAGGAAGATCTCCTCTTTGGTCTCGAAGTAGTTGTAGATCGAGGGCCGCGATATGCTCGTCTGGGCGCTGATCTCCTTGAGGCTTATCTCCTGGAAGCTCTCCTTCTCGTAGAGCTTGCGGCACGCATCCATGATCTCCTGAGGCCTCTGTTCGACAATCTCTCTCGCGACTTTCACCAGTCTCCTCCACCTTTCTGACGTCGTGTCAAACATAATCCCATTCTGACAGCATGTCAATCTCATGATTTCACAGCGCAGGTGGAGACAAGGGGCCAAATTGATCCGTTTCCCCCTCTCCGGGCCGCCAGCAGGGGCAAAATGACCCCATTTGGAAGAAGTGGCGGACCTGGTGGGTCAAAGTGCTCCAAATCGGGATTGGACAGCGTTTTGCACCTTCAAGCTTTTGCTTGTACTGTAACGAAATAAAGTTTTTGGCACGACTGATGCATCTACATTCGTGTCCCGCAAGGGACGGAAACTAGAAGATACAGGAGGCCAAAAGATGGCAAGAGAGATTACAAAGTACAACAACAGGAGTAGGGATTTGTCCTTGTTCGACGATTTCTTCGATTCCATGCTTGGCGCCTGGGACAACTACAGCGCCAACCTTCCCGCAGTCGATGTCGAGGAGAACGGTGACAGCTACGTGATCAAGGCGGAGCTTCCTGGATACAAGGAAGACGACGTGAAGATCACAGTCGACAAGCACGTCCTCCACATCAGTGGTGAGATCGACGAGAAGGAGAAGGATGGCAAGGACAGGAAGTACCTGGTGCGCGAGCGCAGGCATGAGAGCTTCGAGAGGTCCTTCAGCCTGCCCGAAGGTCTGGACGAGTCGAAGATCGAGGCGAGCTTCAACAATGGTCTGCTGACGATCACGCTTCCAAAGTCGCCTGAAGAGCAGCCCAAGAAGATCGAAGTCAAGATCACGAAGTAGCCTGAAGGGCAGAAATGAAGAGGCGTCACCCCTTGATGAGGCGACGCCTCTTTTCGTCTTCAGCCAATTGGAAAGAGGCGTCAGATGGTTTTTGCCCCGGTCTGCCGCCTCTGTCTTGTCTTCCTCAGGCGTGGATCTTCATCGTCCCTATCATCTTGATGAAGGCGGGGTCGCTGTGGTCGACGATCTCGCTGTGTCCCAGGTCCAGGGTCGCGATGGCATTCATGTCCTCATCACTGAGAACAAAGTCCCAGATGTCGATGTTCTGCTCCATGCGCTCCCTGTGGGTCGACTTCGGGATGACGACGACACCGCGCTGCACGTTCCAGCGCAACGCCACCTGGGCCGCGCTCTTGCCGTACTTCTTTCCAATCTCTGTCAGGATGGGGTTGGTGAAGATGCCGTGCCTGCCTTCGGCGAAGGGCCCCCAGGCCTCGGGAATGACGTCGTAGGCCTTCATGTTCTCCAGAGCCTTTGTCTGCTGGAAGAAGGGGTGGAGCTCCACCTGATTGACCGCCGGGACGACATCCGCATGGAGGGCGAGGTCAGTCAGCCTCTCGGGGTAGAAGTTGCACACTCCAATGGCTCTGACGCGGCCTTCCTTGTACAGCTCCTCCATGGCCCTCCAGGCGCCGTAGTAGTCGCCCACGGGCTGGTGGATGAGGTAGAGGTCGAGGTAGTCCAGGCCAAGCTTGTCGAGCGAGGTCTGGAAGGCGGCCTTGGCCCCCTCGTAGGAAGCATCCTGCGTCCAGAGCTTGGTCGTGATGAAAAGTTCCTTCCTGTCGACCTTGCTGTCCCTGATCGCCTGGCCGACGGCCTCCTCGTTCATGTAGGCTGCGGCAGTGTCGATCAGGCGGTAGCCCGTCCCGATCGCCTCGACGACGGCCTTCCTGCACACCTCACCATCGGGCACCTGGAAGACACCGAAGCCCTCGAGGGGCATCTCGACTCCGTTGTTCAGTCTTGTCGTCTCAATTTTCATGTCTGTGTTTCTCCTTATTTGAATTCAAAAGAACTGTTCAGCGCGCTCCTGCGGCTCCGTCGACTGCAATCACAGCTCCGTTGATGTATGGCGCCTCGTCGCTGACGAGGAAGAGGGCAGTGTTTGCAATCTCCTCAGGTGAGCCGAAGCGTCCTGTAGGAATGGTGGACGTGATCCTCTCCTCGTGGGCCCGCTCGGCCTCCTTGTCGAGGTTCGTCACAGTCCAGATCTCGGTGCGTATCGCACCCGGTGCGATGGCGTTGACCCTCACCCCGTCATTTGCCAGATCGAGGGCCCAGCAGCGGGTGAAGTTCTCGACTGCCGACTTGGCTCCGATGTACATCGACAGATTTGTGTCGCGGTGCGTGACTCCGATCGTCGAGAGGTTGATGATGTTCCCCTTTGCGGCGATGAGCATCGGCAGGCACTGTATCGTCATATCTACAACAGCCCTGACGTCCAGGCTGAAGGCCTTGTCGTAGTCGTCCAGCGTGATCTCCTTGATCGACTGGACAGGGCACCAGCCCGCGTTGTTGACCAGGATGTCGAGTTTGCCGTCGAAGCACTTCTTCGCCTCTTCGGCGAGTTTCGTAACGTCCTCGCTCTTCGTAAGGTCGGCGACCACGTATGCAATGTTCCCATCGCTTGCGGCGACTTCCTCCAGTTTCGACTGCCTGCGTCCCGCGATGAGGACTCTGGCTCCTTCCTTGGCGAAGCGCTGTGCGGTCGCCCTTCCTATTCCACTGCCGCCACCTGTGACGATGGCAGTCTTCCCTTCAAGTCTTCCACTCATCTGGAACCTCCTAAGTGGATTGTCGGCATGCTATGCCGGAAATCCTCTCCACAGCTGAGAAACTAAGGCATGAACTGGAATTTGCACAGGACAAATTATGCATGGTGCTATAACATTGATTTATAGCACGGAGGCGTGATGGAACTCTATCAGCTTGAGGAGCTGGCCGCATTGGGCAAGTATGGGACGATCTCGCGCGCCGCAGACGAGTGCGGCGTCTCGCAGCCCGCGATGTCGCGTTCGATGAGGAAGCTTGAGGAGGACTTCGCCGTCCCCATCTTCCGCCGGACGAGCAATACGATCGAACTCAACGACACTGGTCGCCTGGCTGTGGAGTGGGCTGGGCGCATCGTCTCGATGGTCGCGAGCGCGAAGGAGGAGGTCAGGGCCTTCGACCGGAGGCGGCGTACCATCCTCGTCGGAAGCGAGGCTCCCGCTCCGCTGTGGAGCCTGATGTCCATGCTCTCTTCGAGCGAGGTCCAGAACACTGTCGCCGGCGAGCTGAGGAGCAGGGCCGTGCTGCTCGATGGTCTGAGGAACGGCAGCTACCGCTTCGTCGTCACGACGGAGCCGCTGAATGTCGACGGCTGTCTGACCGTCCGTCTGGGGGAGGAGAACCTCATGTTCCTTCTAGGTGAGGGCCATCCGCTGGCGGGGCGCAGGACGCTCACCTTCAGCGACCTCGATGGCGACAACATCCTGCTCTACGAGAACATCGGGATGTGGCGCAACCTGCCGCAGGAGGCCATGCCCAGGTCGCACTTCATCGTCCAGAGCGACAGGGAGTCCTTTGAACAGCTTGTCATGCGCTCCGACATACCCTCATTCGCGACCGACCTCATCTACATGCCACTTGAAGGCAAGGTCGCAATCCCGATAGACGACCCGAGGGCCCATGCCGAGTACTACGTCTTGGCCAGGAAGGACGACCAGAAGCTGCTTGGCCGTTTCGTCCACGGCTTCCGCTCCTCCTTCCGGACCAGGAGCAGCTATGCGATCTAGGAGAGGACAAAGGCCTGCCTATGGCTTAGACTTGGCATTATTATGAAGCTTGAACATGTCGCCATCTGGACAAAGGACCTCGAGGCCATGAGGTCCTTCTTCGAGACCTACTTCGGCGCTGTGGCTGGCAATCGCTACGACAATCCTTCTACAGGTTTCTCATCATACTTCCTATCCTTCGACAGCGGTTCGCGGCTGGAAATCATGACGCGCT
The DNA here is from genome assembly GCA_017694495.1 of Candidatus Aphodenecus pullistercoris. GTDB lineage: Bacteria > Spirochaetota > Spirochaetia > Sphaerochaetales > Sphaerochaetaceae > Bullifex > Bullifex pullistercoris. The sequence goes on from JADIMU010000003.1 coordinate 10,463, forward strand.
CTGATCTCGCTGGGCGTCCTGCCGTGGACATGGCAGTGGGCCTTGCCCACATCGCCATCGCGCTGGGCAACCGCGAGGCCGTCGACAGCCTCACAGCCCGACTCGAGGCGGACGGCTACACTGTTGCCAGCCGACCCAGGACGACAGGTGACGGCTACTACGAGAGCGCCGTCCTGGACGGCGAGGGGAACAGGATCGAGCTGACTGTATGATTGAGCGTGCTATTCAGGTCGGGGGAATCCTGACGAAGTCGAACCTTCCTGTGGCAGACTGGTCCGTGAACCCCTATGTGGGCTGCGCCCACGCATGCCGCTACTGCTACGCTTCCTTCATGAAGCGCTTCACAGGGCACGGCGAGGACTGGGGCAGCTTCGTCGACGTGAAGTACTGGCCTGCCATCAGGAGGAAGGAGCGCTATGCCGGCCAGGAGCTCTTCCTCTCATCAGTGACGGATCCATATCAGCCATGTGAGGAGCGTTATGGTCGCACCCGCGCCCTTCTTGAGGAAATGAAGGACAGTGGATGCACTGTGAGCATCTCGACCAAGTTGGACCTCGTGCTCAGGGATCTGGATCTGATCCTCAGCTATCCGAAGGCGACTGTCGCCTGGTCGGTGAACACGCTCGACGAGGACTTCCGGCGCGAGATGGATGATGCAGTGAGCATTGAGCGCCGGCTGGAAGCCATGCGGATCTTCCATGATAGTGGCATGCGTACGACATGCTTCATCTCCCCGATCTTCCCCGGCATCACGGATGTCGAGGCGATAGTCAGGCGGGTGGAGGGGCAGTGTGACCTGATCTGGCTTGAGAACTTCAATCTGCGCGGCGGTTTCAGGAAGACGATCCTTGACTGGATCGCTGCGAAGAGGGCGGATCTCCTTCCGCTTTACGAAGAGATTTATGTGAAGGGGAGGAGGGAGTGGTGGGCACGCCTGGATGAGGAGATCAGGGCCTTCGCCTCAGCCAATGGCTTTCCCTACCTCAGGGCCGTCGAGGATGTCGAGCACCCGGCCGGAACGCTTCCTCCAATCGTGAACTTCTTCTTCCACGAGGAAGTCAGGAAGAATAAAGGTGTCAAATGATGTTTGCTGGGTTTATTTCAACAATTCTTATTGCCTTCAGTATTGTGTTTGCTTTTGCTTGTTTGATGGCTCATCGTGAAAAGCGGAAGATTCGCGAATCCTGCATAGACGGTACTGATTCAAGTTGCTCATTATCGTTAAAAACAGATGATTTCGCTTTAGAAAAGAACTCTCAGTACGTTTTCCTCTCAACAGGGGAATTTGATGTCTGTGGTCATCACCTTGTTGATCCATTCATCTATGTCGCTAAAAACTGTCATTCGAAAATTGACGAGTATGCAATCAGATTGTCTAATCAGCCTACAGGTATTTTTGGCTCCAATGATGGGCGACAACGCGTTATGGAAATGGCAGCTTCTTCATTTGAAAATAGAAACCTGTTTAGGTTCTCCCCCGAGCAGACGGATTATTTCCTGACATGGCTTGAATATTACAATAATCTTTCGGTCATTCCTCGACATTGTTATTCGAGGTGGATGGGGGGATTGTGCATTAGAGCTCTAATCGAACATAAGGATGTGGAGAAGATTTGTCGAAAGATGCTTGAATTCACTCTTCGGTACCATTCGAGTTACAATAGATATGCCGATAGAGTATCTGTTTTGATTAATGTGACTGCTTGTTGCGAGTATATCAATACTCCTTCATTGCAATCTTCTGATCGAGCGGAATTTAGGCGTCTATTGGATGAGGCTATTGCACCTTTGCCATATTTCTTCTTTAAGCCAGGGTGGCAATGGGATCCTGCATTCCTTTATCAAAAGTTGACTGGATGCCCAAGAATGTCTTTGTTCAAATCGAGCCAAGTATGGTTGGGAAAGAATGATGATTGGAGCTATGTCGATGCTGTGACTGGTGAATCAACCAGAGGGACGAACAAATACGCTGCTGTTCTCTTATCATTGTTGTATGTTTATAGAGAAATGGTTGCTGGCCGGAGTATTTCCTTTGAACCAAAGCCAAAGACAAATGTTACATCTAGTCATAGTATAAGGATTCTGGACTTTGTCATACCATCATACAAGTATATCGCCTATGGACATGCTGAACCTTTTATAAAAGAAGAAAGGAATAATTGGTTTGATAGCTTGTACCGTATCTTGGAGCAGGACTGGCATGTGAGTGCTTATTTTAGAGGAATTCCATGGGATTTCAAGACATGTGATGAATTGGCCAACACCTATTGCAATTTGCCAACCCTCTTCAAAGTGATTTTTGGATATTATTTCGAGCCGTATTTGGTGAGCCGCGCAGAGCAAGTCGCTGCAAATCTTTGTGGAAAGTTGATGTCTCGGAGAGAATTGCTATATGGAGAGAGGGCGAACGCACTGGGAGATAGGACAGTTGCTCTGCTTAAGGATTCGAAATATGGACTTTGGGTGGAGGATGGACCGAGATGGAATGCAGCTACCAGCTTGCATTGTATTTGCGACCATTCTGTAGAAGGCCTAATTCCAATTGGAGAAGCTCAGGCCGCCTATGGTACAGATGGAGGTGCGCGCGTAAAGAATGTAGTTGCATTCAATAATACCAAGGCAAGAGGTTTGTCTTCATCAAAACAGGAACAGATGTTGGAAAATACTGAATTGCATTACCGTGAAAAACTGCGTGGGTCACTGTTTAGGATTTCATTGGAGAACGGTGAGATTCCTTCCGTTTTTGTTGTTTGCGCAAATATGATAGACGAAGAGGGATATATCGAACAGAGTAGGCCTCATGTGTTTGGCTGCTGGGATAATGCAGTATACAGAGCGGTTATGCTTGATAGCAGTAATCCTGATGCAAGAGTATTCATTGTTGCAAAAAGGTCCATCGAGGATGCGACGTTCAGTGTAGTGTGGGACAATGTCTGGATAGTAGATGATCAGCAGTTTGTAGAAGCAGGGATTAGGATGAAAATGAAGCGGGCTGAAAATCTAAAGAAAAGAAAAGAAGCTAAATCCAATTGCTGTCCATTCCCTGAAGACGAGTATGCGTATCAAAAATCGGAAAACCCTTGAGACCGTGTTGTTTTTTTTTGACGAAATAGCTGCTTTTCCGCCTGCATCGTTGATAAGAAATTTGGACCGCCCTTCCGGACGGTCCCGATTCCATGGAATTCCAGTTGACACTTTTCTTCCAGCTGCTTGTTGAAGTGCCGATTTTTCATTCGGCATTTCTATACGCAGTAATAATTTACTAGTGGGCCCACCTGGATTTGAACCAGGGACCAACGGGTTATGAGTCCGCGGCTCTGACCGCTGAGCTATAGGCCCAAAAAAGACATGCAGGATTCTAGCCTAATTGCGTGCCGTTTTGCAAGCGCCGGCGGAATGATGCATGTCCGTCTGCCGAGAGGTGTTACTTGTTGACCCTCTCGAGGTACTCCTTCGTCTCGGTGTTGACGCGGATCTTCTCACCCTGCTTGATGAAGATGGGAACCCTCACGCGCAGACCGGTCTCGGTTGTGACGTACTTCGTGGCGCCCTGGACGGTGTCGCCCTTGACGGCCTCCTCTGCCTCCGCGACGGTGAAGACGATCTTTGCAGGAATGAGGATGTCGAGCAGCTGGTCCTCCCAGAAGGTGGCCCTGTAGGTCTCGCCCTCCTTCATGAAGTACTGGTAGTCGGGGAAGTTGGCCATGGGGACCTCGAGCTGGTCGAAGGTCTCGACGTTCATGAAGGCGAAGTTGGTGCCGTCGTTGTACAGGTACTGGATGTCCCTGTCCTCGACAGTGATGTCCTCGGCGTTGTCCTGGCTCTTCATGGTCTCGGAGAGGACCTGGCCCGTCGAGGGGCTCTTCAGCTTGAGGCGGACGAAGGCGGAACCCTTGCCCGGATTGACGAACTCCCTGTCGATGCAAACGAAGGGCTGGCCCTTGATCAGGAGGGCGGTACCCTTGTCAATCTGACCTGCTTTTATCATTCTGATACCTCTATCTGGTTAGTGTTCAAGCAAATATTGCCTGAAGTATGATATAGAATGACGCGACAAAAGTAAAGGACAGCCTAATTGCATGTCCTCAAAGGACTTCTTCCTTGAGAATCCTCTCGCATGGGAAGAGCAGGACCTCTCTTATATCGCGCTTTCCCGTCAGGCACATCAGCAGCCTGTCCAGCCCGATGGCCACTCCGGATGAAGGTGGGATGCTGAGTGTGGGGAAGCGAAGGGATGCTGGCGGGATGGGCATGCCGCCCTCCTTTCTGGACTCGACGAGGGCTCTGTGCTCACGCTCGTAGTAGGCCTTCGTCACCTCGCTCGAGGTCTCCTCCGTATAGCAGTTCGCGACCTCGATGCCAGAGATGTAGAGCTCCCAGCGGCGGCGGTATGGCCCCTCCTCCTTCTGTGCAAGACAGTCGATCTGGGCGGGGTAGTGTGTGAGGACGACCATCCTGTCACGGGGCAATGAGGGTTCGACGTAGGTGATGAAGATGCGGTTGAAGACGTCGTCCCAGGCCTCGTCGTCGGCAGGATCCTGTCCCAGCTGCCGCGCCCTCTCGATGAGGACCTCCCTGTCCTGGCAGCGGTCGAGGTCCGTGTCGGCCCACCTGAGCATGGCCTCCCTCACGCTCATGACGAGGAAGTCCTCTTTCATGAAGGAGGGCGAGTCCTCAGTCACGAGGGCATCGAGCAGCTCCTTCGTGAGGGCGATCGAGTCTCCGTCGTCCATACCGAGGCTGTAGTACTCGAGCATGGTGAACTCCGGGTTGTGGATCTCACCAAGCTGTTCGCTGTTGCGGAAGCACTGGCTGATCTGGTAGATCGAGGGGCTTCCACAGGCCAGCAGCTCCTTCATGAAGATCTCTGGAGATGGGATCAGGAAGAGGTCCCTGCTGTCCATGAAGGGGTTGATGAACCGGGTCTGGAAGTTCTGGATCGTGGGTTCCGGGATCAGGCTCGCGGAGAGGGTGGGCGTGAAGACCTCGAGGTAGCCCCTCTGGTCGAAGAAGTCACGGATGCGCCTGTACATCAGGCCGCGCTGGCGCTGGCTTTCGAAATCGAACATGAGCCACATGTTATTGCTCCAGTCCATTTTTGACTATATACTCCCCCGTGATGGAAAGCTACAGCGTCGACGAGCCGGTATATGCGCTCGCCACAGCCTACGCAGTGAGCGCCCTGGCCGTCGTCAGGACCTCAGGCAAGGGCTCGATCCTCCTCTTGTCAAAAGCCTTCTCCCGACCCAGGAAGCTCCTTGCTGCGGACAATGCGAGCCTTGTCCACGGCCACATCAGCGACAGCGATGGCACTCTGATCGACGAGGTCGTCCTCGCCGTCTACAAAGAGGGCCACGGCTATACGGGAGAGGAGGCCGTCGAGATCAGCACGCACGGCTCGCCGACAGTGCTGCGCCGCCTCTTCGTGAGGCTTGAGGAGCTGGGCTTCCGCCAGGCGAGGAGGGGCGAGTTCACCTTCCGCGCCTTCATGCACGGACGCATGGACCTGACCCAGGCCGAGGCGGTCGAGGAGATTGTCTCGAGCCGCAGCGTCCACAGCCAGGAGAAGGCCCTCGAGAGGCTCTCTGGCAGTCTGAGGAGGGAGCTTGGCGACATCCGCCGCAGCCTTGTCGAGATCCTGGCCTCACTGGAGGTCCAGCTGGACTACGCCGAGGACGAGATCCTCGAGGACTGGCTCTTCCCCGATGAGGAGGTCGATGGAATCCTGCACCGCCTTGGCCTCCTGGCGTCGAGCTATGGGGCGGGACGCATCTACCGCGATGGCGCCATCGTCGTCCTGGCAGGTGAGCCCAATGCCGGCAAGTCGAGCCTCTTCAACCTGCTTGTGAAGGAGGACAGGGCCATCGTCTCCCCGCAGCCCGGCACGACGCGCGACTACATCGAGGCCGAGTGCGAGATCGCCGGACTGCCTGTCCGGCTCTACGACACTGCCGGACTCAGGACGGGAGGCGACGAGATCGAGGACGAGGGAATCAGGAGGGCGCGCTCCCTCTTCGAGAAGGCCGACCTCATCGTCTACCTGGTCGAGCCGGGAAGGCCACTGCCAGATGACATCGACCTGGAGCGGACGCTCATCGTCCACTCGAAAAGCGACCTCGCCTGCGGCGGAGGCCTCGCCGTCTCCTCCATGACAGGGGAGGGTGTGGGTCTTCTCATCGACAAGATTGGAGAGCGCCTCCACGAGGGTGAGGTGGGGCAGGGCGCCGAAGGCCCTTCGATCGACAGCGAGAGGCAGCTTGCATGCATAAGATCATGCATCCAGGCGCTCGAGGCCGCCAGAGACAACCGGAACCAGAGCGTCGACATCATGGCCCTCTTCTTCCAGGGTGCACTGGAGCAGCTCGGCCTGATCACAGGCGAGGTGACCAACGAGGAGCTCCTCGACACCCTCTTTTCGAAATTCTGTCTAGGGAAGTGAAGACTTGAGAGACTACGACATCATCGTCATAGGTGGCGGACACGCCGGCATCGAGGCCGCGGCAGCGGCGGCCCGCGAGGGCTTCAGCACGCTCATGATCACGCAGAGCCTCGATGCGATCGGGCGCCTCAGCTGCAATCCCGCCATCGGCGGCCTGGCCAAAGGCAACCTCGTCAGGGAGGTCGACGCCCTCGGTGGCGTCATGGGACTCCTGATCGACGGGACCATGATCCAGTACCGCACTCTGAACCGGAGGCGCGGTCCCGCCGTCCAGGCCCCAAGGGCACAGGCCGACAAGTTCAGCTACTCACGCGCCGCCAAGGAAATGCTGGAGCACATCCCGAAGCTCTCGCTCTTCATGGATACCGTCACGGACCTCATCGTGGAGAAGGATGCCGTCGTCGGCGTCGTCACAGAGCGCGGCTGGAGGATAGGCTGCCGCCGCCTCGTCATGACGACGGGCACCTTCATGGACGGACGCATCTTCATCGGCGAGTGGGACGCGCCATGCGGCCGTCTGGGCGAGGGGGCCGCCATAGGCCTCGGAGCGTCTTTGCGCCGCCTGGGCTTCGATGTGGGCCGCCTCAAGACGGGCACACCTGCCCGCGTCAGGGCCTCGAGCCTCGATTGGGACGAGCTTGAGGTCCAGCCGGGCGATGAGGAGGTCATCCCCTTCAGCTTCCTCCATGACGAGGTGGACCGTCCCCGCCTGGACTGCTACGTCACCTGGACGAATGGGGAGACACACAGGATCATAAGGGAGAACATGCACCGCTCGCCGCTGTATGGCGGGAAGATCGTCGGCCGCGGGCCGCGCTACTGTCCCTCGATCGAGGACAAGGTCATGCGCTTCCCGGACAGGGAGAGGCACCAGATCTTCGTCGAGCCCGAGGGCGTGGGGACAGAGGAGATGTACCTCAATGGCCTGTCCAGCTCTCTGCCCGAGGATGTCCAGCACGAGTTCATCAGGACGCTTCCCGGACTGAGGCATTGCGAGATCATGCGTCCGGCATACGCTGTGGAGTATGACTACCTCAATCCGCTTGACCTCTATCCCAGCCTTGAGTCGAAGCGTCTTTCCAACCTCTTCATCGCAGGCCAGACGAACGGAACCTCCGGCTACGAGGAGGCGGCTGCCCAGGGCATAGTCGCCGGCATCAACGCCGCGCTCAGCCTGCGTGGCGAGAAGCCCCTCATCCTGGGGCGCGACGAGGCCTATATCGGCGTCCTGATCGACGACCTCGTCACCAAGGGGACGAAGGAGCCGTACAGGATGTTCACGAGCCGGGCCGAGTACCGCCTCAGCCTGAGGAGCGACAACGCCGACCTCAGGCTCACCCGGCTGGGCTGGCAGAAGCACAGCGTGGACGAGGAGAGGCTGGAGAGGCTGGATGCGAAGATCCGTCAGATGAGCGACCTCAAGGCCAGCCTGGCCTCCTACAGGGAGCGGGGCAAGAGTGCACTGGCTCTCCTCAAGGAGCCCGAGGTCACTGTGGATGGCCTTGTGGACAGGATCCCTTCGATCGCATCCTTCCAGCCGGCCGTCCGCCGCGAGGTCGAGCTCGATGTGAAGTACGAGGGCTACCTCAGGCGGCAGGAGCTGGAGATCGCACGTTTCGAGCGCGCCGAGGCTATGGCGATTCCTCCAGACTTCGACTATGATGCATTGAAGGGCCTGAGCGGAGAATCGAGGGAGAAGCTCAAGCTCGTCAGACCTCTGAGCATCGGCCAGGCCCAGAGGATAAGCGGACTAAGGGTGAGCGACATCGCCATCCTGATGATGGCCGTCAAAGGTGTGTGAATGTGTGAAGATGTTCTTGAGAGAGGACTGGAGGGGATGGGCATCGCGGCCGATGGAAAGACCATCGCCACGCTCTCGCTGTACATGGACGAGATCGCCCTCTTCAATCCGGTCTACAAGCTCGTCTCCTACAAGGACGAGAGGGAGCTGGCCGTGCGCCACATCCTCGACTCGGCCAGTGGAGAGGGCGTGATCGCCTCCCTGCTCACAGAGGACAGGCGTGTGGCCGACCTCGGCAGCGGGGCAGGATTGCCCGGCATCGTGCTTGCCATCCTGATGAAGGATGTCGCCTTCACCCTGGTGGAGCGCATGGCCCGACGTGTCGACTTCCTGCGCAACGTCGTGGCGAAGTGCCGTCTGGACAATGTCGAAGTGCTGGCTGAGGATGTCGGAAGCCTCAGGAGGACCTTCCCCCTGGTGACCTTCCGCGCCTTCCATCAGCTTGGTGATATCATGAAGCCGCTGGACCGCATCCTGGCTGACGGCGGCAAGGTCTGCGCCTACAAGGCCAGAAAGGACTACGTGGAGGACGAGCTGAAGGGCCTCGAGGGCTGGAGCCACCGCATGGTTCCGCTGTGCGTGCCCTCGCTCGAAGGGGAGCGGCTCATGCTCGTCCTGGAGAGGAAGGAGGTCTGAAGTGGCAAAGCGGAAGAACAATGACAGGAAGACAAGACCAGTGGGCAGGGGAGGCGTATTCTCCCTGGTCCTCGGAATCGTTCTGGCCCTGGCGGGAGCCTTGCTCGTCGCCTTGCAGTTCGTCGCCATGCCCGCGATGCAGCCTGTCCTGGAGCCTGTCATCCGCCTCGTCTTCACATATCTGAGCATAGGTGGTGGCGAGACGCTGAGCGCAGGCATCCTCCTTCTGGTGCTCTCGCTGGTCGTCCTGACCTCGCGGCGGGGCAGGCCCTTCAACTACATCTATCTGCCATTGGCCCTGGTCGTATACTATACGGCCCTGGGTCTGTATCACATGATCGTCGGCAATCCTGCTCCGGCCTTCCTGATGGAATACCTGGGTACGACGAAGCTTTCGCTCGTCGCCATCCTTCTGATCCTCGAGGTCCTCGTCGTGCTTGTCATCAGCGTGATCAACACATCCCTCAACGGCTACTGGCGCCGCCACGCCGCCAGGAAGGCGGCCGCCACCATCCGCCAGAGCGCCGACGAGGCCGCCATCCCTGGCCTGGACCGGAAGGCGGAGAAGGCCAGGCTGAAGGCCGAGAAGAAGGCCGCCAGGGAAAGGAAGGGTGAAAAGGAGGAGCCGAAGGACATGAAGGTCACCGTCAAGGCGGAGAGCGAGGCCCGCGTCACGCTCGACCCGGACAGTCCTCTGGCCTTCCCGGAGACTGTGAAGGTGCCTTCGTTCAACACGATCCCCTCCCAGGGAGCGGCCGCAGAGGTCGTCCAGTCCGCGCTTGAGGGAAAGAGCGTTTCCGTCGACAAGAGCGTCGAGGAGGAGCTGTCCATCCCCAGCGGCAACGTCGTGAGCATGTCGGTGCTCGAGAACAGCGCGCGCAACGTCGAGCGCAAGATGGCTGAGGACGCCAGGAAGAAGACTCCCTCCAGCGGAAAGCGCCTCTTCACGAAGGGCGGCATGCTCGAGAGCGCGCTTGAGAGCGCCCAGAAGGAGAGTGCGCCCAGCGCTCCCAATCCGAACCCGATCATAGGCTACAGCGACCGCAGGAAGGAGGCTTCGGGCCGCGCCAGCGAGTCCTTCGCTCCTTCGAACCTCTCGCCGAACCATCCCCGCTACAAGCTCTTCGAGTCGCTCAGGCGCAGGAACGATGCCCCACAGGCCGAGGGTGATGTCAGCCACTTCCCCGGCCGGCCCTTCGAAGAGGAGCCAGCCGCCGCACCCGAGGCCCAGAGCCTTGACGACAGGCCGAGCATCACGCTGAAGGAGGAGGTGGCCGAAGAGGCCAAGGCCCAGCCCAGGCCGGCCAGCCCCGCTCCCGCAGTGGAAAGCGCGAGCGGGCCTGAGATTGTGCCTGAGCCTGTCGTGGAGAAGGAGAGCGTGCCAGCAAGTCCGGTGGAGAAGGTGGCGCCTCCCGCCACCCACAGCCATGCCAAGGCTGCGGCCGTCAAGCCTGCTCCTGAGCCTGTCGGCGAAGAGGAGGACATCCTCGATGTCGATGAGGCTGAGGATGGCGACAACAGCAGCCAGATCGAGTTCAAGGTCGGCGTCAGCGGACTTGCGAGCAACAATGCCGGCGAGCAGGCCATCATCCAGCGCCAGAGGCGGAGCTACAACCCGCCTTCGGCCGACCTGCTGAAGGACTTCCCCGAGACGAGCTACATCGTCACCCAGGACGAGGAGGCCGTGGCCGAGAAGATCGCCTCGGTCATGCACGACTTCCGCGTCGAGGTCTCCCTGGCCGACATCGTCAAGGGGCCGACGGTCACGCTCTACGAGTTCACCCTGGCCCCCGGCGTCCTGGTGAGCAAGGTCATGAGCCTCGAGGACAACATCGCGATGTCGATCGGTGGCCAGAAGATCAGGATCCTGGCCCCCGTTCCCGGCAAGAGCGCGGTGGGCATCGAGGTGCCCAACGCCAAGCGTGCCACCGTCGGCTTCAAGGAGCTGCTCGGACCATTGCGTGAGGCCCGCCTCAACGTCCCGATGATCCTCGGACGCGACATCCAGGGCACGCCGAAGCTGATCGATGTGGCCAAGTGTCCCCACCTCCTGATCGCAGGTACGACAGGCAGCGGAAAGAGCGTGTGCATCAACGGCCTCGTGGCCTCAATCCTCTATACGAAGAGCCCCAAGGAGGTCCGCCTGATCATGGTCGACCCCAAGGTCGTCGAGCTGAACGTCTACAACGGAATTCCCCACCTGCTCACGCCCGTCATCACCGAGCCCAAGCGCGTCCTGAAGATGCTCAACTGGCTTGTAGGTGAGATGGACAGGCGCTACAACGTCTTCAGCCAGCTCGGCGTCAGGAACATCGAGAACTTCAACGCACGCATCAAGGAGTTCGGCTATGCGACGGAGAAGATGCCCTACATCGTCCTGATCATGGACGAGTTCGCCGACCTGATGACTGTCATAGGCAAGGACATCGAGGACTACATCAGACGTATCATGGCCAAGGCCCGCGCCGCCGGCATCCACGTCGTCATGGCGACCCAGCGCCCCAGCGCCGAGGTAGTCACCGGCACGATCAAGAACAACATCCCGACCCGCATCGCCTTCACGGCCAGCAGCGCCATGAACAGCCGCATCATCCTGGATGAGACGGGCGCCGAGAATCTGCTGGGCAAGGGCGACATGCTCCTGTCGACCCAGTCCAGCCTGGGCCTGGTCAGGATCCAGGGCGCCTTCCTCAGCGAGGAGGAGGTCGACAAGATCGTGCGCTTCGTCAAGACGCAGGGCGAGCCCGACTACCTCGACGAGGCGATCTTCGAGGACGATCCCGAGCCGGATGAGGGACCTGTGGACGAGGAGGACTTCGAAGGATCTGACGCCGACCTCTACGAGAAGGCCAAGGCGATCTGCTTCGAGCGCAAGGGCGCTTCCGCCTCCTACCTCCAGCGTCGTCTGTCGATCGGCTACAACCGCGCCGCCCGCCTGGTCGAGCAGATGGAGGAGGAGGGCATAGTGGGGCCTGCCAACGGCTCCAAGCCCCGCGAGATCCTGCGCTACGAATAGGACATGTTGCGCCAGCCTCTGGAAAAAGGATAATATGTTCTCCGCCATGCAGAAACACGCGATAAGGAACGGACTCCTGATTCCAGAGGAAGAGGCCGTCATGCCCATAACGGTCCGCGAGGTCCAGCAGAACTTCTCAGTCTACGAGGCCCTGAGGCTCGTCGACGGCCATGTCGTCCACCTGGACGACCACATCCGCCGCCTTGAAGCTTCGGCCTCGATGATAGGACTGCGCCTTCCCTCTGCGCCGTGGCAGGACTGGATCGACCTCCTGTGCAAGGGCGACGGCCTTGACGAGGCGACGCTGCGCATCCTCGTCTACGGTACTGCCGAACCTGTCGCCTTCATCACCTGGCAGCCCTTGCTCAGCTATCCTGACGAGTATTATGAGAAGGGGATCGCGGTGACGCTCTACAATGGCGAGCGCTTCCTTCCCACATGCAAGACGAGCAACCTCCTCCTGAGCTGCCTCGCCCTCAACGACGCCCATGCCAAGGGTGCCTTCGAGGCCCTCCTCGTCGACCGCAGTGGACTCGTCACGGAAGGGACGAGGAGCAACTTCTACCTCATCGACGGAAAGCGGCTGTACACGGCCCCCGACGAGATGGTCCTCTCCGGAGTGACGAGGATCAGCGTCCTGCGTGCCGCCCGCGTCCTCGGCTACGAGGTCGTCATGGAGGCGGTGCCTGCCAGCCGGCTTGGCGAGGGCCACAGCATGTTCATCAGCTCGACGAGCATGGCCGCCATGCCCATTGGCCGACTGGAGGGCCGTGAAGTCCCATGTGACATCGAGGCCGTCCTGGCCTTCACCCGCCTGGTGAGGCGCTGGGAGAGGGAATGAGTCATCATGCGTGCCTGTCAGGCACGGAAGAATATAGAAACCACAGTGAGTCAGAACTATGAAATTTACCGCACTAGGCCTGAATGAGGCCACCATGAAGGGCATAAACGATGCCCAGTTCACAGACTGCACCCCCGTCCAGGAGCTCGTCCTGCCCTATTCGCTGGCAGGCAAGGACGTCATGGTCCAGTCCAAGACCGGCAGCGGCAAGACGGCCGTCTACGTCATCACGATCATCGAGAAGTACATGAAGGCCTATCTGTCCAAGAGCAACCTGCCCGTGGCCCTGGTCGTGGCTCCGACCCGCGAGCTGGCCCTCCAGATCGAGAGCGACGCGGCCGAACTGGCCAAGTACATCCCCGACTTCCGCGTCGGCTGCTTCTACGGCGGCGTCGGCTACGGCGAGCAGAACGAGGAGATCCGCGAGGGCCTGAGCCTCTATGTCGGTACTCCCGGACGCCTGATCGACTTCGCCAGGTCGCACAAGATCGACTTCCGCATGTTCTCCACCGTCGTCCTGGACGAGGCGGACCGCATG
>JADIMU010000004.1 GCA_017694495.1 Candidatus Aphodenecus pullistercoris
CCAGCTTTTTGAAAAGCCCTGTTCGGCAGGGCTGGATTGGTGTGCCCTACCGGTTCGACTGGAATTTTGCCCTCCACATGCGACTTTCAACTTTTTCAATTTCCCTGTTGACAGCTCCGGACAAATAAAAAAGACGAGAATACTCCATAGGAGAGCATGTGTCGAAGGCAAAATGCCTGAGGTGCAAACGTCTTATGTGGCCCAGGTTGCCTATGGAGGACAAGACGTCTGTCGTATCGTCAGCTGCTCATTTATTCTTCTGCGGCCAGCCTTTTCCACTCCTGTTGTCCAGGATGAGGCCTACCAGGGTGAAGATGACTGTCGGGATGAGCCAGAGGAACTTCATGCCAGTCAGTGTCGATACAAGGGATGATAGGGTGGCTGCGGCAGCCGCCAGCTTGTAGGTGCAACCTTTGGCCTTTTCCCTTGGCAGGAAGGCCAGGACCATCAGGGTGACCGCTACAGGGTAGATTACTTCGAGCACTGGGGCCGAGATGCTTATCATGCGCTCCAGTCCTGTGTTGGCGAGGATGAGAGAGACGATGGCGAAGACCAGGAGCCACATGTCCCTTGAAAGGACGGGAAAGGCCTTCGAGAAGTATTGTGAGCATGATGACAACAGTCCCGTGCACGTGTTGAAGCATGCCAGGATGAAGACGACTGCGATGAGCTTGTCTCCAAATGCGGGGAAGAGGACCGATGCAGTGAGGGACAGTATTTCCGCACCAGTGGAGGCTTCCGTCATGAAGGAGTGTGCGCACAGCCCGATCAGGGCAAGGGCGCAGTAGATGAGCAGGATCAGCATTCCACCTGCCACAGAGGCGATGGTGCACTCCTTCTTCATGCCTTCCTCGACACCGAGGGCCTTCACGTTCAGTGTGACTATCGAGGCGAAGACGAGTCCTGCGATCGCATCCATCGTCTGATAGCCTTCAAGGAAACCCTTCTGGAGGGGATGGGATGCATACTGCCACTGTCCCAGACTGGGGGCTGTTGTGGTCAGCGAGCCGACAGTGAGGACCGCAATCAGGATGACAAGTGTGGGCGAGAGGATTCTGCCAAGCCTGTTCGACAGCCGCTCGGGCCTGCGGGCGAGCAGGGCCGCAAGAAGGAAGAAGAGCGCACAATAGACGAATCTTGCTATTGCGGAGTCCATTCCTGTCGCCAGTGCCACCATCTCATGGCTTGTGCTCGCTGTCCTCGGTATGGCGAGGCAGGGGCCGATTGCAAGATAGACCACGACTGTGAACACTTTGCTGAAGGCGGGACTGACCCTTCGGGCAAGCTCTTCCAGGCCTCCTGCCTTCATCGAGGCGAGCAGTGCGAGTATTGGCAGTCCGATGGCGGAGAGCGCGAAGCCGGAGAAGGCAAGTGGAAAGTCGCCTCCCGACTGGAAGGCGAGGAAGACGGGGAATATGAGGTTGCCTGCGCCGAAGAACATGGCGAAGACAGTGAACGCTAGTGTCGTCCGTTTTGCCGTCGTCAACATGGCTTTGTCCCTGCTGCCAGGATGCTGATGTATCGTGGAGGAAGCGGGTCCGAGAGGAATATGTCTTCGTTGCCTTCGTAGAAGCGTATGCCATCTGTCCAGGCGTCATGGGCCCTGATCTGGAGGAGGGGAGGATCCGGATCCCGTCGTCTTCCCGCCTCGAGGGCAGTCTCCTTCGTCGACGACAGGTGTACATGCTGACGGTTCATCGGCTTGAGGCCCTCTGCCAGGACGAGGGGCAGGGCCTTGTGGCTCGTGGCATGGTACAGGACTTCCGGTGGCTCAGTCAGGGGTCGTACAACCTCCTCTTTGACGCTGTGTCCGTAGTATGCCCTTATCCGGCCGCCCTCGATGACGAGACGTCTCTTTCCTGGCAAGCTCAGGATCTCGTCGAGGTCTCTATGCGTGATTGGCCGTCCCAGAGCCTTCGAGAGCCCATCGAGAAGATCCTCGACAGGTACAGAGCCGTCCTGTGCGAGAGTGAGGCCGAAGGCTGAGGGATTGTGGCGCAGTGCATAGGAGATCGTCTTGGAGATTCTGATGGCTTTTTTGTCTTCCATCGGCAACTTCCCTGGCAGAGGACAGCTGTGGGGCAGAGACTGTCCCCACAGCGTAAGTTTCAGTCGAAGAGGTCCTTCAGACTGTCGTCCTCGCTGAGGTCCTCCTTCTCTACTGTCGTCGACGTGACGTTCCCCGCCACTCCGTATTGCATGACTTGGTCGAGGTATTCGATTGCGGCACGGACCTTTGTCCTCAGCAGATAGCCGGCATTGTCCGCTACTGTGAAGAGAGCGTCGAGGTCCACTTCATGAGTGCCGAAAGCCTTGCTGTGGAGCCGTGCGATCTCGTCGATGCTGCTTCTGAGCTCATCCCTGGTCAGCCTGGCGAGCATGTCGCCATTGCATATCCTGTCGAGGACGGATTTGGCCGCATCCTTGTCCGCATGGCTGTCCTCACCCAGCTCAAGCGCGCCGTACTCGTCCTTGCCGTTGATGATCTCTTCCGGGTAGGAGGATGCGAAGGCGTAGACTGTGTAGACGGAGTCCAGACAATGGGGAGGTGTCAGGAACCTGGACATGTTCAGGTAGGCCTTCTTCCTCGACTTCCTGCCAAGACGGCCGATGAGCTCGGCTTCATCGAAGAGGATGACCCATCCCTTGCACCCGATGATCTTAAGCAGGTGCGACATGAAGCCGAAGTAGTCGAAGAAGTGCTTCGAGCGTTCGAACTTCGTCTTGAACTCGGGCTTCTCCCCGAAGAACCTGGCATAGCACTGGCGTATCATGCCCACTGTTGTCAGACGGCCTCTGAGGTCGGCTTCGAATGCGCTGTGCTCTTCGCTGTCGCGAGAGGCGAGGAAGTCCCGGAAGACATAGTAGAGCCTGTCGCTGTCCAGCTCAGTCGCGGCGTAGAGGAGGGCGCTCTTCGTCTTCTCGCTGTTGAGCTGGAAGTTCTCAGCCTTATAGAGGAAACCTGGCTGGACCTGGCCGGGGAGGAAGGTGTTTCCAATCAGCTTCTGGTAGAGCGTCTGAAGGTTGTTCGCTGGGGCCTCCTTCGACAGTGGCAGCATCGAGACGGCCATACCTTGGGCCATCGCCATGGAGGCGACCGTGTTCAGCAGGTGAGTCTTGCCTTCACCATAATTTCCGAGGATGATCCGACCATTCGAGTGTCCCGATTCTGCGACGGCTGCGATGTCGTCGGCAATCGAATCAAGCAGCTCTCCTCTGGAAGATGAGAAGTAGGCTCCCACATCCCTGGACGGGACTCCGCTCCTGAGGGCCTCGATCATGTGGCGTGATTTGAAATCAGGCATTCTCTTCCTCCTGGGCACCGGATTCGAGCTGGAAGGTACAGTTGCTGACGAGCACCGGCAGCGAGAGGCTCGCGAACTTGGCCTTCTCGACCAGCTCGTTTGCTTTGGTCTCGTCAAGGGGATGGGCTTTCACATCGACGTCGTTGCTGAGGTCGCACAGACGACGTGACATTCCCATAATCGCCTCTGGCGTGAAGAAGTCCCTGTTGGCATTGTCCAGATCCAGCATGGATGTGAAGAAGTTGAGTCGGCCGGAGACGATTTCGTTCTGCATCCTGAGCCATAGGGCATGGTAGCTCTTGAGGCCCTTGCGTTCGTCGTCCACCAGGATGCGGTCGAAGGCGAAGAGGAAGAAGACGTAGCGGAAAGTGTCGATGTCGTCGATCAGCTGCCTCAGACTCTCGTATGTGTCGTCGCGGCGCATCTTTGTGTAGTGGTTCTTGCCCAGCGCTGTGGACGAGGCCAGAACGTCGAGGTTGTCGACCGATATGAACAGGCCTTTGTAGCCGGACAGCCTCACGAGCTCGCAAAGGGAGCGCAGCATGTAGCGCGCGTTCGCCTTGTCGATCTTGTAGGTGGACATTCCCAGTGCGCGCAGCGATGGAATGCTCATGTCCTTCTCGCCTCTGAGCCATTTGAGCACAGTCTGGCGGCCATTGTCCTCGAGGTCCAGCATCCCGATGTGGTCTCCCGCCAGCAGCGAGCATGCCGATGCGAAGTTCACATCCATGTAGGGATTGCCGCTGAAACGCTGCTTGATGGCGGTGCGCACCTCCCTTCTTGTGACGGGATCCAGCTGGTCTGCGTCAGAAAGGAAGTCCATGAAGCTCTTTCCCGACTCGGGCGTCCAGCCATAGCCGAGGTCCATGGCCGTGTCGTTCGCAATCTTCTCGACCAGAGGTATGATGTCGAATGAGTTGAAGACGGCCCTGTAGAGTGACGAGAAGTCCGAAAGCAGGATGTCGTCGGCATCAAGAGTGACGGGAAGCAGTCCCGCGGCTGCGGCATCGGCCGCGGCCAGGGTGATGAGGTGCGTCTTGCCGGCGCCCTTTCTGCCACTGACGAACTTGATCGAGCTGCCGCCTGCTGCGATGAAGTCCTCGAAGTACCACTTCTTCCAGAATGCTGTAATGCGGTCGAGCCCCACAGTGACGGCCCTGAGCACCGTCTCATCAGTGGGGACTGCACCGTTCAGGAAAGCCAGAGAGGCCATCTTGTCCTCCTTCAGTAGAAGCGGACGGAGCCGAGGAACTGCTCGCGTCCATTGGCGTCCAGAATCCTGTAGGAAGCGGCGTTGGCCCTTTCAGTGCCGAACTCGATCTTGTGCCCGCTCTTGAGCTCGACGCTGTCGGCGACTGAATAGAGCCTGGCAATGTCATAGGCGAAGGCCTGTTCCGGGTATCCGCTCTTGAGCCTGGCGATTGGGACGAGGGCAGAGTAGATGTTCTTGAGCATGATGGGGGAGCCGGCCTGCACTTTGCTTTGTAATGCGATGCATATGTCGTATCCCTTCTCGAGCTCGGAGGCGAACTTCTGAGCGTTGAAGGAGGCGGCCTGGAGCTTGTCGAGCTCAGCCTTGACGAGGTCGGCGATGTAGCTGGGCCTGGAGGTCGAGAACTTCTTCCGGTTCAGGTAGATGTCCTGGTTCTCGGCATCGATGCGCAGTTTATAGGGAAAGACCTCGTAGACGGGAGCATCCCCTACGATGTCGACACCGAGCTGGGCGAAGTGTGTGACCAGCTGGCAAGCGAACTCTCCGGATGTGAAGTAGTCCTTGCTGTCGAAGGAGCTTATGCTCTCTTCTAGGGCCTGGGCGCTTGCACTGGCATTTTCGATGGCCTCTCTGAGAGCCGCCATGTCCTTGGCCGCCGCCTTGGTGTCGCCTTTGGCAATGTCCTTGTCGACAAGTTTCTGGAGCTTCGCCACGAGGGCAGCCGCATCCTTCATCTCCTTCGCATGAGGAGTGTAGTCAGAGAAAAATGATTCGTAATCCATAGTGTTCCTGTCTTTGCTGTCAGATTCTATCACAAATCGGCAATGCGATTGAACATGGGCGCATTGAAGTGCATGATTTGGACATGGTTCCATACAAGTGGCAGCGGGAATGTGTCGAACAGTGGTTCGCCCATGGCTGCAGGGGCATCGTCGAGGTCATCACTGGTGCCGGAAAGACGCATATGGCAATGCTTGCGATGAGAGCCCTTCTCGAGGCATGCGGCACGGAGATCAGGACCTTCATCCTTGTTCCACGTGTCGCCCTCGCCTCTCAGTGGAAGGATGCTCTGCTCAAGGTCGGATGCCGGCAGAGCGACGTGTCGATCCTTGCTGGTGGGCGCCCCTTCAGGGAAGACTGCCCCATATGCATCGGAGTCATCAATTCGGCCCGTTACCGCTTCGCACGCATGATCGCCGACCTGAATGCCGCTGGAGCCTCCGTCCTCCTCATCGCTGACGAATACCATCATTATGCCAGCGGGGAGAACTCGAAGGTCTTCGACTTCCTCAAAAGTCCGACCTTCGACGAGTCGCGCTACTTCGCGCTTGGTCTGTCTGCGACCGCCGACCTCAAACCATACAAGGCTGACTTGAGCCGCCTGATTGGACCCATGGTCTACTCCTATTCGATTGACGATGGTTTGGAGGAGGGGATAATCAACCCATTCGACATCTTCTCCATCTCCATCCAGCTGGACGGGGAGAAACAGGAGGAATACTGGTCTCTGACCCATTCGATAGAGCTTGCGACCGCCCGGCTCAGGAAGCTTGTCCCATCCGTGATGAAGCGCAAGGACCTGCCATTCGAGTCCTTGCTCGATATGATGCGCAGGCACAGCTCGCAGAAGGTCAAGGAGCTTGCCGACAGGCTCTTCGACCTCCTGCTGCGCCGCCGTGCTCTGATCATCAACGCCGATGGCAGAATATCTGCCGCCAGCCGCATCATTGAACATCTTACCAAGCATAGGAGGATCATGGTCTTCAGTGAGCGGATTGAACAGGCGGAAGCGCTCCGCTGTCTTCTTGATTCCAGTTTTCCGGGCCAATGCGGCATCTACCACAGCAAGCTTGACAGACAGATGTGCCGACGCATGCTTGACAGCTTCCGTTGCGGCGACATCCGCATTCTGATCGCATGCAAGGCCCTCGACGAGGGTATAGATGTCCCGGATGCTGATGTAGGCATATTCATGTCGAACACCGAGAGCCAGAGACAGCGCATCCAGAGGGCGGGGCGGCTCCTGAGACGCAGTGAAGGCAAGCTGCGCTCCTGCCTTTATTACATCTACGTCGCAGGAACAGTGGAGTCGCCACACTTTCTGAACGTCTCCTCGAAGGATGTGAACGAAATACTCGGCAGGTATGACGAAAAGGGCGGCTTCCTGATCGAGTCCCTCTCCGACGCTGTCCACTCCATGCTGGCGAAGGTCGCCGACAAGGCGACTGCCTCCCAGCTCGTCGAGATTGACCGTGCCCTTGCCAGCGGCTGTCTTGTCAACGACTTCCTGCAGGACGAGTCCTATATCCAGCGGATGATCGAGACGGATGGGAGGCCTTCCTACTGGAGGACGATGAAGGAGCTCGGACGACAGTGGCGCAACCTTGAAGCTGGGAGGTTTGAAGACGTCACTTCCGAGACTCCTGCCATGCTGTCTGACACCTGATGGCCATATCTGTCTCATGCATTGATTTGAAAGAATAGGTCGATTGAAAAGGTAAAAGCAACCCTTACCGAGTAAATGCAACTTTGAAAAGTCAAATGCAATGGTTTTGCAACTTTGAGTTTGACAGAAGGCCATTTTCAGCCCGAAAATTGGGCTGGAGGATGAAGTTGGTCCATCAAGAGCATACGAAATCCTGGGAGGTGGCTCAGAATCAGTTTTTTGAACTGCTGAACGCAACCCCAGAGATTAGGTGAGGATGGGGATGGACGCCGGGCCAGGACAATGTCGAATGCTGGAGTATCAGTCCAGCAGGGATGGCTTGAGGACCACTTCTGAAGGTTCGATTCTCCTTATGCTGAGTTTGTCCAGTATGTTTGTCCCATACATGAACGAGAAGACATCATAAGGAGAACGTCCTCCCAGCTCTGCCCTCAGGTAGGAGTTGATGTGGCTCATCATGAGGTCGATCTTCTCCTGGGTGTAGGGGTTCATGGACTTCCCCTTGGGGATCACGCGGCGGATGAGCTCGTGGTTGTTCTCGCAGGCGCCCTTCTGCTGGCTCTGTCCCGGGTCGCAGTAGAAGACCTGGCTGAGGATCTCGCCTGAGCGGGAGTCCATCTCTATTGGACGCGGGTCTGAGAACTCGCCGCCATTGTCGGTGACGAGGACAGGAAAGAGGCGTGCATAGGTGTCGTTGCCGAGCAGGGTGCGCAGACGGTCGAACACCTCCACCACAGAGGCCGCGCTGTTGCGGTCTCTGATGAAGGCGAGCATCAGCCTGCAGTTCGTGAAATGGATGGTAAGCAGACACTTCTCCTCCACGCCCTTCTTCCCCTCGACGGTGTCCATCTCGACGATGACCACATCGGGATTCTCCTGCCGGAAGGCAAGGTAGTCGGCATAGGTCCTGCCGATCCTGCATGCCTTGTCCTTCTTCACGTTCTGCTGGCAGCTCTTCTTCCGCTTCTTGTAGCGTACCTTGCGAGGCAGGTCGAGGTTGCCGATCCCTTCGAAGACGCCAGCATCAATATAGGTGTAGATGGTCTTGGCGCTGTAGCCGACGGCCTCCTCTCCAACCGACTTGATGATGTGGTAGACGGACTGCCCTTTCTTCAATCCTTCCTTGAGGGTGGACCCCAGCTCCATCGCCTCGTCCTCGCCGATGACGAAGCCCGAGCGGCATCCGCTCAATGTGTGCTCGTACTCGGCCTGCGCCTTCTGTGGTCTGTAGATGTGCTTCTCCAGATTGCAGTTCGGCCTGCTCGGGCATCCGTTGCACACATATGGAGGCTTCTTCAGCTTCACGCACTTCTCCCTCACATAGGAGGGGCACAGGCTGGTCATGCAGAAGGATGGGCAGTAGCGGCAGGTGGTCTTTGAGCACTTGTCATTGACGCACTCGCCGTTCGTGGCCTTGCAGCTGTATTTGTTCAGACAGTCGTTGTAGCCTTTCCCGAGGCCACCCGTCCTCTCGACCACGAAATGGTTCCTCACTTCACGTGACACCGTCGTGCAGTCCTTGCCTATCGCTTCGGCTATCTTCTTGAAACTCTCCGATTTGTCCAGTCCGGACTGTATTCTCACCCTGTCCGATAGGGTCAGGTGGGTCTTGGACATCTTTTCCAGGCCTCCTTTCCATTGGGAATCGCTGCCCTGGACCCGGCGTCCTGAACTGATTATACACCACCGACTTGTTGCAACCCCTGCCGTGAAGAAGTAAACGCGACTGGCTTACTCGGTAAGGGTGGCATTTACCTTTTCAATCGGCCATTTGAAAGAATATTCCTTTTTTATTCATCTGTTCGGTTGACAAAGACCGCGCACAGAGCGTACAAAGGGGGAACGAAGGACAAGGACGCCACGAGAGCATATCTTGGGGCGTCCTTGTCCTTTTCCTTTTTCCAGTGAGGACGTCGTGATGAAGAAAGAAGGAGAGGTGAGGATCAGCTCTGGCTGCGCAATCTGCGGAATCTTCTGCAAGGATGGCAGGCGCATCGCCGGCGATGTCATCAAGCGGGCGATCGCTGTGATGCACAACAGGTCCAACGGCCTGGGCGGAGGCTTTGCCGCCTATGGAATCTACCCGCAGTACAAGGATTTCTTCGCCTTGCACATCTTCTACGACTCCCTCTCCTCCCGAGAGGAGACGGAGCGCTTTCTGGACAGGCGCTTCGACATCATCAACCTGTCGAAGATACCGATCCGCCAGACGCCGCGCATCTCGGACGCTCCCCTCGTCTGGCGCTACTTCGTCACGCCGCTTCCACACATGCTGGCGGACAGTCAGCTCGACGAGGACGAGTACACTTCCCGCGCCATGATAAGGATCAACGACTCCATACAGGGGGCATACGTCGTCTCGTGCGGAAAGGACATGGGCGTCTTCAAGGCGGTCGGATATCCGGAGGATGTCGCCGACTTCTACCGCATCGACGAGTACGAGGGCTATTCCTGGACGGCCCATGGCCGCTATCCGACGAACACGCCCGGATGGTGGGCCGGATCGCATCCCTTCTCGCTGCTCGACCTGACTGTGGTCCACAACGGAGAGATCTCCTCCTATGACGCGAACCGGAGGGCTGTTGAGATGTACGGCTACTCATGCAACCTGCTGACCGACACCGAGGTGATCACATACATCCTGGACTACCTGACGAGGAAACAGGGGCTGAGTCTGGAGGAGTGCGCTGAAGTCATGGCGGCCCCATTCTGGACGACGATTGCGGCTAAGGATGAGGAGGAGAGGCGTCGTCTCTCCTATCTGAGGAAGATGTTCTCGTCCTTCCTGATCACTGGACCCTTCTCGATCATCGTCGGCTATTCAGGTGGGATGATGGCCCTGAACGACAGGCTCAAGCTGAGGAGCCTCGTCGCGGCAGAGAAGGGCGATACGGTCTACTTCAGTTCGGAGGAGGCCGCCATAAGGGTCATCGAGCCGGAACCGGACAGGGTCTGGAAGCCTCGTGGGGGCGAGGCTGTGGTCGTCTCGCTCGAGGAGGGGCATAGATGAGGGCAAGATACAGGATCAGGAAGGATGAGGAGTGCGTCTCCTGCTTCAGGTGCGCCTCACAATGTTCCTTCGGTGCTATCAGCGTCAGCGATGGCAGGCTCGTCTTCCATCATGACAAGTGCGTCGACTGCCAGCGGTGCGTCGCCTTCTGTCCGACCGGCGCCATCTACATAAGCGAGGACGAGAACCGCTTCAGAGCCAACTCCGTCTTCCAGGAGGACGACATCCGTGAGATCGGTTTGCAAGCCTCGAGCGGCGGGGTCCTCCTGTCGAGCATGGGTGCCCGGGGCAGTCAGGTGCCGATTTACTTCGACAAGCTTCTGCTGAATGCGAGCCAGGTCACGAACCCGTCCATCGACCCGCTGCGCGAGCCGATGGAGACGGCCGTCTTCCTCGGTCAGAGGCCGGAGAGGATCCAGCGTGACGTGAAGGGGAAGCTTGTAGACAATCTGCCTCCACATCTGGAGCTCAGCACCCCGATCATGTTCTCGGCGATGAGCTATGGTGCCATAAGCCTGAACGTCCACAAGGCGCTCGCGTCTGCATCCCAGGAGCTTGGCACCTACTGGAACACGGGCGAGGGTGGTCTCCACGAGAGCCTGTATCCCTACAAGCGCAGCACGATCGTGCAAGTCGCTTCAGGACGCTTCGGTGTCCATGCGACCTACCTGAACACTGCGGCAGCCATCGAGATAAAGATCGGCCAGGGCGCCAAGCCTGGCATCGGAGGCCATCTGACAGGCAAGAAGATCGTCGGGGACGTTTCGCGCACAAGGATGGTGCCTGAAGGTCTGGATGCGATCAGTCCGGCACCCCATCACGACATCTATTCGATCGAGGACCTTGCCCAGCTTGTGATGTCGCTCAAGGAGGTCACCGGTTACCGCAAGCCTGTCATCGTCAAGGTCGCGGCGGTCCACAACATCGCACCGATCGCCAGCGGAATCGCCCGCAGTGGGGCCGACATCATCTCGATAGACGGCTACAGGGGCGGTACCGGCGCCGCACCAAAGCGCATCCGCGACAATGTAGGCATCCCGATCGAGCTTGCCATCGCAGTCGTGGACCAACGTCTGCGTGAGGAGAGGATCCGTGACCGCGTGGGCATCATAGCCAGTGGCAGCATCCGTTCCTCCGCAGATGTCGTCAAGGCCATTGCGCTTGGCGCTGACGCAGTCTCCATCGGTACGGCCGCATTGTGCGCCCTCGGCTGCCACATTTGCGCCTCATGCCATACGGGCAGGTGCGCCTGGGGCCTGGCGACGCAGGATCCCGAGCTCACAAGGCGGCTCGATCCAGATAAGGGCGCCGAGCGTCTGGTGAACCTGGTCAACGCCTGGACACGTGAGATCAAGGAGATGATGGGCGGCATGGGCATCAACAGCATCGAGGCCCTGCGCGGCAACAGAAGGGCCCTGAGGGGCGTCGACCTGAATGTGAAGGAGCTCGAGATCCTTGGCATAGGATACGCGGGGGAGTGAGATGAGGAAGGAGATCCTGGACGGAGAAGTGAGGCTCAGCGGCTGTCTGGGCGAGCGGTACATCGGTTGTGGGATGAAGGAGGGGGTCCTCCATGTGGAAGGCACTCCCGGCAACGCGCTGGCATGCTATCTGGATGGTGGCACGATCATCGTCGACGGCAATGCGCAGGATGCTGTCGCAGACACGATGAACGCAGGCCTTCTGGCAGTGCGCGGCAGTGCCGGCGATGCTCTGGCCTACGGTATGCGTGGCGGGCGTGTCTACATCCTGGGCGATGCTGGCTACCGTGCCGGCGTGCACATGAAGGCCTACGAGGAGAACAGGAGCACGCTCGTGGTCGGCGGCCGGACAGGATCCTTCCTCGGTGAGTACCTTGCAGGAGGCCTGATCGTAGTCCTTGGACTGGGCCATGAAGGAAAGGACGTCACCGGCTTCTTCTGTGGCAATGGCATGTACGCTGGAACGATCTATCTTCGTACTGCGAAGGCTCCTGTGAACCTTTCCGACAAGCTCGTCCTCCGCCATGTGGACGAGAAGGAGAGGGAGGCTGTCCTGCGTCCTGTCGTCACAGACTTCGCTTCCACATTCTCTCTCGACGTCGAGGAATGTCTGTCTGGCGACTTCATCGCGATCGAGGCCGACAAGTCGAAGACCTACAGCCAGCTCTATGCGGCAGTGTGAGCACATGTCATGGCCTTTTGATTCCAGAGCGGGGTCATGGATGAAATGGAGGACGTTTCCATTGACTTTGACCACATCAGACCAAGGAATCCAGTTCCCAGCCAGTGAGCCGTTCATAATTTGTGATTGTGCTTACTGTTTCCCGGGCCCGTCCCTCCATTCCGCCGGGGAGGAGCCTGTTTCCTTTCTGAACACTTTGATGAAATAGCTTGTGTATGAGTAGCCGCACATACTCGCTATATCTTTGATTTTCATCTTGGTCGTGCTGAGAAGGTGCTTTGCGTTTTCAATCCTCTTTTTGGTCAGGTACAGGGAGAATGGAGTTCCAGTCTCTTTGCTGAATATCATGCTCAGGTACTGAGTGCTGTATCCAAGCAGGTCGGCGATCATATCAAGTCCAAGGGAAGGGTTGCGGTAATTCGCATCTATCTGGCTGACTATTTTGAGCATGAGTTCTTTTGAGTAAGAACCGTCTGTGCCGCTGAGGGTGGCTTCTTCCAGGAATTTGTACTGTTTGTCGAATGTGTCACATTCAGTGTCAAACCACTTCTTGAAATAGTCCGATCCGATTGGAATCTTCTTGGCCCCAGCCATGTCCCGCCAGCCAGTCAGCGAGGAATAAAACGATTTATAGGTTTCAACATATGATGCGGCAAGGTCCTGAATCGCTTGGGAAAGTCTCATCGCCGCTTCCTTGTCATGCATGGCCCAGGCATCTTCCAAGGATAGTCCGAGGAAGAGTTTTTCCTCTTCCTTGCGAAGAATCTCCTCTACCACTGAATACCGTACAGGTTTGAGTATGTAATCTTTTATTCCAAGCCTGATTGCTTGCTGGGCGAACTCAAATTCTTCGTAACCTGAGATGATATAGTAGCTTGTGGTGTCGTTTTCTGAGGCGTTCTTGATCTCATATATGGCTTCAAGACCAGTGAGGCCAGGCATCTTTATGTCTGAGAACACGATATCAAAAGCTTCTTGAAGACAGGTGTTCCTGAGTTCCTCTCCAGTGCTTACCATCTTGTATTCCGTATATGGGGATGGATACTGTTCCATGAAATGCTTGAAGAGTGTCTTGACACCCGTCTCATCATCAGCAATCAGGATTTTCATTTGAAAGGACCTCCTTCATATCAATGACGACTTGGCATCCATTCCCTGGAGATGATGTGATATCCACACTTGCTTCTGGATCCAGAATCCGTATCCTTTCCAAACTGTTCGAGATCCCGATTGATGCCATCAAGTCTGTCTTCTCCATGTCAAAACCCCTGCCGTCATCCCTTATTGTCATCACAATGCGCCCGTCTTTTTCTTCTGCTTTTATCAGTATGGAGCATTTCCTCTTGCCTGGTTCCATCCCATGGATGACTGCGTTTTCAACAAAGGGTTGCACCAGCAGACGTGGAACCAGCATCGGTTGCATGTCACTATCTATTGAGACCTGATAATCCAATCGATCCCCAAATCTGTCTTTCTGCAGAAGCAGGTAGGCTTTTATGAAATTCATCTCATCGGAGAGTGGAACGAGGTTGTCCTTCCTCAGGACATATCGCAACAGGTCTGAAAGACTGTAGAGTCCGTTCTCAAGTTCCTTGTACTTCCCCTCATAGATGAGGGCTATGAGGGTGTTCAACGTATTGAAGAGGAAATGGGGTTGCAACTGGGAGAGAAGAGCTTTGTTCTCCGCCTTCTCTTCAGCAAGCTTGGCGATATAGTGCTTCTCAATCAAATCCCTAAGGTCGCCAATGGCATGGTTCAGACTTGATCCAAGTTCTTCAAGTTCCCATCCTTTATGGCTTTCGTAGGAGACATTGAAGTTGCCTTTCTCGACTTCGGCAAGGACCTGTCTCATTGCTGTGATCGGTTCTGATATTCTCTTTGTGAGTCTCCTGTTCAAGAGGAGCGCGGTCATGAATGCGATGAGATAGAGCCCGATTCCCATCGCATAGACGGCTGCTGTCCTTTTCATCATCGTTGTCTTGTCCAGGAGTATATGCAGTGTATACGGAGTGTCCTTGATGTCATGTTGGATGTGGTTGACAAGCTTCTCATTGAACCCTTCGATTCCAAGCTGTCCTTTTCCATTTTTCATGAAACCGTCTGAAGATGTGGCGAAAATCAAGTTGTCCTCAGTATCTGATATGTATGCTGAAAAGGGGACATCGAAATCGAGGTTCTCGAAAAAAGAGGCGAATGATGATGGCAGGATATCAATCTTGATTACTGCATATGCTGTCCTTGTCACAAGATTCCGGATAGTACACACGAGGGATATCTTTGTTTTGTCATCGGAAGGAGCGTAGTAGTCTGTCACATGCGGTGGCACATAGACTATGTTCCCATTGGCTTCAAGTGCTTCCTGGTACCAATCCTCCGTTCTCCAATCATGGTCATCAAGGGGTTTTGATTGAGTGAAATTCGAACTGGAATAGATGACATCATCGTTATGGACTATGAGCGTACTGTAGAAATTGTTGCTTATGTACCGGATGGATGAGATCAGGTTTCCGAAGGCGTTTTCGAATATGGTCTGGTCCACGAAGCTTACATCGTCTTGCCTGCTGTATTGGCTCAGAAGTGATATGACCTCATCATCGAAATACGGCAAAAGGATCACTTGCTCCAGGTTGCCGATATACATGGATATGTTCTCCGCTGTGCTGTCGACATAGCTGCTCATAAGTGTCAGGAGTTGTCTGGAGTAGTATCTTTCAAGGAGCCCTGTGGAGAGTATTATTATCGACAGGATGGGTAGGGCTGTGCTCAATACGAAATACTTTGTAAGTCGGTTCAGGAGCTTCCTTTGTTTTGCCATGAATTCATTATAGCATCTTAGATTTGTGAATTGTAAGTTAAGTTGACGTAAAGATTTGTATAATAATACCAAAGTGTTATCTTATCTGAAGAAAGTTTTATTTACAGATTCTGGATGCAGAAAAAGAATAAAATCAAAAGGAGTCTGTAATGAAAAAAACTCTTGCCATTTTATTGATGTCACTCTGTATCATCCTCCCTGTGATGGCTGGTGGTGCAAGTGAGGGTACTGAAGGTGGTCTTCAGGGGTCTTTGACGGTTGCGACCAATGCCACGTCACCTACATTTGAAGCTGTGGAACATGTCATCGAACTGTTCATGGAAGAGAATCCGGGCGTTGAGGTCGAATACACGACATATGGTAGCGATTATGAGAACCTGATGAAGGCGAGGATGGCGGCAAATGACCTTCCAGATGTCTTCGCGACACATGGATGGGCAGTCAACAGGTATGCCGAGTATCTCATGCCGCTTAATGACCTTGAACTTGCTTCCCGCATATCTCCATCTGTCATAAACACTGTCACTACTGATGACGGAAGCATTGTCGCGATGCCTATAACAATGGAGCAGAGCGGAATAATATACAACAAGACGATCCTTGCCCAGGCCGGATGGGATCATGTCCCAAGGACCTTGGATGAATTCTATCAGTGCTGTGAGGATGTGAAGGCCCTTGGCATCACCCCTGTGTACGTTACAGGAAAAGACACGAGGATCCAGGCCAACATGATGGATATCATGGCAGTGTCGATGCTCATCACCTGCAACGACTCTGGTGATAATGCCGAAGCCCTTTACAATGGCACTTTTGATTGGTCGAAGTGGGCTCCTGTCTCAGAGTTCATCACTGAACTCAAGAGCCGTGGTTTCATGAATGTCGATGCCACGACGGCGGATCCCATCTATACACAGGAGAAGCTTGCCTTTGGAGAGGCGATGTTCAACTTCAACAACCAGGCGATGATCACTTCAGCATGGGAGCTGAATCCCGATGCGGATCTTTCCATGATGCCTGTGCCTGCTTTCCATGAGGATGATGAACAGATCTGGATTGGTGGTGAGCGTGAATGCTATGGGATTTGGAAGGATTCACCGAACAAGGAACTCGCAATTGCGCTGCTTGAGTTCATGGCCCGTCCTGAGAATGTCAAATATGCTTGTGATATGGCAGGCATGCCCGCAGGCTTCATCGATATCGATTCCGAGCAGAAACTCGCAGAGGATTATGCACAGTTCGATGACCTTCAAATCTATCCATACTTCGACCGTGAATGGCTTCCTTCTGGAATGTGGGCGACCATGAGGACGATTGGTGGTGCCCTTACCGCAGGAGAGATGAGCGTGGAAGAGTCCTGCAACACCATGAGGGACAGTTATCTTGCACTGATGGCCCAGCAGTAACGCATAAGGGGCTGTCCTGTCTGCACCCTCTCTGTGATGAGAGCTCTGCATGTGCGGCAGCCCCTTTCTTTTTTCCGGAGGTAAGTATGAAAAAAAGCAACCAGGATCTCAGGCGCTTCATGTCTTCAGATCCCCGGGCACTGACACTTCTGACGCTTCCTGCTGTGATCCTTTTCATTTCTTTCGTTGTCGTACCCATCATTTCAGGTATAAACATCTCTTTCACGAATTGGAATGGATACTCCCAGGATTACTCGTATGTCGGTTTTGACAATTACAGGAAGATGGTGACAGACCCATCGGTATGGATCGCCTTCCGAAACACCTTGATATATGGATTCGGATCCACACTCATCCAGACCATACTGGGTCTCGCTTTTGCAATGCTCCTATGCAACAAGTTCTTCTTCAGGAGTGCGGCAAGAACGGTGATTTATCTTCCCGCCATGGTCGCGCAGCTCATCATCGGTTATATCTGGTACTTCATCGTCACATATGAGCGTGGTGCTCTTAATGATATCCTTGCGCTTTTCGGCGTCGCCAAAGTCGACTGGATGAGCCAGGGTATGAGGGCGGTGATCATAATCACGTTTATAAACAGTATTGCGTACTGTGGAAAAACGATGATCATCTTCATAGCAGGCCTCCAGGCCATTCCTGATATGTACAAGGAGGCTGCAAGCATTGATGGTGCGAATGGATGGCAGATATTCAGGAATATAACAATTCCAATGCTGCTCCCCGCTTTCACCACAAGTCTTGTCCTGAACATCATCGGCGGTCTCAAGATGTTCGGCCTTGTCGTGTCCATGACCAATGGAGGACCTGGTTATGCATCCCATTCCCTGTCGTCCCTGATCAACAGCCTTTATTTCGGAAATCAGCAGGCAGGCTACTCTGCTGCTGTCGGAATGTTCAGCTTCGTCTTCATAGTATTTGTGAATCTCCTGCTGAACAAATACCTGCAGAGGAAGGAGACGCAATACAATGGCTGAGAAGAGGAAAACACTTGCCACAAGATGGAACTGGCTCAAGTCCATAGCTGCGATTGCCGTATCCATCTTCTTTTTCGCCCCGTTCTATATCATCCTGTCCCTTTCATTCAAAGCAAGGACGGATAGGACTAGTTACTGGCTATTCCCTAAGGAACCAACCTTCGATGCCTATGCATATGCGCTTGACAGGGGGGATATAGGACTTGCGATATGCAACACACTGATCGTCACTGTGTTCTCTGTCTTGCTGGTCCTCATTTTCGGAGCGGTTGCCGCATACCCTATGGCCCGTCATAAGACGAGGATCAACAAGTTCATACTGTCTTGTTTTGTTGGTGTCATGATGGTGCCACCGCTTTCAGTCCTTGTTCCTATTTACAAGGAGCTTGTCTCAATCGGTGGTATCAATACGTATTGGGGAATCATATTGATCACAGTGACCTACAATCTTCCGATGTCCGTCTTCATGTTCACGAATTTCATAACAGGGATTCCAAAAGAACTTGACGAGGCCGCTTTGATTGATGGCTGTTCCCAGTTCATGATCTTCCCAAGGATCATATTGCCCAACATGGTGCCTGTGATTTCTTCGGTACTGATCCTTACTGGTGTCGCCATCTGGAATGATTACAGCTTCCAGCTGTATGTGTTGCAGAAGCCCAAGCTCAAGACCATCACCCTTGCCATTTCCTCCTTCTTCACGGAAGGAAACAGCAACATGCCAGCCGCTGCCGCTGCCGCGGTCTTGTCTGTCCTGCCAGTTGCCATCATCTACCTGTGCCTGCAGAAGTACTTCATAAAAGGGACGATGGACAGTGCCATCAAATAGGAGTTACACATGTTGAGAGAAAAGATTTGTTTTGGTCAGAGTGTCGGGAAGAAATTCAATGCCGATGGTAGTGCCAGGCGCTTCCTTGGCAATACGATGATCTGCCTTCTCGACCACGATTCGGAAGTTTTCAAGCGGGCTGTGAGGGAAAGGGACTTGATTTCGGCGGCTCTGCCACGGAATGTGTTCTCCCCACTGCCAGATGAAAGCCTTCATATGACGGCAATTGAAGGAGTCTGCGATAGTGTGAGGGAAGAGGGGCACTGGACATCTCTGCTTCCTCTGGATGCTCCACTGAAGGATGTTGATGACTTGTTTGAAGAGAAGTGGAAGGTGGTTCCCTCATTCCCATCTGTGAACATGCGTTTCGATGACTTGTGGATTGAGAGTGGGATATGCATAGGGCTTTATCCTGCCACATATTCCGATGATGTCCTGATCCGGGACTGGAGAGATGCTGTTTCTGAAATCATGGGTCTTAGGTTCCCTGGTCATGACAGGTACCGCTTCCATATAAGTCTTGGCTATGGGATAAGCATGCCGGATGAGAATGAGATGAGGATCCTGGAGGCTTTCAAATCTGAGTTCGACGGCCAGTGCGAGCGTGAAGGTTTTGTCTTCACGGTGCCTCCAGCATCCATGACTTATTTTGACAGCATGCTCTTCTTCAACAAGACGAGGATTCCCCGGTTCTGATGGATAAGATTCGGTATCTTACGGATTCTGCTGTAGTATTCAGGATTGTCTTCTCCCTGGTCCTAGGTGGAATACTAGGACTGGAGAGGGGATTGAAGAACAGACCTGCAGGCCTCAGGACATATATACTCGTATGCATGGGGTCCTGCATTGTCATGATGACCAATCAGTACGTCTACCAGGTTTATGACACAGGAGATCCTGTCAGGATGGCGGCACAGGTGATAAGTGGAATAGGCTTCCTGGGGGCTGGAACGATAATCGTGACCCGTCGTAACCAGATAAAAGGACTCACCACTGCAGCCGGACTGTGGGCCTCTGCCTGCGTTGGTCTGTCGATAGGCATAGGCCTTTATGAGGTTGCGGTGATTGGAGGGCTGGCGATTTTTGTTGTACTTACGCTTCTGAACCACTGGGATTTCTTCATAAGAAGCAGGGCTCGTGATGTTGAGGCATATATTGAGATCCCTGAGAAGATGTCGTTCAGCTATTTCTTACATGAGACAAAAATGCGTGGAATCATGATAAGGAACGTTCAGGCAGATGCAGAAGAACCTGGGACTGCTGGCAAATTCTGCTTCATATGCACCCTCAGGGGGATGAGGAGGATGGAGCATTCCGAGATGCTCAAAACCCTTAGGACGGTTTCTTCAGAAATATATGCAGAGGAAATCTGATTTCCATCCTTGTGCTCTGGATTGAAGTGCCTGGGATGGAGTTCTGATATGGATGGTTGTCAGATTCCATGAGGCTTCCATGGCAATCCTCTTGTGCTGGGCATTCATACTCTAGGCCTTCGTAAAAAAACATCCTGATTTCGATGCCTTTCATGTCACTGGAACAATCTATCTTCGTAATGCGAAGGCTCCTGTGAACCTTTCCGACAAGCTCGTCATCCGCCATGTGGACGAGAAGGAGAAGGAGGCTGTCCTGCGTCCTGTCATCACAGACTTCGCTGCAACATTCTCACTCTCCGTCGAAGAATGTCTGTCTGGCGACTTCATCGTGATCGAGGCCGACAAGTCGAAGACCTACAGCCAGCTCTATGCGGCAGTGTGAGCCTAGTCTCATGCCAGTCTGTCGTCGTATAGGTCCTTTCCTGTGACGAGGCGGCACTTTGGCCAGTCGAAGTCGAACCCTTCGAGTGAGACGAAGCCGATTCCAGACAGCCTGAGACCTTCGATCGCCTGGATTTTCGCCTTCTCCTGAAGTGCGAGCTCTTCACCCATCTTTCCGGCCAGGTGTTTGACTTCGATGACTTCATAGCCGTCAGGGTGGGCGAGGACGCAGTCGAATTCGCCGTTTGTCTTACGTTTCCTGTCGTCGTACCAGTACAGCCCGATGTCCAGGATGTCCTTCTCCAGGCCTTTGCGTACGCGTCTGGAGAAGTAGGAGCGGGCGATCTCCTCGAAGCGATAGCTGACCCAGGTGTCGAGCGAATCCTTCACGAAGAGTCTGTAGACCTCATCGACTCCAAGCATCTCTATCCTGCCCCTGTTCGGATGGACGTATGTGAAGTAGAAGCGCAGCAGGTTGTCTCCTATCGTGTAGAAGGCCGCCCTGTCGTCGCCTGGCTTGTTGATGGGTTCAAGCCTCTTCACGCTTTCGTTCGTCTCGAGTTTGGACAGGAGCTTGGTCAGATTGCCAGTGTTTCTGGCATCGAGCTTGTCCCTGAGCTGGGCGTAGGTCCTCTTGCCGTTGCCGATCAGCGTGAGCAGGGAAGATACGCTGCCCAGCTTTCTGTATTCCATCAAGAG
The DNA here is from genome assembly GCA_017694495.1 of Candidatus Aphodenecus pullistercoris. Taxonomy (GTDB): domain Bacteria; phylum Spirochaetota; class Spirochaetia; order Sphaerochaetales; family Sphaerochaetaceae; genus Bullifex; species Bullifex pullistercoris. Next base: position 20,633 of record JADIMU010000004.1, read on the forward strand.
CGTCCTTTCGACGAGGATGCGCAACCTTCCGTCCGGATCCAGCAGCAGCGCCTTTATGTTCTTTTCGATGGACTGGTCCAGCCTGACTTCCTTCAGAGCTGCCGGCAGGCCTCCGAAGATGGAGTGGATGAGTACTTTGTCGCGTACATCGGCTTCCTTTGAGAAGAGGGAACTGTCGTAGTAGTCGAAAGGCCTGACATGGATCGTTGTCGAGAAGCGGTCGAACAGGGGATTGTCGTGGTCCAGCAGCTCCTTCATCACGGTGACTTCGGAGCCGCACAGCACAACCTTGAGGGTGGTGCCCTGGATGGAGTCGATGATCCTTTGCATCATCGAGTCCGTCTGTGTCTTCCCATATCCGTCCTTCAGGTAGTTGTATTCATCCAGAACGACGACGATTGGCGTCGCAAGGCGTGCAAGGAAGCGGAAGAAGTCTGGCAAGGTCTCGAAATGGCGGTTCAAGTCGCCGAAGACCAGACCATATTCCTCGACAAGTGCGTCGAGATTGACCTTTGCGCTCTCCTGGGAGCACTGATAATAGATGGACTTCCCCTCCCATGATTCGAGCGCTTTGTGGATGAGTGCCGTCTTTCCTGTGCGCCTCATTCCGTAGATCAGCATTGCATTCTGCCCACTTTCCAGAAAGGCTCTGAAGCGTGCGAGCTCTCCTTCTCTTGCAACGAACATGTGAAGCCTCCTATGGATAGTCTAAGGCTTCTGTGAACGCTTTGCAAGTTTGTTGAATCATAATTCAATGAATTGTAATTCAGTAAAATTATGTGCATTGAGATGTACTGATGGAGATGGCAAGGAGCAACACTGTCACATACCGTCAATCTGGTGTAAAATAATTGCTGATGCCGTTGCCTGCTCCACGTATGTGGAGATGTTTCTAATCGACCGCAGAAGAGATCCTTTGTGTCGTGGTCTGCTCCACGTATGTGGAGATTTTTCATTTATTCTAGGCATCTGGAGTCAGATGACCAGCTCCATCTCGAACTGCCTGACGTAGACTTCGAAGCCCAGGTGGAGGAGGAAGGACTGGATGGCTTCGTCTGCGACATTGATCAGCCTGAGCTGTTTTGATGAGGACATGCTTGCAAGGTCTGAGATGAGACTACGCCCTATGCCCCTTCTCCTGTAGGCCTTGTCCACTGCAAGCTGCGGAATGTCCCCATTTGCAGGATTGACCAGACCGTAGCCCACAATCCTTCCATCCAGAGCAACAGTCGAGATGCGCAAGCTGTCGCTGACTGCCCGGACGGAGTCGCTCGAGTTCTGCCAGGAGGGGCTCTCGTCCCAGAAGTCCTCCATCCGGGTGAAGTCGATGGAGGAGGGGTGGCCGTGCCGGTAGGAGACTTCTGTGTCCAGAGCAGACTTGTCGACTCTCAGACAGCTGAAGTCGCGCCTCTTCCTGAAGCCTGACTTCTCGTAGAGGGAGAGTGCCTTCGTGTTCGTCGTGATGACTTCCAGGATGTAGCGCGACAGGCCATTGTCTGCAAGCAGCGTCTTCAGCTGGCCGACCATGTCCTTTGCGATTCCCTGCCCTCGGAAGGTTGGTATGACTCCAGTGCCCATATCGTAGGCCGTGTCGCAGCCTTCCCAGATTCTATGCCCGCTCATGATGAAGCCGACCAGTCTGCCATCGACATAGGCGCCGACTGAGACTGAGGGGTCGTAGCCGTTGCGCTTCATGTTGCTCTGGAAGCGCTCCAGAGGCATGTCGATCTGGACGCTGTAGTCGCCGAAGGCTTCGCAGAAGACGGTGTGCAATTGCGGAAGTGGTGTGTTCTCAAGACTGGTCAGGACAAGCATGCGTCAAATGATAGCATCACTCTCGCGTCAGTGCACATCCACCATGCAGGTCATGGAAGGCCGTCATCATCATTGGACTGTATGCTGACGAGTCTGATGAATTCTTGTGGGATGATTGCCGGAACTCCTGAGAATCTGAAGTCTTTGACGTTGCGCGTCACGATATAGGATGCATGGTATCTTCCCGCGACAGCCGACACGACAGCATCTTCGAAATCGGACATCGTGCCGGCTAGGGCTGCCATGATGTCCTCTCCAGTCACTGATGCAATCTCGAAGACATATGACAACAAAGTCAACTTCTCCCAGGCACTCTTCCGATTCCCGGTCTGCCTTCTTATTATGTAGAAAAGATCTGTCGCTGAAGATGCACAGAAGAGGCAACGGAAGCCCTGTTCAAGGGCCATCTGTACCGAATCGGAAGAGGCCTTCGCGAAAGTGGCACGCTCGAGCATGCTGTCGAGGATGATATTCGTATCGAAGAGTACTGTCATCGTAGTGTGAGCCTTTCTTTCCGCGCTTCTTCCACATCCACCTCATCACCGCCGGGAACAGTCCCGAGCAGGCTCTTCCATAGAGCCGTCTTGTCAATCTCCGGTGATGTCAGTTTTGCAATGTCCCTTCCGTTCCTTGTGATGATGATGTCCTCCCGTCCTGCCTGGCTGAGGTACAGGCCGAGATTGCTCTTCAACTCTGTAGCGGTGATTCTCATACCTCCAATATAGCACAATCCGTACGGATTTTTCGTATAAAAACGGATTTAATGTACATTCATGCTCATTTTGCGCTGTTCTGTTCTGCATGTCTTTTCCACCACGAGTCCAATTTTCCCTGATAGACTGTCAGCACAGACTTTTGGGAGGGGTATATGAGACGTGTACTTGTTTTCGCCATCATTCTGGTCTGCGCACTGTCATCGCTGAGCGCCACATATGAGTTCGGTACGACAGGCTTGTCGTTCACTTGGGCGCCCATCGACCCGCTCTTCAAGGAGAGCAGGGCCTACCAGTACAACAACAACGTCGCCTTCCGCTACCTCATGGCGCCTTCCGACACGAAGTATCTGGCGACCGACATCCTTGTCGCCGACAAGACTGCCAATGAAGGGCAGGGGGGATACAAGAGACTCTCCTTCAAAGATCCCAACACGGGCAACAATGCATATTGGAATCTGAAGGCAGCGATAAACGCAGGCCTCTTCCGCTTCTCCTGGCACAACTATCTCCAGCTTGAACTCTATCTGCATGGCGGACTCAACACTATCTTCGGCGCCTACGGTGGAGTCGATGTCCTCGGCTTCGACGGCTTCTACGGAGCGGGAGCCTCGCTGAGCGTCTTCGACATCGTCACGCTCCGCTTCGGCTTCCACCACTTCTCAGGCCACTGGGGCGATGAGACGCTCAATGACTTCTATTCCAAGGCCGAAACCGCCAACTACAAATACTCCGGGCTGACCGAGTACACGAGGAACAACTCCTGGCTCTTCGACATCTCGATCCAGCCCGTCAGTTGGTTCCGCGTCTTTGCCGAGGTCGAACTGCCACAGCATGTCGGCTGGATCCGCCCCGCGGCCCATGTCCCGGCCGACACAGTCAAGAACACGTCCGAAGAGAGTCCCGATGCCGACAAGCCGCTGTCCGACTACATATACAGGCAGGAAGGGCTTGTGAACAGCAACGACGAATATCCATCATCCTACAAGGCATGGAGGATTGGAGTCGGGGCCGAGGTCGAGATTCCAATTCCCACTGTCGGCCTTGCCTATCTCGCCCTCGACATGCAGTTCCATCAGGACGGGAAGATCAATCTCGAGACCTTGCAGTATGAAGAGGACAGACCTTGGGACTTCGAGTACACGATAGCCCTAGGCATGAGCCTCCAGGAGGATGAGAGGATGCCTGAGGTCACAATCGAGGTGGCCTGGCATGACGGCCGCTTCCCCTTGCTGAACTTCTTCTTCCAGGAGAGCCGCTACTTCTCGGCCGGCATCCTGCTGACGCTCTAGGAGGTGGATGATGAAAAGGAATGCATGCTTCCTTCTGGCGCTCTTCCTCGTGATGTCATCGGCCTATGCCGGCTTCACATTCTCCTTCGGCCCTCATGAGCCGCTGTACAATCCGACGACGCTGGACCCCTACGGCTTCGACGGAAGCCGACTCAAGGTCTTCTACATGACGGACAGCAACCACATGGGCAACAACATCATGATCCATGATGGCTCGAAGCAACCTGGACAAGAGGGCTACTACCGGATCGTCGACTACCGCGACTTCAATGACGACTTCCGACTCATGCTCAATCTGCGCATGGCCCTTGGCACATCCGTATTGCGCTTCGGCTGGCCTGAGTGGTTCCTTGCTGACTTCGTCGTCCAAGGCTCGCTGAACACGGTCTTCGTCCTGGCCGGCGGCACCGACAACCTGGGTTTCGACGGTTCGATCTTCGCAGGCGGAGAGGTCCGCCTCTTCGACATGTTCTCCCTCAAAGCGGGAATCAGGCACTACTCAGGACATACTGGAGACGAGATCATAGGCGATGCCATGGATGATGTCGGCCACACGAACTGGGGCGTCGTGGACTATGTGCGCGACAACATGCTCGAGTTCTCTCTAGGATACGACGGCATCGAGTACTTCGACATCTGGTGCTCATTCATCATGCCACAGCCTGGAATGTGGTGGGCACCATATTTCCATCAGCCGGACTGGATCCACACGACGGGAGGCAATCCTACATACACACCTGACAGGAATCCTGGAGAGTGGGCAATCAGAGGACCATACGGCGATGGCTACGGCGCCTACATCATCCAGCTGGACGCCAATGTCCGCTATCCCTTCCTCGACAAATATGAGGTCTACGGATCTGTCGAGATGAAATTCCATCAGGATGGCATGACGATGCACACACTGACACCCACTGACGATACCGACAAGTGGGAGATGGAGATCTCAGCGGCCCTCGGCTTCACCTTCAGCAATGTGACCGAGAACATGAACCTTTCTTTCGAGCTTGGCTACCACAATGGCCGCTTCCCCTTGCTCAACTTCTTCTGGAAGAGGATCGAGGCCTTCTCCTTCTCCATCAAGCTCCATTAGACGAAAAGGATGGAGTGAAGGAGTGAAAGGATTCTGGTCCTGACATGTATGGGCCTTAGCTCAAAAGCCAGCAGCTGATGTCACGGTTGATGATGAACTCTACTACCTTCCAGGAGCCTCCAAGGTCTTCTGTCCCCGGAGGCTTCTCTTTTGCGTGGAGTGTTGCTACCATGGGCGGACTATGACAAGAAAGACATTCCTCATCCTTGCCATTATGGCTTGCATCCTGTTCCCGCTCTCGGCCTTCGACTACAGGCTCGATCTGATCTCGCTCACGCCGCTGTACGAGGAGTACGACGCCGACAACCACCGCGCATCCCTCGATTTCCAGTACGGGGCAATCTACCAGGGCTACCCGGAGGGCTTCTATCAGAACGACAACTATTTCCCCTTCGTGGATTCCGATGTGCTGAGGATCAGACCCTTCGTCGCCACCTACCACATGGGCGAGACGCTCTCACTCCTGAAGAACACATTCACCTTCGACCATTGGCTCAGCCCGATCGCCTTCGACTTCGCCTTCCAGGGATCGCTGACAGGCGTCCTGGAAGGAGAGGTCGCCGACACGATCGGCTACGATGGCGAGTACTTCTTCGGTATGACGATGAGCATAGCCGACGTTCTATCCTTCCGTTTCGGAGGCAGCCACTACTGCTCCCACTATGGCGACGGCAGCTACAAGGTGATCGCGACGGGAGGCGGCGTGCCCTCCAACTTCGACGAATGGTTCAAGTACCTGAGGATGGATTCGATGATCTTCGGCCTCTCGCTCCAGCCTGTCGACTTCGTGCGCGTCTACGCCGAGATCGACTTCGCGACGAAGAATACGAGCGTCCTGCCTTACTACTTCGAGCCTGAGTGGGGCCCGGGAAACAGCATCGCCGATGACGTGCCATCATCCTACGGCGCCAGGATCGTCAACTTCGGAATCGAGTTCGAGTATCCCATCTTCAAGTCTCTGGGCATGACGCGCATCGCCTACGGCTGCGCCGCCTACGAGGAGGGCAAGATCGTCTACCGCCATGAGGACCTCGCGGCCGCCGGAAGGACAAAACCCTTCTACGACCCCAATCGCCCCTGGGAGTTCGAGCACACGATCAACATCTCGCAGGAGATCAACGACCTCGTGTCCTTCGACATCACCTGGCACTACGGTCGCTTCATGCTCAATTCCTACTTCGACACCAAGTCGCAATACGTGACCATTGGAGCAAGGCTGGACTTCGATGGCACTGTGACGCTCTACGACAGCGCCAGAGACTGAACAAGGAAAGGGGAGGAGGTCCGCCTCCCCTGATCCTACTCATCCAGCTTCTTTCCGCACTTCGGACAGTACTTGGCCTCCTCAGGACAGTCCGCTTCGCATGATGGGCACTTGCGTGTGAATGCGTGTCCGCAGACCATGCAGCAATTGTCCTTGCGTCCTGTCCATCCTGAGCATTGCGGGCAGTGCCTGCGTGTCAGTGAGCGGACGACGAGGAAGATCACCAGGGCAGGCACATGGCCGAAGAAGGCCAGCAGCGTCCACAACAGGACTGGCATCATCGCCTTCGAGGCGGCCTGCCAGACCAAGGCGACCAGATTGAGCCAGCTCAGCAGCAGCGAGATGGCGCACAGGAAGAGCATTGCGGCTGCTGTGACCTTCACGCCCGGCTGTATGGGAGTGGGCCTGAAAGTCTGCCAGCTGCCGATGTACTGTCCTTCGGGGCTGTATGCCAGATTCCTGACTTCGCCGATCTGTGTGGCGAAGAGATGGTGGAAGGCTACAGCTGTGAGCGCATAGAGTGCCAGTGTCACGATGATGAGGATTGCCAGGCTGCGTGCCAGCCTTGCATCCATGACTCTGTCTTTCAGTCTTGCCATTTCCGTTTCTCCTTTCTTGTGCTCCAAGAGTAGGGGAAGGAGTTGAACAGGCTTTTAACAATATCTTGACTGGAGATCAAATCGTCTTGCCGAGGATTGTAGGTAGGCTCATCAGCATGGTCCCGACGACGATGAGGACGAGGCCCCAGGCCGACTTCTTCGTCAGCTTCTCGCCGAAGACGATCCGCGAGAAGGCGATGGAGACGAGGATGCTCAGCTTGTCTATGGGGACGACGACGCTGGTGCGTCCATCCTGCAAGGCCCTGTAGTAGCACAGCCAGGAGGCCCCTGTGGCGAAGCCGGAGAGGATGATGAAGCCCAGCTCCTTCCTGTCGATTGTCCGCACCTGCCCGACCTTGCCCTTCATGATGACGATGAGCCAGGCCATGACGAGGACGACGGCTGTGCGCACGGCGGTGCCGAGGTTGGAGTCGACGCCTTCGATGCCGACCTTGCCCAGAATGGAGGTCAGGCTGGCGAAGAGGGCGGACAGGAGTGCGTAGACGAGCCAGGAGGCGCCACGGGCCTGCTCCGTCGGCTTTCTGCGCTCCACCATCATGATTGTCCCGACGCCTATGAGGACGATGGCTGCAAGCGACAGCATTGTGATGCCCTCTCCCAGGAAGACCAGGGCGAGGACCATGGTGAGCACTGTACTGGACTTGTCAATCGGGACGACCTTGTTGATGTCGCCAAGCTGGAGGGCGTGGAAGTAGCACAGCCAGGAAGCTCCCGTCGCGAGGCCGGAGAGGATGAGGAAGGTCCAGCTCCTTCCCCCGATCTGGAAGAGGGCGCCAGATGGTGCCGTGATGGCCGCCATGAGGCAGGAGAAGAGGAGGACGACGATTGTCCGCACTGCGGTGGCGACGTCACTGTCGCACTTCCTGATTCCGCACTTTGCCAGAATCGCCGTGAGACCGGCGAAGAAGGCCGAGCCGAGGGCGTAGAGGATCCACATGTCACACCTCCCTTGCCAGATGGGGAAAGCCTTGTCTGCTTTCTTCCTTCGAGCGCTGGTAGAGTTTGTCGAGCGTCGATGAGAAGACTTCGAGCTCGTCCTCGTCCAGTGTGCTCGTGAGCCATTCGTAGAAGCTGGCCTCGAGGGCCGTCTTCGTGTCCTTGACCGCCTCGCAGCGCTCTGTCGCATAGAGGTGGCTCCGCCTCCTGTCTGCGCTGTCCGCCTCCTTCCTGAGGAAACCCTTTGCGACCAGGTTGGCCACGCGGCGGGTGATGGCCGCCTTGTCCATGTACAAGGTCGAGGCGACTTCGCCAGGACTGATGCCAGGCCTCTTCCTGATGAGGTGCAGCATGTCAGCCTCGCCTGAACCGACACCTTGCAATGCCATGGAGGTCCTCACGTAGGAGGCGGCCTCCCTTGCGATCTTCGTGATCTGACGATGCGTCCTGTCCATTTTTTGTTGTACCTACAACCAATCGTGATGATAGTCCCCCTCCAGTCCGATATGCAAGCTTTTCCGCACGACTTTAAACCTTGTTTAGAATTTCGTGCGAGAATGGAGTCCAAGAGATGGAAAAATGAAGATAAAGCGTCAAATAGAGCTGTCCAACCTCCTCATGGTCATCGTGCCGGTCATCGCCACAGTCCTGGCGGGAATCGTCTGCGCCTTCGTGCTGTGGGCCGTCGCCCAGCACGGCTCAGGCGTCGGCGTGGACGATGCGAGCGACTTCGGCTGGCTGGCCCGCCTGACGGTCTCCTATGTGAGCGACGTCATAAGCGGGAAGGATGATGGCGGACAGCCGGACCCCCTCTCCCGCCTGCTGGATGCCAACACGATGTACATGATGGTCACCAGGGAAGGGGAGACTGTCTACGAGTATGGAACGAAGAGCATGTACGATGGAAACATGCTTGAGGCTGGCAGCGCCGTCGAGGGGGCTTCCGTCATCCTCTCCCAGGGCTCTCGGAGTCTCTACCTGGCCCGCATGCACATGGATGGTGGCGACTACGAGGTGGCCCTCTTCGCCCAGCTGAGGGACATGGAGACAAGGGCCTTCCGCACCGCCGCCATCGTCTCCTGGCTCTTCCTCGTCCTTTCCGTCCTCCTGTCCGTCTACTTTACCAACCGCTTCATGAGCCGGGCCCTGGTCCGGCGCATCTCGAAGCCTCTGGACCTCCTCTCGCAAGGAGCCCAGGCCCTTGGCGGCGGCGATCTGGACTACCGCATAGACTACACCCGCGACGACGAGTTCACACCGCTGTGCCAGCTCTTCAACGAGATGGCGGCCAAGCTGAAGAGCCTCGTCGAGCGCGCCCAGAAGGATGACGAGAGCCGCAAGGAGCTGATCGCAGGCATCTCACACGACCTGCGCTCTCCGCTGACCTCGATCCAGGCCTACGTCGAGGGTCTTGCCGACGGTGTCGCCTCGAATGAGGAGATGAGGCGCCGCTACCTCGACGTCATCCGCAAGAAGGTCCAGGACATCGACTCCCTCGTCAGCCAACTCTTCCTCTTCTCGAAGCTCGAGCTGAACGACTACCCCGTCAATCTTGTCCAGAGGGACCTGTGGACGGTGCTGGAAGGCTTTGTCGCCGACATGGGAGGTGACCTGGCATCCCGGGGGCTCGAGCTCGTCATGCCCGCTGACAGGATCGCGCTCACCGTCCTCATCGACGAGGGCCTCCTCTCCAGAGTACTCGCGAACGTCGCGGATAACAGCCTGCGCTACAAGGTGGCGGACAGGGCACATCTCTGGCTGGAGGCCTCAGAGGAGGACGGCCATGTCGTCCTCATCCTGGGGGATGACGGACCCGGAGTCGGACAGGAGGACTATGGACGCCTCTTCGACGTCTTCTACCGCAGCGACAAGGCGCGCCGCGACCCTGCCAAGGGCAGTGGACTCGGCCTTGCGATATCGCGCAAGATGGTCGAGCGCATGGGCGGCGCCATGAGTGCCAGGCCTTCTTCCCATGGAGGCCTGGCGATCGTCATGACACTGAAGGAGGGCGAGTGATGGCGGAAAGGATACTCATCATCGAGGACGACCGCGACATCGCGGCGATCGAGAAGGACTACCTCGAGCTTGCCGGCTACAGCGTCACGACCGTCGAGGACGGACGCGAAGGCCTGGAGGAGGGTGGTGGAGGGAGCTACGACCTCATCCTCCTGGACGTCATGCTTCCATTCCTGGACGGTTTCCAGGTCTGCCGCCAGCTGCGCAGCCGCATAGACACTCCCATACTCATGGTGACGGCCAAGAGGGAGGACATAGACAAGATCCGGGGCCTCGGACTGGGTGCCGACGACTACATCGAGAAGCCCTTCTCGCCATCAGTCCTCGTGGCCAGAGTCCGTTCCCACCTGGCCCAGTACCAGCGCCTGAAGGGACGCGGCGCGGCCCGCGTGGAGCTGCGTGTGAGGGAAGTGTGCCTCAACACACAGACGCACCGCTGCTTCGTCAGCGGTCGTGAGGTCACGCTGAAGAACAAGGAGTACGAGGTTCTGCTCTTCCTGATGGAGAACGCCGACCGCGTCTTCACCAAGGAGGAGCTCTATGAGAAGATCTGGGGGCTGGACGCGATGGGCGACAGCGCGACCGTCGCCGTGCACATCAACCGGCTGAGGGAGAAGCTCGAGGAGGACCCCTCGCATCCGAAGTACATCCAGACGGTCTGGGGCGCAGGCTACCGCTTCGGGGTTTAAGAAAAGTTTAACACCGCTTACATGACGCTTTAGAATGCTCCGCCATCCTTGTGCCATGACAAGGAGGAAGAGCATATGAACATGACAAGCCATCTGGCATTGGCGGTGGGCCTGAGCGAGGTCCTTGACCTCAGGACGGTGGCCTTCATCTTCGGCAACGTGCAACCCGACCTCGCCCTGTACAGCTATCTCAGGGGAGGACGCCTCCAGGGCCACAGCTTCAGGAACATGTCGCCGCGCATCGATGCGGTCCTTGCCAAGCTCAGGAAGGGCAGGGGCGATGGACTCCTCCACAGCTACCGCCTGGGCAAGCTGATGCACTACATCGCCGATTCCTTCACATACCCGCACAACGACAGCTTCCACGGCTCGCTGAGGGCCCACATGCTCTATGAGGACGAGCTGGAAGTCAGCCTCCAGGAGCATATGGAAGAGGAGGGGTTCAGGCCATCAGCCAAACTGACTGTCGACGACGTCGCCGAATACGTCAGGAGGCGTCATGAAGACTATATGGCAAAGGAAGGCTCGACGGACAACGACAGCAGCTTCATCCTCGAATCGTGTGCGGGCGTCGCCTGGGCGCTGGCCACAGAGCGGCGGCTTGCCCGTCCTGCGGTGGGCATCTCATGAGCCGCCTGTCGCAGAATGTGCTCAGGGCCATCTCCATCCTGGGCCTCGCACTCATCATCGCCGCCGCCATCTGGGCCTGGAGGGCAGGCATCCTCACCGACAAGAAGGCCATGGCCGCCTATGTCGGCTCGCTGGGAGTCTGGGCACCCCTCGGCTTCGTGATGATCCAGATCGTCCAGGTCGTGGTTCCAATCATACCGGGCGGGGTCAGTTGCCTTGCCGGCGTCCTGATGTTCGGTCCTCTCAAGGGTTTCGTGCTGAACTATGTCGGCATCGTCCTCGGCTCGATCATCCTCTTCCTGCTCTCCCGCCGGCTGGGCCGACCCCTTCTCGAGAGGCTCTTCAAGCCTTCCCTGATCGAGCGCTACGACGCCTGGACGAGGGAGAATGGACGATTCAGCAAGCTCTTCGCCGCCGCCATCTTCCTCCCATTGGCGCCGGACGACTTCCTGTGCGCCCTGGCGGGGACGACACGCATGAGACTGGGCTTCTTCACCCTCGTGGTCGTGCTGGGCAAGCCCCTCTCGATCTTCCTCTATTCGCTCTTCCTCCAGCTAGGCTGGAAGCTGTTGTTGCCGGGAGGCTGACATGTCGACATTCATCTACCAGGGAGGCTTGCGCTTCGTCGGTCGCAGTGGGGTCGGCCAGGCGATCGCCCACCAGAAGGAGGCCCTGAGGCGGGTGGGCGAGGAGGTGGAGACCCGCCCCTCGCCCTCGACCAGGATCGTGCATATCAACACTGTCTTCCCCGACTCGCTGCTGACCGTGCTGTGCGCCCGTATGAATGGCTGGAAGGTCGTCTACTACGCCCATTCCACGATGGAGGACTTCCGTGGATCCTTCCCGCTGTCGAATGTCCTGGCACCGCTTTTCAGGTGCTATCTGCGTCTATGCTACAACCTTGGGGACATCGTTGTGACTCCGACTGACTATTCGAAGCGCATCATTTCAGGCTACGGCATCAGGCGGCCGATCCGGGCCCTGTCCAATGGTGTGGACACTTCACGCTTCAGACGTGACGAGGCCAGAGGACTGGAGTGGAGGCGGCGATGGGGACTGGGCGAGGATGACAAGGTCGTAGTCACTGCCGCCGTGCCGATCGAGCGCAAGGGCATCCTCGACTTCATCGCCCTGGCCCGGAAGATGGAGAAGGTGCGCTTCATCTGGTTCGGCTCCCTGCCAAAGTCCCTCATACCGCGTGCGGTGAGGAGGGCGATGGCGGAGGCGCCGTCAAACGTCTCGTTTCCAGGCTTCGTCAGCCAGGAGGAGCTCGTGGCCGCCTACTCGGGCGCCGACTGCTTCCTCTTCCTCAGCCGGGAGGAGACGGAGGGCATAGCCGTCCTGGAAGCCCTCTCTTGCGGAATACCTGCCGTCCTCCGCTCGATTCCCGCCTATGGCACGCTGGAGCGCGATGGCCTCTCGTGCTGCCTCTTCAGCACGGACGAGGCACTCGAGGAGGCTGTGGAAAGGGTCCTTTCGGGCCAGGTCGATGGACTGTGCGAGAAGGAGATCGCCGTAGCCGCGAAGCGCGACATCCTCCAGGTAGGCCTAGCCCTGAGGGAAATCCACCGCAGTTTAGAGACTGTTTAGAAAAAGTACATGGCCGCTTTGTAAAGACCCTCCACACTGTTGCCGTGAGATGGAGGAGAGAAAAGTGAAGATACTCTTGACCAGCGATTGGCACACCGACGCCGTCAACGGTGTCGTGACATCAATGCTCGCACTGGCCCAGGGCCTGGAACGCAGGGGCCATGAAGTGAGGCTGCTCACGCTCTCCCATGGCGGCTTCTCGTTCACGGACGGCAACATCTACTGCCAGGCCTCGCACAGCTGCGCCTTCATCTATCCCAAGGCACGCTTCGCCTTGCACCTCGACCAGAGGCTATTTGGCGAGATCGTCGCCTGGAAGCCCGACATCGTCCACTCGCAATGCGAGTTCAGCACCTTCCCGATGGCGCGCCGGATCGCCGCAGCCACAGGGGCGAAGCTGGTGCACACCTTCCATACGGACTACGAGCACTACGTAGGCTACTGCCACGTCCCCCACTTCCTTGCCAAGGCCGCAGCCAGGGTCATCTTCCGGCGTGCCGCCAGACGGGCCGACGCGCTGGTCGCCCCTTCCGTGAAGACGGCCAGCCTGCTGCCAGGCTATGGGATAATGAAGGAGGCACATGTCATCGCATCCGGCATACAGACGGGACGCTTTGAGGAGAGGCCAGCCGAGGCCCAGCGCGCCTGGCTGCGCCACAGCTATGGAATAGGCGACGACGACTTCGTCCTCCTGTATCTTGGCCGCATCGCTGCGGAGAAGGGTCTGGACAGGCTCATCGAGGACATCGCGCCCGTGAAGCGTCAGCGCCTCGTCCTGATGATAGCCGGTGGCGGCCCTTGGCTGGAGATGCTCAGACAAGTCGTCGAGAAGGTCCGTCCCGAGGTGCGCGTCATCCTGACAGGAATGGTCGATCCGGGTGCGACGCATGACATCTACCATCTGGCCGACGCTTTCGTCATGCCGTCGACGAGCGAGACCCAGGGCCTGTGCCTCATCGAGGCCCTGGCCTCCTCGCTTCCCGTCCTGTGCCGCCGCGACAAGGTGCTCGAGGGGGTCGTCGAGGACGGCCTCAACGGATTCGTCTACGATGACGGAGCCTCCTTCATCCGGGCCCTCTACCACCTGATGGATGACAGGGAGGACCGTCTGGCCATGGCCACCAGTGCAGGGCGCACTGGAATGCGCTATGGCGAGATGGCCTTCGCAGGGCGGATGGAAGCGCTCTACCTGTCACTCCTTGGACGGAATGCGGCATCCAGAGAGGTGGCTGTATGAAGATGCTGGATGAGCTGGACTCTGCAGCCGTCTTCAAGCTCTCTCTCGTCATCCTGGCAGCCCTTGTGGCCTACACGCTGCTTGCAGGCCTGTCGCTCTGGATCTCCTGTGGCCCGGCTGAGCTCAGGCTCTTCCTCTCGCTCTTCGCCTTCTACTACATCGTAGTACTTGCCTTCGCCAACCTCGCCAGCGCCTTCCATCTGTGGAAGTGTGGTGGTCTTGAGGGTGGCAAACGGCTCCTTTTGGGCCTGGCCGGCCTCCTCTTCGGTCCGGTTGCCGTGCTCTGCCACCACCTGCTGTGCCATGCAGGCAAGGGAAAGGGGGCCGCCTGATGATCTGGGAGCTTCGTTTTCTCGAGTCCTTCCATGACGTACTCTCCTGCGTTTTCATGGACCGGCTCATGGTCCTCCTCTCCTGGCTGGGTGACGGTGGCCTGGTTTGGCTGCTCCTTTGCCTCATCCTCCTCATCCGTCCCCAGACCAGGAGGCTGGGCCTTTCCATGGCCCTCTCTCTGGCCTTCGAGCTCGTATCGTGCTCGCTGCTCAAAGTCGTCGTCGCGAGGCCGAGGCCCTTCACGATCGAGAGGGATGTGGCCTTGCTTGTCGATCCGCCGACGGACTGGTCCTTCCCTTCGGGCCATACTGCCTCGTCCTTCGCCGCGGCCTCGGCCTTGAAGGATGCTGGATGGAAGGCCACTCTTCCCGCCGCCATACTTGCAAGCCTCATCGCACTCTCGAGGCTCTACCTCTTCGTCCACTTTCCCAGCGATGTCGTCGCCGGCCTGGCATTGGGCCTTGTGTGCGGCTGGCTGGGCCGCTATTGCACCGACGTCATCTGGCGCCTATCCAGGCATGGAAAAGACAGAGGCGTGGCGTAGGAAGTTCCCTTCCTTCCGCCACGCCCTGGAGGAGAAGAGGATCTAGCGCTCTATGACACCGAAGAGGAGCATCGACAGCAGCTCGCCTGCAGATGTGAGCATGTCGTGGATGTCCTCCGC
>JADIMU010000025.1 GCA_017694495.1 Candidatus Aphodenecus pullistercoris
GCTGACGAGGTCGAGCTTCTGCACGATGCGTACCTTGTGCAGCTCAAGGGGGATGTCCTCTCCCGAGTGGAACCTGATCTGTGCCATCGCTTTCAGTTCTCCTTTTGTATGAGGAGATTTTCCAACCCGACAAGGGAAGAAGTCAACAACAATATGCAATAAAACGTATAAAAATACTTGAAACTTGCAACAAAACTGGTTCTATGGGAAATATGACCGAATGGAATCTCAGAATATTGCCGAATGGATTTGGGAAATCTTGCCAAATGTCTTCTTTGGTCAAATTGTCGGCGCATGGCTGGCTATATCCCACAACTTGTCGACAGCAGACTTGATGCCCCTCTCTGAAGAGTTGGCGCCGTACAGGTGGTCGGACCAAAAATGGGTAGGAAAGACGGCTGCCAGTGAGCGCCATGCGGCAAGTTCCTTCCTTCTCACGTCTCATGCGGGTGACGCCGATTCGCTTGAGCGACCCTTCCCCTGTGTTCAGAGGGCCGAAGCCTCGTCTCATCGACGACCGGCAAGTCTTGCCATCCATATGGGACATGGTCCCTTCAGTGTCGATGAATCCATGGGGGCCAATGGCCTGTACATACTTACAGGTTCAGCCTTGCCTCCGCAGAGGGACAGGAGTGCGCGTGGCGCCATCAGACATACAGGAGCAAGGCGGCTCTGGTCCTCCTCTGTGCATAGTCCCAAGTGCCAGAGAGGATCCACTTCTTCTGAGTACAGCTTCCTTGACAGCACGGCTTGTGCCACACTTCCCATTTCTGCTAGCTTAATCAGGAACAATTCTTGATAGGACTATAATGCAGATAACCAAACGTGACGGGAGGGTCGAAGCCTTCGACGCCTCCAAAATCAGGGCCGCCATCGACAAGGCCTTCCAGGGGACTCTCGTCTTCCCATCACAAGAGAAGCTTGATGCCATCACAGCCTCGGTCTGCGCCGAGGCCGCCAAGCTCGACGAGCTCAGCGTCGAGGCCGTCCAGGACCTCGTGGAGGAGGCCCTGATGGGCCAGGGCTACTACAAGACGGCCAAGGCCTACATCCTCTACAGGGAGGCACGCTCCCTCGTGAGGCAGCAGCGCAGGGAGCTTGTGTCCCTCATCGGCGACGAGGGCCTTGATGAAGTGCTCTCTGGCATCCAGAAGGACTACAGCGGACTCGAGTATTCGCTTTCCAAGCTCAGGACCAAGGCCGGCGTCTTCATCACAGGCAGCATGGACACGGCCGAGAAGCTCTCGGCCCTGACCAAGGCGGCCGTCGAGCTCGCCAGCGCCCAGGAGCCGAAGTGGGAGTTCATCGCGGCGCGTCTGCTCTACCACGAGTTCTGCCGCAATGTGGACTGGCAGTGGGAGAAGCTGAACATCTCGGCCTTCTATGACAAGCTGTGCCATCTGGCCGACGAGGGGCTCTACTTCCGCGGCATCCTGGATTCCTACAGCCGCAGCGAGATCGAGGAGGCCTACAGCTTCATCGACACGGAACGCGACAAGCTCTTCACCTATTCCGGGCTCGACCTGCTGCTCAAGCGCTATGTGATCAAGAGCCACAGCGGCGTCGCGCTGGAGAAGGTCCAGGAGATGTACCTCTCCATCGCGCTCCACCTCGCCATGAACGAGGAGAGGGCAGGGCGCCTGGCTTTCGTCAAGGACGTCTACGACGCCCTCTCGCGCCTCGAGCTCTCACTTGCGACGCCGACACTGTCCAACGCACGCAAACCCTTCCACCAGCTCTCCAGCTGCTTCATCGACACTGTCCCTGACAGCCTTGACGGCATCTACCGCTGCCTCGACAACTTCGCCAAAGTCTCGAAGTTCGGTGGAGGCATGGGACTCTACTTCGGCAAGGTCAGGGCCGCAGGAAGCCCGATCCGTGGTTTCGAAGGAGCCGCCGGCGGCATCATCCGCTGGATCCGCCTGGTCAACGACACTGCTGTCGCCGTCGACCAGCTCGGCGTCAGGAGTGGCGCCGTCGCCGTCTACCTCGACGTCTGGCACAAGGACATGCCAGAGTTCCTCAACCTCAGGACGAACAACGGCGATGACCGCATGAAGGCCCATGACGTCTTCCCCGCCATCTGCTATCCCGACTACTTCTGGAAGCAGGTCGAGACCAACCTCGACGGCATGTGGTACATGATGTGCCCCTATGAGATCCACAAGTTCAAGGGCTACCATCTTGAGGACTGCTACGGAGAAGAGTGGGAGAGGCGCTATCTCGAGTGCGTCGCCGACAGCCGCATAAGCAAGCGCAGCATGGTCCTGAAGGACCTCGTCAGGCTCATCATAAAGAGCGCAGTCGAGACGGGAACCCCCTTCGTCTTCAACCGCGACCACGTCAACAAGGCCAACCCGAACAGCCACTGCGGCAGGATCTACTCGTCCAATCTATGCACCGAGATCGCCCAGAACATGAGTCCGATCGAGGCCGAGTCCGTCACGATCCAGGATGTCGAC
The DNA here is from genome assembly GCA_017694495.1 of Candidatus Aphodenecus pullistercoris. Lineage (GTDB taxonomy): Bacteria > Spirochaetota > Spirochaetia > Sphaerochaetales > Sphaerochaetaceae > Bullifex > Bullifex pullistercoris. Next base: position 2,463 of record JADIMU010000025.1, read on the forward strand.
GGCTCTCCCGCCGTCGTGACGGTCACCCGTCCTGGCGACTTCGTCGAGTGCAACCTCGCCTCGCTCGTCCTGGGCAACATCGATGTCGACGACCATGAGCACCTCAGGGCTCTGACCCGCCTGTCCGTGCGCGTGCTGGACAATGTCATCGATCTGAACATGTATCCCCTCGAGTACGCCGCCTACACGAACAAGCGCTACCGTGCGATTGGACTGGGCGTCTCCGGCTACCACCACATGCTTGCGAAGAAGGGCATCAAGTGGGAGAGCGGAGAGCACCTCTCCTTCGTCGACACCCTCTTCGAGGAGATCAACATGGCCGCCATCGAGGCTTCCAGCGACCTGGCCGCCGAGCGTGGCTCCTACGAGTTCTTCCCCGGCTCGGCCTGGAGCACCGGCGAGTACTTCGACTACAGGAACTACCACGGCCAGGATTGGGATGCGCTGCGGGGAAAGGTCGCACGCCAGGGCATGAGGAACGCCTACCTCATGGCCATCGCTCCGACGAGCAGCACGAGCATCATCACGGGTACGACGAGCGGAGTCGATCCCGTCATGAAGCGCTTCTTCTACGAGGAGAAGAAGGGTGCGATGCTCCCGCGCATCGCTCCCTCCCTCTCGAGCGACACCTGGTGGTACTACAAGAATGCCCATGAGATCGACCAGAGCTGGTCGATCAGGGCCGACGGCGTCAGGACGAGGCACATCGACCAGGCCCAGTCGGTCAACCTCTACATAACCAACGACTACACGATGAGGCAGGTGCTCGACCTTCTCGTCCTTGCCTGGAAGGAGGGTGTGAAGTCCCTCTACTACACCAGGAGCAAGGCCCTCGAGGTCGAAGAGTGCGAGTCCTGCTCGTCCTAGGAGAGAAAAAAATGAACGAGATGCTTGAAGAGAAGATGCTCTTCAATCCGGACGGCGACACCGACGTCCGCCTGAGGCGCATGATTGGTGGCAACACGACCAACCTGAACGACTTCAACAATCTGCGCTACCAGTGGTCCAACGACTGGTACCGCCAGGCCATGAACAACTTCTGGATTCCCGAGGAGATCAACCTCTCCCAGGACCTGAAGGACTACCCGAACCTGCTCGAGAGCGAGAGGAGGGCCTACGACAAGATCCTGTCCTTCCTGGTCTTCCTCGACTCCTTGCAGTCGGCCAACCTGCCGAACATCAGCAGCTACATCACGGCCAACGAGGTCAACCTCTGCCTCCACATCCAGACCTTCCAGGAGTGCATCCACAGCCAAAGCTACTCATACATGCTGGACACGATATGCTCTCCCGAGAAGAGGGACGAGATCCTCTACGCCTGGAAGACGGATGAGCACCTGCTGCGCAGGAACACCTTCATCGGAGACTGCTACAACGACTTCCTGCGCCATCGTGACGCCCAGACCCTGGTGAAGGTCCTCTTCGCGAACTACATCCTCGAGGGAATCTACTTCTACTCGGGCTTCATGTTTTTCTACAACCTCTCGCGCAACGGCAAGATGCCGGGCAGCGCCCAGGAGATCAGGTACATCAACCGCGATGAGAACACCCACCTCTGGCTCTTCAGGAACATCATACTGGAGCTGAAGAAGGAGAGGCCGGACCTCTTCACGAGCGGGCTCGTGGCCCAGTACAGACAGATGGTCGAGACGGGTGTCCAGATGGAGATCGACTGGGGACACTATGTCATCGGCGACGATGTCCCCGGTCTGAGCAAGGACCTTGTGACGACCTACATCCGCTATCTGGGCAATCTGCGCTGGTCCAACCTCGGCTTCGAGGATGTCCTCTATCCCGGCTACGAGAAGGAGAGCGAGGACCTGGCCTGGGTCAGCCTCTACTCCAATGCGAACATGGTGAAGACGGACTTCTTCGAGGCGCGCAGCACGGCCTACGCCAAGAGCACAGCCCTCGTGGACGACCTGTGATCCTGCCTGCTGCGACAACAGCATGGGGCCTGTCGGGATGCCGACGGGCCCTTCCTTTTTTTGCGGACTCTTCGACCAGCAGGACTCTTGCCGGCTGGATGACAGCTCATCTCCGCCTCTTCAGGACCGATTGCAACAGAATGTAGCTGCCCATTGGCAATCATAGTGGGTATGCAAGCGCAATGGCGTATTGCCAAGATGCAAGGCGAGGAACCACTCTGGCCCGGTTCCAGTCTTCCATGAACAGGGCTGTGGAAAGCTTGACAATAAGGAGGGGGGGGGTAGACTCCAATCCAGACTTGGAAAGGGTAGGAGTTCAACCACTTCTTCACATTAAAGTTCTGGAGGGAAAAATGAAAGCTTGGAAGATCATCTATTCAATCATCTGTCTTCCTATCATCGGTTTCATGATCTATCAGACTAACACCATCAGCAAATGGTCGAATGACATCGGTGGTGTGATGGGATATATCGTGGCCGCTGTGCTGTGTGCGATCGTCGTCGTCTCGATCGTATCGCTGAAAGTCGAGAAGAAGACCATTCTGAATATTGTCATTGGTGGACTTGGAATTGCCGGTGCGATCTTCGGATTCATCGGCTGCCAGGATCTGTTCAAGGATCTTCTGGTATATGCAATCTGGTCACTGATCTGCGGTGCGGTTCCTCTTGCTGTTGGAATCGTATCATTGGTAAAGGAGGGAAGAAAATGAAAAAGAGAATTCTGATCGTCAGCATTTCCGTGCTGTTGCTGCTGTTTGCCGTCGCCTGTTCATCGAAGACGATTTCCACCCCTGATTGGCTGCAGGGTACATGGACGAACTCGTCCAACGACAATGAGACCTTGACCATCACTGAGGACAATGTCGTCATCAATTCGTTCGGCTCCGTCGCTTTTGATGCAAATGCTCTGCTTACTACGTATGAGAATGCTGGAATCGACCAGGAAGACTCCGACAACTCGTATAATCTGACCATCATCAACAAGGATTCGGGCATGGGAATGGTGCTCGGCTTCCTCCTTGATGAGACTACAGATGTGCTGAGCCTGACATTCGGTGGGCAGACCTACACTTTCAGCAGGTAAGACAACATGGCGAAGGTTGTTAAGATCGAGGATGACAGGGTCCTTGTAGGGACCGATGATGGGTGCCTCAAAGAGATTACGAAAGAGGCTTTCGGATTTGTTCCTGCCGTTGGAGACGAAATCGAGATTTTCGAGAACGACAACAGGATGGCGGTTCTGAAGAAGGCTCCTGCCGTGACATCTGAGCAGCCTGCGCAACAGTCAGGGGCGATAAACATCAATGTGAGCAACTCGATCGAAGGCCAGAATCAGGCTGCCGCTTACGTGCCTTCGAGCAAGTCCACCAAGGTTGTGAACAAAATCGTCTATTGTCTACTGGCATTTTTCCTTGGAGGGCTTGGATTCCACAGGTTCTACGCGGGAAAGATTGGTACAGGAATTTTGTATCTTCTTTTCTGCTGGACCTTCATCCCGTCCCTCCTTGCGCTCATCGATTTCATCATCGGTCTATGCAAGCGTTCCGACAGCAATGGAAACATAGCTGTCTGAGAATGGAGGGGTCCTTTTGCCTGAGGCAATGGGATGCATGATGGTGTGGATGTAATCGCTTCCCGGTCAAAGGATGTATGAATTGCAAAACACTGTCACGTGTCAGGCCTGTGCTCAGGTGAAAGCGTAGAATCGATCATTAGTGGCAAAACTCTTAACCATTTGACATGGGCCTGTCGGGATGCTGATGGGCCCTCTCTTTTTTTCATCAAAGATTCAGCAGGCGGAATCCTAATCATGATGCCGAATGTTTTTTGGGTAATTTATCGATGGGATTTGCATTTTTTGTGCAAATATGTTTGACAAAATTTGAATTCAAAGGAAAATATAAGTGGCGGAGGCTTCTATGCTGCTTGAATTCAGATGCTCGAATTACAGGTCAATCAAGAATACTGTGACCTTCTCTATGATTGCAGGGTCAGACGATTCGCACCCTCAGTCCCTGCGCCACAGCCTAGGTCTGAAGATTCTTCCTTCCGCAGTCGTCTATGGTGCCAACGGGTCTGGAAAGAGCAATTTCCTAAAGGCTCTGTCCTACATGGCAAATCTGGCCAGGACAAGCATCCTTAATCAACCGGGGCAGAAGATCGCGTATGATCCGCACAAGCTGTGTGTGGGCAAGCCGACGTCCATGAGCATTCAGTTCATCAGACAGGGAGTCAGATACGCATATGGCTTCTCAATTCTCGATGGCTTTGTAGAGGATGAGTATCTATACTTTTTTCCAAAGGGGAGGCAGACCAGGATTTTTGAGAGGTCTGGACTTTCGGTCATTGCAGGAAGCCGCTTTCAGAGCGCATTGAAACTTGGACTCGAAGCACTCAAGGACAACCGTCTGTTCCTTTCCTGTGCGGCGAACTTCACCAAGGTCATCGAACTTGAAAGTGCATTCCTGTTCTTCGCCCAAGACCTTGTGTTCTTCGACCCTCTTTTCAACAACTGGCGCGAGTATTCGGCCTTTGCCATGCATGACGACCCAGAGATGAAGCGTCTCTTCCTTCTCTTTATGGATTGCTTCGGTACAGGGGTGAAGGACGTTGAGGTGAGGATAGAGAAGAAGCCTGTCAGTGAGATTTCTTCATCGATGCCTCCGCATCTGTCTCCCTTTTTGAAGGACGGGGAGGCCAATCTGATTGAGGCCATGCTGGTTTATGACCAATTCAGCGTCAACATCATGGAGGAGTCGTCTGGAACGCGTCGTCTTTTCGAGGTTTTGTGTCCTCTGATCGACATTCTACGCAATGATAGAATCCTTGTATGCGACGAGCTTGAGGCCAGCCTGCATGAGGCTCTCGTGCATCAGATTGTTGAACTGTTCTCTACTCAGACAGACGACCATTCTGCCCAACTTCTGTTTACGACTCATGATACGAATCTGCTTGATGGCAATCTGATGCGCCGCGACCAGATCTGGTTCACTCAACTTGATCATGAGCGTTCAAGTGACCTCTATTCATTGTCGGAAGTCCGAGCTGTCCGTAAGAGCGAGAATCTGGCAAAGGGCTACATGTCCGGCAAGTATGGCGCCATGCCAATGCTGAATGGAACAATACTATCACAGATTTGTGCAGGACAGGAGAGTGGCGACAAATGAGAAGGAATCTTGGCCTTTCTGAGAGGAAGGAGAATACAAGAGGTCCATTCCATACGGATGTGGTCCTCTTTGAACCGGATGAGATTCTGGAACATTATAACCAATCGGTGTGCGACATCCGCAGTGAGTTCGACGTCGCTGAATCTTTGCTGCACGATGGTAAAGTGGCAGCGGCTTCTTACATCTGGAGGTCTCAGGTCATCTTTCTGTTTGCGGCTTTCGACTTTTTCATGCATGAACTTCTCAAATATGGGCTGTTCAAGATTCATGATGGAAGCTGGGAGGAAACGGAAAAGTATCAGAACATCCAGCTGCGGCTCAAGGATCTTATGCTTGCAATTGATCAGGGGTGTTCTTCCGACTGGTTTCTGGATTATGTCAATTCACTGTTCGCTGGGCAATCGATGGTACGTTACGCATATGTCAAGGAGCACTTGAATCTTATTGGACTCGATATTACGGAAATCGCGAATGATGCTTTCTTTGAGAAAGGTGGCAAAGAGAAACCTCTTGATAGAATGAAGACCTGCCTTGAAGGTCTGTATGACAGAAGAAATGTGATTGCGCATCAGCTTGACAGAAGGCATGCTGATGCGAGACAGGATGAAATATCTGAGGACCTTGTCCATAAGTTCATGAGTGATCTCGAGAAAATAGTGCTTGCAATCTTCAAGATTGTAAAAAAGAGGAACTGAGCCCCTTTGCGATGTTGTTGTAGTAAAAAGTCAAATTGCGAAGGAAGAAAGCCTTCTTGTATGCATGGCGAGCGCTTTGACCTTTGCAATCCATTCTTCATTGCTTTGTCACGCTGGCAGTGCTAACGTAGTGTCCATGAGGATTACAATCAGCAAGGATGCGGCTGGGCTTGGCCACCAGGCGGCCCTTGAGGCGGCATGTACGATCAATGATGCGATTGCCAGGAATGGGGAGGCGAGGATCGTCCTCTCCACAGGCTCGAGCCAGTTCGAGACTCTGGCAGAGCTCGTCCACATGGATGTCGACTGGTCCAGGGTTACGATGTTCCACCTCGATGAGTATCTTGGGCTCGACGCTGGCCATCCTGCGAGCTTCAGGAAGTACCTCCTGGAGCGTTTCATCTCCCTCGTTCCGCTCAAGGCCTACCATCTTGTCGAAGGGAAGGAGGCTCAGCTGCCAGAACTTGGACGTCTGCTGAATGAGAAGCCGATCGATCTGGGAATCATTGGCATCGGAGAGAATGGTCACATCGCATTCAACGATCCTCCTGCCGACATTGCGACAGATGAGCCTTACATCGTCGTCACCCTCAACGACGCATGCAAGAGGCAGCAGGTGGGAGAGGGCTGGTTCCCGACAGTCGATGACGTGCCTGACAAAGCCGTATCGATGTCTTGCCGCCAGATCCTGAAATGCCACCATATCGTCTCCGCCGTGCCGCACCGCGTCAAAGCGAAGGCCATACATGACACACTAACTGCCAAGGCCGTCACCGCAGACATTCCGGCAACCTTGCTCAGGACACATCCTCACTGGTCGCTCTTCCTCGACACGGACAGCGCTTCCATGCTCACTCTGGACGAGATCGCCAAGGTGGAGAGGCTGTAAGCTAGCCTCTCACCTCCATTGCCAAAGGTGAAGGCGTCCCTGAAAAATGACCATAAAAGTCTTCGCCAGGGGAGATCTCAGCTCATCACTTCCCAGTATCCGTTCCTGTCGGAGCCTCTCCTCGTCAGCAGATCTTCGTGTTGAAGCTTCGAGATGGTCCTGTCGACTTTGGAGCGGGACAATCCTGTCTCTTTGACAAGCTCCGCTTTTGTAAGCTTCGGATTCTTCTGGAACGAGTCCAGGATGAGGCTTGTTGCGTCCTGCTGTACCTTCGCCTTCACATTTGACTTCTTCCCTTTGCCTACACGTGAGAATGGGATGTTCACGACAATCGAATTCTCCCTGAACTCGAATACATCCTTGCCATAGGCTTCGACGATTCTGGGTACACCTCTGCCCATGCGCTCGCTGATATGTACTTGCAGGCAGATTTCAGCGAGTTTCTGATTGACAGGTACGGATTCGCCTTTGAAAAAACCTTCTATGGTCTGTCCTGGGGCAAGAGATCCTCTGGAGAGTATCTCGATCCTGTCTGAGAAGACTGTTATGGTTGGTCCATTCCCACTTGTCCAGGAATTGTGTATCAGCGCATTTATCACGGCTTCCCTGTACACATCCTGGTTGAAGAGTGGGATGTCGTCTCTGGAGACCAGTCTGTTGTCCTCGTCCGGCTGGATGGCGTTCAGCAGCTTTCCGTAGTTCACCAGATCGTCTATCGAGTAGAGGAGACAAGTGTTCCCGAAATCCCTTATGTCCGTCATTCTGGCAGACTTCGTCCTCCCGGAGAATGAACCGATGCGGATGAGTATGTGGCTGTTGTCGGAGAGCAGTTGTGCAAGTATGTTGTATTTGCCATCCTCTGTTCGCAGAGAAAGGTTCCTTTCGAAGGTCTCATCGTTGAGGGCCAGGCCCTTTGCACCGTAGTAGAGCTTGAGCTTCGTGAATGTAAGGTCCTGGTATTCCGATTCTGTATTCTCGACTGTCGGAAATCCATCCCGCAGGACATGGAAGAGGAATATCTCCTTCTCGGGGAAGCGTCTGAGCGATTCCTTGCTGGAGCCGATGCGGATGAAGCGCTCCCACTTGTATGAGACCGGCAGATGTTTTGCGGCAGGTATCGTCAGCAGCACCAGCCTTTTGCCATCAACCGTGCATTCTTCGAAGACATAGTTCACGGAAGGCGACAGCTGCCTTGAGATGTAATGTTGAAGCGGTTCTCCTTTCACATCCTGATGGAAATCGAAGCTGGTTCCAACCACCTCATGCGTCCTGTCGGCGACACCCCATACCATATAGGCGTACTTGCGGCCAAACATGGCTGCAGTGTTTGCCAGTGCGCAAATGTATTCGCCGAGCTCATCGGCGATGAACCAGTTCTCCTTGAACTCGAACCATTCCCGTTCGGTTTCATACCCTCTGAGGTCGTTGATGATGGAAACAGGATCGGGCATGAGGTCTCCTCCTCTTCATTTTCTGATTCTACTTCATGCTGATGTAGAAGTAAAGGAAAATGAGGTAGAAAATTGTATGATGAGGTAGATGTTCAAAGCATTGAATTGTAAATGATTGATTGTTTGTGTAGGGCTTTTGGGCTGTTCTTGTGAGGTAGAAAAGTGAGGTAGAAAACTCCTCGGCAGGCTGGCAGGGCAAGAGTCTGTTCAGATGCTGTAATCGTGGTGGGTGCGGCTCCAGAAGCCGACTTTTGTCATTGCACGGCCTGTTGCCGAGACCGTCAGCTCCCTGTAGCCCGAGATGATCGTGCCCTGTTCCACGCTCTGGATCTGGAGGACCTGGGCGCGGCCTGGGCTGCTGAGCAGCAGGATCCTGAGAATCTCCTCGAGTGGGAAAGTGAAGTGCAGCTCCTCTCCATCCTTGTCCTTCAGAAGGTCAGATCTGACTGTGAGCACACCGTCCTCAACGACCACGTCAATCCTGAAGCGTACCTGGAGCGGTTTCCCGCCGACCAGTTCCTCGAGACTGATCTCCTGTCTGTCGATCTTCATCCTTCCCCCTCTTTTGAAGTGGAGGCCGGATTCCTCCGGCCCCCTTGTGTCGTCATGCGTCCTTTCCGTAGACCTCGATCTGGATGAGGGCAGGGAAGGGTGAGGGATCGTCCGCCTTGATCAGCCTGTCCAGCTCGAGCCAGCTGACCGTCTTGGCCGGGAAGGTGATCTCCTGCGGTCCGTCCTTCTTCTCGAGAGGCATCACAAGCTCGCTGCCGTCGCTGAAGGCGAAGGTCCCTTCCGTCCACCAGGCGTCATGCGGGAAGTCGGCACGGGTGTACATGATGATCCTGTCGATCGTGACGGGGCGGCCGAAGTCGAGCGTCAGCTTCGCCTTCGGATCCCTGTTGATTCCCCAGCTGGCCCAGGGCCAGAGTCCATGCCAGTTGCTCGCGACGATGCCGTCGATGGCGTTTCGGCTGGCGAAGACCGACTCTCCACGCGTCTCGATGTTCGCCTTGGAGTGGGGGAAGAGTGCCGTGTTCTCATGGCAGTCGTAGGGGTTCAGCGCCAGGTTGCGGTAGTGGTCGTGCTCCCATTCGTGGGCCTTGCGGACCCAGAGGAAGTGGAGCTCGCCCTTGAAGACGGACTCCTGGTAGCAGTCGTGCTTCTGTCCAAAGGGAATGTCCATCGTGAAGGCCGATCCGTCGCTGTAGACTGTCGCGCGTCCAAGCACTGCATCGAGCTGGAGCGTCAGGAAACCCTTACCCTCCGGTGTGATGCGGATCTGGTCGCCTTCCTGGTAGGCCTCCTTGAATACGAGGTAGGTTTCCCTTTCCTGCTCGCTGTGGGCGACGCTCTCGCCGCCCCTGATGATCTCTATCCTCATTTTTCCGTCTCCTTCCTGGTCTCAAGTGTCCATACAGTCGTTCCTGGCAGTCTGACCAGAGTCCTGTACAGCAGTTCGGGCCAGGCCTTGCGCAGCCTCTCGTCCGTGACGGGGAAGGGCTCAGTCGAGATGTCCACATCCCTGTCGAAGCGTATCGTGAAGCTGTCGTAGTCTATCATGTTCCGTCCTGCAGGTCTCGGCTCCTCGAGGCTCATCAATGTCAGGACAGGCTCCAGACCATCGACCTCGATCTCCTCCGTGATGGTGAAGGTGGGCGCCTTGTCGTCGATGGCGAGGCGACGCCTGTAGGACTTGAGCCTTCCATCGGCCGCATAGGCCTTTGTGAGGTCCATCGAGGCGCCATCCTCCGTCAGTATGGCATCCTCCGCCCTGTACTGCTCTCCGTCCTTCTGCTCGATGGGCGGAAAGTTCACGACATTGTGGTAGCCGCTCTGCATCGGCTTGAGCGTATAGCGCTGTGGCGAGAAGGTCGTCTTCGTGTATGTCTCGACGCCGATGTCCACAAGCAGGGGCCTGTCTCCAAGGTAGGCGATGATGGAGCCCACATCGTTGTGGTTGTGGCTCTCCGCATTGCATCCGCCCTTGAGTGCGAATGTCACGCCACCGGTCCTCCAGATGCCCATCTGGGTCTTTCCAAAACTCAGGAAGCGTGGCTTGGTGAAGTCCACATGCCGTCTGTACTCCTTGAGGATCTCCTGGTAGAGCGAGAGGCCGGTGAGCATGTAGAAGAGGTTGTAGTCGTTGTCCTCCTCCCTCCAGCCGTAGTCGATGTAGTCGATGGCGGCGTGGTGCATCATGTCACCCTTGCCCGTGCGCTTGGCGAAGAGGTACTCCCTCGCCTTGAGGCGTCCAGCCTTCGGCGAGCAGTCGGCATAGTTCAGGTAGATGTCATCTGCGACATGGACGGCCTCGACGAAGTAGGCCATGGCTCCTATCTTGGGCTGGGCGTAGAGCGGTGAGAAGTCCACACCGGTTGCCGCCTCCAGGATGCGGAAGGCGCCGTCCATGGCGAGGGCTGCGGCGTGGTAGTAGCTGGCCCCCTCGTCGCAGCCTCCGTCCGGTCCGTATGAGTCGATGAAGGCGTCGAGCGTCGCTATCGCCTGGCGCATCACCTTGAAGCGCTCCTTCTGGCTCAGGTCCTCGAGGCTCATGGCGGCGATCAGGACGTTCTGTGTGCACCAGGGCGACCAGTTGTTCAGGGGGCCGCTTGAGCCCATCCACCAGAAGCTGTCCGTGATGTACGGCTCCACGATCCTCGTCTTCAGCGCATGGACGATGTCCCGGTCGATGAGCGGGTTCAGCCGGCCGCGGAGGCAGGCCCTCGTCAATGCAAGGATCTCGCCCGTCTCGCACGCGAAGAGGTCGAGGATGGGGCGTTCTGTCAGCGGTGTGTCCAGCTGTTCGGTGTCCCTTATGTAGCCGTTGTGGGCGTGGATGACCCAGGCCGGTTCGCTCAGCAGGGCCCAGACGGCCTCCTCGATCCTGTCGAGGAAGCGACCTTTGTCCTCCAGGCACTCGGCCAGTACAAGATTGGACAGCATACGGCGCTTTGCGAAGTAGACCTTCTCGAAGCTGACCCTGTCTCCCGTCTTCTTGAAGAGGCGGAAGAGGGAGAGTGGAATGTAGGCCGAGGCGACGGGGTCCGCCGCCTCAGCCTCGCCGACGATCTGGCCGGCGATGTCCTGCGGGATGCCATCCCACAGCTTTCTGTTGTCGATGCTGTACTGTCTGAAATCGAGGGCATCGACCTTCATGACGCGTGCAAGCAGTTCGTTCAGCATCGTCCTCACCACCAGCTCTTCCAGCCGCCGCCCAGACGGACGAGGGCCTCCATCCAGTAGTAGTCGCCCCAGCTGACGCACTCGTCGACGCCTGCGGGTGTGCAAGTGTTGTAGGGACTCTTCTTGCTGTATGTGCCATGCCTGAGCAGGCCATTGCACGACGCGTCATCCTTGTTGACGGCGCACTTGTCCCACAGAGCCTTCATGAGCTGCTTCGCCAGCGAGCGGTAGTGGCGCGCCTTCTCGTACTCGCCCCTCTTCTCGTAGCTGTCTGCCGCCTCGAGGAAGCCGCATGCGACGATGGCCGCGGACGAAGAGTCGCGAGGTTCCTCCCCTGAGGTGAAGATGAGGTCCCAGTAGGGGATCATGTCCTCAGGCAGCTTGTCCATGAAATACTTCGACACCGGTTCGAACATCTCGAGGTACTTCTCATTTCCCGTATGCCTGTAGGCGAGGGCGAGGCCGTAGACGGCCCAGGCCTGTCCGCGGGCCCAGGAGGAGTCGGCCTTGTAGCCCTGGCAGGTCTCGCCGCGCACAGGCTCTCCCGTCTCTGGGTCCATGAAGAAGGTGTGGTAGCAGGACCAGTCGCTCCTGAAGGAGTTCGCGCAGCATGTCTGCGTGTGGCGCAGCGCGATGTCGCGGTACTTCGCATCTCCCGTCTCCTCGCTTGCCCAGTAGAGCAGGGGGAGGTTCAGCAGACAGTCGATGATGTAGCGGTAGTTGTCGCGCGCACCCATCGTTCCCCATGCCTGGATGAACTGTCCCTTCTCCTGGAAGCGGCTGATCAGCTGGTCGGCCGCCATGAGGGCCGCCTCACGTGCATGCGCGTCCTTCTTGATCTTCCAGGCCGCGACGCATGAGGGCGTGTAGAGGAAGCCCATGTCGTGATGGTCGACTGCGACCTTCCTGATGATCCTGTCCCTGAAGCTTTCGGTGAAGATGCCTGCAACGTGTGCGAAGAGCTCGTCATCCGTCTCGAGATAGGCCAGCCAGATCTCGCCTGGCCAGAAGCCTGTCGTCCACTCGATGTTGTTGATGGGCTTGTACAGTCCATCGATGCTGTTTGCATCCTGACACTCGTATGTGTACTCAGGCAGATTGCGCCTGATGATTGAGATTGCATTGCTGAGAGCAACCTTGCGCTCGACTTCCGTCATTTCACGCATGTTTTCATCCTTTTTCATATTTGATCTTGTTCGACCGCATCCGTCCCCGGTCATGACTTCCGATCCATCAGGCCCATCGCCTGTACATCTCCTCCTTCTGCCGTGTGGAGGAGCAGCTCCTCCGTCTTCGCGATGGCGCCGGCTGCGCCTGCCATCTTCTTTTTCGATTCCACCTTCATTGTGCACCAGATCGGCCCAGAAGTCAGGTGTCCTTTTGAACAATGATTCCCTCCTCAGCCTTTGAGCCTGCCTTGCCAGGCCGTAGGGCTGAGTCCCGTCTCCTTCTTGAAGACCTTCGAGAAGTAGAACGGCGATTCGAAGCCCAGGTTCGAGGCGACCTCGTAGACCAGGGCGTTCGGGTCGGCCAGCAGCTGTTTCGCCTTCTCCACCTTGGCCTTGTTGACGTAGTCCACGAAGCTCATCGAGGCGTAGCGCGAGAAGAGGCTCGAAAGGTAATTCTGGCTGTAGCCGAATATCGAGGCGACCATGCCCAGCGAGAGCTTCTTCGAGACGTTGTCGTCGATGTAGGCCTGGACGCGTTGCACAGTCTGGAGCCTGTAGTCCTGCCTCTTCTCTGTGAAGAGGTCGCACAAGCCTTTGCAGAAGGTCCTCAGCCAGGCGGCGACCTCGCGGCTGTCGTAGGCCTGGTAGAGGCAGCGGTATGAGTAGATGTTCCCCTGTGAGGCGAAGATTCCGTTCAGGCAGGTCTCGGCGTCAGGCACCAGGGCCTTCGCCAGATAGAGTATGCTGCTTGCCAGGTCGATGGATTCGATGCGCGGGAGCTGGAGGCTCTCCATCTGTTGGACAAGGGTCTGGATGCCCTGTGTGAGCAGCTGGGCATTGAGCTCGCTGAAGGCCCTCGTGAAGAGGGCGCTGTCGAGATGCGGCTCCTGCCTGTCACCGCTTCCGCTGTGGTCGAAGAAGAGGATGTGGGCCTCTCCCGTATTCTGCATCGTCGTCAGGAGCTTCGCCTTGGCGAAGGATTCGGGCAGCCGTCTGATGTCGTCGACCAGAGGGCCGCAGTAGACGTATGCATCGAGCGAGAAGTAGTTCTTCAGGCCTTCCAGGGAGGCCTTGAAGGCGGAGTGGACGTAGCTGCGGTAGCCTGCGACGGCCTTGGCGGGGAAGGGCATGATGGCTGCGATGTGGCCCAGGTCGAGCTGGACCACGTGGCATGCGGTGTAGCGGCTGGCCGTGTCCTCGATGAGCCGACATGCGCTTGAGTAGAGGCCCATCGCCTTCTGGCCATCCTCTCCAGCCATCAGGCTGGGCAGGGTGACCAGGACGACGGCGAAGGCCGAATCGTCCTCGAAGTCGAGTCCGACGTCGCGGGTGTCGAGCTGGCCGCTGTCCATCGAGAAGAGCAGCCTGGTCAGGTAGCGGTCCTGGAGGAGCTTGCGCTCGCCCACGACATGGCCACCTCCATCGTTGCCCTTGAGCTCGCCGATCCGCCTCGCGCTGCGCTGGAGGGCGTCGGTCAGCTGCTTCTTGTCCAGCTCGAGCTTGACGATGTAGTCCACCGCCTCGAGGCTCATCGCCCGCTTGATCAGATCGAACTCCTCGAAGCTTGTCAGGAAGATGAAGAGGGGAAGGGGACGTTCGGTGCGTCTGACCTCCTCGAGCACTTCGATGCCGCTCATCAGTGGCATCTTGATGTCGGTGATCACGAGGTCCGGCTCCGTGCGGGCGATCTCGTCGAGGAGGATCTTGCCATTGCGTGCCTGGCCGACGACCTCATAGCCTTCGGCTGACCAGTCGATCAGGTCCTGCAGGCCGATGAGGACAAGGGGCTCGTCGTCAGCTATGAGTACCTTATAGGCCATCAGGAGACCCCCCTTTTTCCCTTTTTATCATGATTGTACACCGAGTTCCCACTCCAGGCCAACTGTCGATGCTGAAGCTTGCGGCATCTTTGAATGTGTAGTTCAGCCTCTGGACGATGTTGTCGATGCCTATGTTCTTGAAGACGCCGTCCTTCTTCGACTCTCCCATCTTCGTGAAGCCCACGCCGTTGTCCGCGACCATCACTGTCGCGTGGTCGTCGAAGGCCTGGACGACGATGGCTATTGCTCCGGTGCCGCGCGGTTCGATGCCGTGGAAGATGGCGTTCTCGACGAGGGGCTGGAGGGTGAAGCGTGGCAGATTGACCCATTCGGTGCCGGGATGGACCGAGCGTACGTAGCTGAGCGTGTTGCCATAGCGGTACTTCATGATGGTCATGTAGTCGTCGATGAAGGCCAGCTCGTCGGAGAGCGGGACGACTGAATCGTCCCTCTTCGAGATGTTCTTCATCAGGCGGGAGAGGGCGGTGACCATCTCTGTGATGCCGTCGGCCCCCTGGATTGTCGCCATCCATTTGATCGAGTTGAACGTGTTGTAGAGGAAGTGCGGGTTGATCTGGTTCTGGAGCATGCGGTACTCGAGCTCCATCTTGCGCCGCTCGTCCTCGACCCTTTTGTCCATCAGGTCGGTCACCTCGCTTGAAAGCTTGTTGATGCCACGTCCTATGATGCCGAACTCGTCGTCCGTCTCGATGAGCTCGTCCCTGCTGAAGTCGCTGTGCTGTATCTTCTCTATGCGTCCGGCGAGGCGCCGCACAGGCTTGTAGATCGTACGCGTCAGGTAGAGCGAGAGGATGAGGACGAGCAGGAGGATCAGGAAGGCGAGCGAGAGGCCCATCATCACCAGAGGATAGGCCGTGCTGTGCGATTCGAGGAGGCTGGGCGCGTCGTAGACCTCGCTGACCGTGAAGTGGCCGCTGGCCCGTTTGAGGAGGTAGCGTCCATCTGGAGTCCTGTAGACCCTGCTGACCTCGTTGGAGAGGATGCCTGTGAGCTCCCCATCCTCGCCGGTGTTCTCGACGGAGACGAGGCTGTGGTCCTCGATCCTCCACTTGTGTCCGCCGAAGTCGATGTACAACTCCCCGCTGTCCATCTCCTGGTAGCTGTACAGGCCGTCGAGGAGGTGGTCGATGTTGATCGAGACATAGAGGTAGCCCAGCGTGAGGCCTGTGTTGTAGTCGATGATCGGCCTCAGCTGTCCGAGGACCTGGTTGCGCCGGTATGAAAGGGGAGAGGCGTATGGGCCGGTGAAGCCGGAGCCTGAGGGGCTGAGGACTTCCGTCTCGTCCAGGAAGTAGTCCTGCCTCAGCGGCCGGCCCTCGCTTATCGAGGTGGAGCCGACCTGGAGGAAGTCGCTGTAGCTGCGGTCAGTGGCGATGAAGCGCTCGATGACCCCGAAGGCGGGGTTGGCCTGGATCATCGCGGAGAAGGAGTCGTAGTAGTCCCTCATGTCGCCATAGGAGAGGGCGGCCTTCAGCTCGTTGTCGATCGAGATGCGCGTGATGAGGGCGTCGACGTTGTCCAGCATCTCCTCCATCTCGCTGACGACGAGGTTCAGTGAGAAGGAGCGGTTCTGGCTGCTGTCGACCAGGGCGTATCCGTTCGCAACCGTCCAGACCGTGAATGTGTAGGCGGCTATGGAGGAGGCGAAGAGCAGGACGCTCAGGATGATGATCCTCGTGCGGACTGAATGGAAGACGCTCATGGAAGAATTATTCTGCCTGTCGGACTCGAGGGCAAGCGCATGGGAAGATTTTGCATGACGGCGTATGATTGTGCATCCTTCCTGTCACATTTCGATAGGATTTTTCAGGAAGCGTCAGGTATTTTCCATGTCGCTGGCCGGAAAGTGGTCTTAGTGTGGATGCTTGAGAACAGACTTTTCCACTTTCCAGGAGGTAATTCATGAAAAGGATTCTTGTCGCGCTTCTCGTCGCCCTCATGGCGGTGACAAGCGTTTTCGCGAACGGTGGCAGCGAGTCCACCTCTGCAGATGGTACCACGACGCTCACCTGGGCTGTGTGGGACTATGCGACCACTCCCTACTATGACGCCCTGATCAACGCCTATGAGGCGGCCAACCCGGACGTCAACGTCGAGGTCATCGACCTTGGCAGCGCCGACTACCAGACCGCACTCCAGATCCAGCTCTCCGGCGGCGGCAGCGACTTCGACGTCGTGGCGGTCAAGGACATCCCCGGCTACAACAACCTGGTCAAGGCCGGCCTTCTGACCGACCTCGCTCCCCTGGCCGAGCGTGACGGCATCGACACCTCCATGTACGGCGGCATCGTCGAGCAGGTCACCGTCGGCGACAGCTTCTACGAACTGCCCTTCAGGAGCGACTTCTGGGTCATCTTCTACAACAAGGACCTCTTCGATGCGGCCGGCGTTCCCTATCCGACGAACGACATGACCTTCGAGGAGTATGACGCCATCGCCCGCCAGATGACCAGCGGCAGCGGAGCCAGCAAGGTCTACGGTGCCCACTACCACACCTGGAGGAGCGCCATCCAGCTGTTCGGCATCCTCGATGGCCAGCATCAGATCACCGACGGCGGCGACTACAGCTACCTCAAGCCCTACTATGAGATGGCCCTCGCCCAGCAGCGCGACGGCATCGTCCAGGACTACGCCACTCTGAAGACGAGCAACATCCACTACACCGGCGTCTTCTACAATGAGTCGGTCGCCATGATGAACATGGGTTCCTGGTTCATCGCCTCCCTGATCGCCGCCAACGAGTCCGGACAGAGCGACGCCACCAACTGGGGCATCGTCAAGTATCCGCACGCCGAGGGTGTCGAGCCCGGAACGACGCTTGGAACCATCACGGCCCTGGCCATCCCCGCCAGCACTCCGCAGCAGGAGGCCGCTTGGGACTTCGTGAAGTTCGTCACCGGTGTCGAGGGTGCTGAGGTCCTTGCCGGAACCGGCAACTTCCCCGCCGTCACCAACGACGACATCAACAACATCATCGCCTCCACGCCCGGCTTCCCGCAGGACGAGGCTTCCAAGGAGGCCCTGAATGTCGCCCAGCTCTACCTCGAGATGCCTCTGCATGACAAGAGCGCCGAGATCGAGGTCGTGCTCAACGAGTACCATGACCAGATCATGACCGAGAACATGAGCGTCGACGAAGGTCTGGCAGAGATGGGAAGGAGGGTTGACGAGGTGCTCGCCAACTGATCTGAAGGACTTCAGAGGACAGATCTCAGCCGCCTCGCGCGGCTGAGTCTGTCTTGAGGGGTGCAACAATGTTCAAAGACAAGAAAAAGGAAGCGCCTGCCTTCACTGCGGCCGGGCTTCCAATCGACCGCAGCCTGAAGGTCGAGAAGACGAAGGCGGCGAAGAGGGCGGAGATCAACCGCAACCTGGTCGCCTATTCCTTCATCGCGCCGAACTTCATCGGCTTCGCGGTCTTCACGCTGGTGCCCATAGTCTTCGCCTTCGCGCTGGCCTTCCTCAACTGGAACGGCAACACGGAGATGACCTGGGCCGGACTTGACAACTTCAAGTACATCTTCACGAACGAGATGTTCCTGGCATCGCTGAGGAACACCTTCATCTACACGATCGGGACGGTGCCTCTGACACTCGTCGTCTCCCTCTTCCTGGCCATCGTGCTGAACCAGAAGATCAAGGGAAGGAACTTCTTCAGGACAGTCTCCTTCTTCCCCTATGTCGGATCCCTGGTGGCCATCACCGCGGTCTGGAACATGCTTTTCAACCCGTCCATGGGTCCGATCAACGAGATCCTGATGAGCCTGGGAGTCGAGAACCCGCCCCGCTGGATCGCCGACAACGACTGGGCCATGTTCACCATCGTCCTCTTCTCCATCTGGAAGTACATGGGCTACTACATGGTCATCTACCTGGCGGGACTGCAGGGCATCAACAACGAGCTCTACGAAGCCGCCTCGATCGACGGCGTCAACACCTGGCAGAAGTTCTGGTACGTCACGCTGCCCCAGCTGAAGAACACGACCTTCTTCATCCTGATCATGCTGACGATCCAGTGCTTCAAGGTCTACGACATCGTCTACATGCTGGCCGGTGCCGGCTCGGGAGCCCTTTCCGAGGCGACGACCGTCCTTGTCTACGAGATCTACAACAGTGCCTTCCGCTACTGGAGGCTGGGTGTCGCGTCCGCCGAGGCCCTCGTCCTCTTCGCGATCGTCCTTGTAGTCACCGTCGTCCAGTTCAGGCTGGAAAAAGACGACTGAGGAGGTACCGATATGATGATAGAATCGACGGGCCAGAAAATTCTCAAGGTCCTGCTGTACATCTTCCTTATCCTCATGGCGGCCGTCATGCTGCTGCCCTTCCTCTGGATGCTTTCCGCCTCGCTGAAGCAGGACAGGGATGTCTTCACCTTCCCGATCCAGTGGATTCCCGCGGATCCCGAGTGGTCGAACTACCAGAGGATCTGGACGCAGATCCCGCTGCTGACCTACATACTCAACACGGTCAAGCTGACGATCATCGTCACGCTGCTCCAGCTCTTCACGTCCTCCTTCGCGGCCTACGCCTTCAGCAAGCTCCGCTTCAAGGGACGCAACGCGCTCTTCCTGGGCTACATCGCGACCATCGCAGTGCCATGGCAGGCCTACATGGTCCCCCAGTTCATGATGCTGCGCGGCATGGGCCTCAACAACACCCATCTGGCGATCATCATACTCCAGGCCTTCAGCGCCTTCGGAGTCTTCCTGATGAAGCAGTTCTATGAAGGGGTTCCGACCGAGCTGTGCGAGGCTGCCAGGATCGACGGCATGACAGAGTACGGCATCTACGCAAAGATCATGCTGCCTCTGGCCAAGCCTGCGATCTCGACGCTGACGATCTTCACCTTCGTCAACACCTGGAACGACTTCCTTGGTCCCTACATCTACCTGACGAGGGACAACCTGAAGACGATCCAGCTGGGACTCAGGAGCTTCATCGGACAGTATTCCTCCGAGTACGGCCTGATCATGGCGGGCTCGGTAGTCACCATGATCCCCGTCCTCGCCGTCTTCCTCTCGCTGCAGAAGTACTTCGTCGAGGGCGTCGCCTCCACAGGTCTCAAGGGCTGAGGGGCAGGGGGAACATTCTCTTTTTTCCATTTGCAGGAGGGTGGCCATGTGCTACCCTCCTGCTGTAAGGAGACTACGACGATGAGAAATCTTGTGGACGCGCTCAGATCGTCCTGGCCTGAGGATGTCGCATCGAGTATCCGTACGGCGGACGACGCCATTGCTCAGAGCTTCATCTTCGATCAGCGCTGGGACATGGAGCGCACCTACGTCAAGGAACACTTCGAGGGGGAGATCGACTTCCTCCACCAGCCGGGGGACGACCCTGAATGGATCTACGCTTTCAACCGCCTGCGCCACTTCATCTGCCTGGCCCAGGCCTATGTCCTCACGGGGGATGGAAAGTACTCGACCTGCCTGGCCGACCAGATGAGGCTGTGGATAGAGAAGGTGCGTCCCGACGACGAGGCCTCGGCCAAGGCCTGGAGGACGATAGAGACGGGCATAAGGCTGGACACTTTCACCAAGGCCTGGCTGATCGCAGGCTCAAGCCCCCAGATGAAGGCCATCGAGCCCATCTTCATGAAGAGCGTCGAGGAGCATGCCGCCTTCATCCTGGCCAACAGCTGGAACAGCTACCACCTTATGAGCAACTGGGGCGTGCTCTCGAACCACGGCCTCTACCTGGCCGCCTGCGCCTTCGGCCGGGAGGACTGGCGCAAGGAGGCGCTGCGCCGCCTCTCGCTGGAGCTCCTCAACGAGGTATATGACGACGGAACCCAGTGGGAGCAGAGCCCGATGTACCACAACGAGGTGCTCAGGGACTACCTGGACGTCATCCTCTTCAGCCGCCTCTATGGCCACCAGCTGGAGGACTGGTTCCTCTACCGAGTCCACAAGATGGCTCTTGTCGACCTCAAGTGGATCAAGCCCAATGGCAGCGAGCCCATGATGGGCGACAGCGACGACATCGACATGAGGGATCTGGTCAGCGAGGCGGCCTACGTCTTCTCGGACGGTGCCCTGAAGGGCGTCGGCTACCCTGTGCTCGACTATGAGACCTCCTTCCTTGTCGGTCAGGAGGGCATCGCCCAGTATGAGGCGATCGAGGCGAGGACGCCGGAGCTCCTCGACTACATCCTCGAGGACAGCGGCAACGTCGCATGCCGGGACGGCTGGAGTCCAGACTCCTCATGGATCCGCTTCCACAACGGCACGCTTGGCGCTGGGCATGGCCATGCCGACCAGGGCCACATCAGCTTCGTCGACAGGGGAAGGGACTTCCTCGTCGACGCCGGACGCTTCAGCTATGTCTTCGGCGAGGGCCGCAAGGCCTTCAAGGACATGAGGGCCCACAACGTCGTCGTGGTCGACGGCATCGAGCTCTACCCGGAGAAGGACAGCTGGGAGTGCCACAGCCTCGCCAGGGCCATAGGCACCCGCGCCTCCTTCAAGGGCGATGACATCGCCTTCGAGGGCGGACATCTGGGCTACCAGGACAGGGGCGTCTTCGTCGACAGGAAGGCCGTCTGGATGAAGGAGGGCCGCATGCTTGTGGTCATCGACGAGTTCCATGCCACAGGCAGGCACAGCTACGAGCAGCTGTGGCACTTCGCAGAGGACCTTGTACCCCAGGTGGAGGGCAATGTGGTCGAAGTCGGAGGTTGCCGCATCACGCAGCTTTCGCGCCAGGAACTGGGCCTGTCCGTCATCGACAGCCGGATCAGCCGCCACTACAACGAGAGCACGCCCAACCTCTGCCTCTCGACTAAGCTGGAGGCGGAGGGCTTTGCGAGCCTCGTCACCGTCTTCGACTTCGGTGACGCTAAGGTCTCAGCCTCTCTGACAGATGAGGTGAGGAGCAATTTCAAGGGCATCGTCTTCCCGCCCGAGACGATAGAGGCCGTCGAGCTTGCGGGCCCTGACAGGGACTACGTCCTCGTCGTCGCACACAAGGAGTACGCGACTCCCACGGACACCTTCCTCGCTGCTGATTGCACAGGCTTCGGCCAGCTGACGCTCTTCAACCGGAAGGCAGGGGAGAGGAGTATAGGCAAGAGGCTCTTCTGCTGACCCGTTCCACGGCCGCATCCTACTCCAGATGCGGCCGTGGTGCTATGATGGACTCATGACCTACGATGTCCATTTCTCCGCATTCAACGGAACGAACTATTGTGCCCTGACCGTCTCATCGACGATCGATCCCGATGCGCGCCGCTTCAACTGGAGGCGGGAGGAGGGCAGGGAGATCCTCAATCTCGCCCAGGACGACCTGCTGGTCTTCTCGATGCCCGTCTATGGAGGCTTCATCCCTTCGCTCTGCGTCCCCCTCGTCTCCAGCTTCCTCACAGGCCATGACACGCCTGCCGTCGTCATCGCGACATACGGCAACCGCGCCTACGACAACGCGCTGGCCCAGATGCAGGAGCTTCTGGAGGCCCGGGGCTTCCATGTGATCGCCGCAGGAGCCTTCGTCTGCCGCCACTCGATCTTCTCCTCAGTCGCATCGAAACGTCCAGACGAGGCCGACAGGGCCGCCCTCGTCGCCTTCGGCGAGCATGTCAGAAGCATGGAAAAGCATTCAGGCAGCCATCTCGCCCTTCCCAGGAAGGACGCCAGCGGACCTGAGTCCTTCAAGGGCGTGAGCTTCCACCCTGACGGAAGAGGCAACCTGTGCACCGGCTGCGGCAGCTGTGCTGCCTTCTGCACTACGCTCGCCATCGATCCCACCCATCCCTGGGACACCGATGCCGACAAGTGCATAGCCTGTGGAGCGTGCATCCGCGTCTGCCCGGCCAAGGCGAGGGACTACCATTGCCAAGGCTTCGTCGAGGCCCGGCGCGCCTTCGAGGCGAAGAACGGAGAGAGGAAGGCAGATGAGACCTGGTTCCTCGATTGAGGTCCGTCTGGAGGAGGGCGACAGAAGGCCCTTCGTACCTCTGTTGCTGGAAGGGGACGAGGACGAGGCGATGCTGGCGCGCTACCTGGACGAGGGCAGCCTCCTTGCCGCCTATGTGGACGGCGAGCTTTCCGGCGTCGCCCTGGTCGTCGGCCAGGAGCTGATGAACATCGCCGTCGCCGCAAAGCATCGCCGCGAAGGTCTTGGAAGCCTCCTCCTCGCTGCGGCGGAGGATCTTGTGTCGAAGGAGTGGAATGCGATCATCGTCGGCACGGGAGACCACTCTCCGGCCAGAGCCTTCTACGAGGCGAATGGCTATGAGGAATATGGTTGTCGGGAGGGCTTCTTCGACAGATATGCCCGCCCTGTGGTGGAGGGCGGGCATATCCTGCATGACATGGTCATGTACCGCAAGAGCCTCAGTACTTCAGGACGGTGAGATCCTCGCCCTCCTTCTGGATGAAGACGCGGGCGTAGCATTCGCATTCTCCGCAGCGGACCAGGAAGCCTCCTGTGGGCACTTCCTGGGCGATGAACGAGAGCGTGTAGCGCCTGTCGCCGCACTCGAGGCTGAGGCCGCAGCTCTTCTCCTCGTCCATACTGCTTGAGCTCAGGATCTTCACCACGGGGATGCGGTCCACGCGGTAGGCTTCGTTTCTGAGCGCTATTACGGTCACGTTGAGCATCATGCCCTCGCAGCGCCGCCTGGTGACGATTGTAGGCGAGCTGATGAGCTCGTTGTAGCGCTTGGCCATGGGCCACTGGATGCGCTCCGTCTCAAGGCCGGCGCCGAAGAAGAGCATGTCGACCCCCTCTCCGTCAGGCGTGCTGAGGAAGGCGATCTCGTCGCCGGAGAAGTCCAGCTCCACAGCATCGTCGCAGTGGAAGATGGTCTCCACATCGCAAGGCCTGCTGCTGACGACCTGGTCGAAGATGACTACGAAGTCGTCGGCTACCGTCACGATGCTCCTTCTGGGGATTGCCCCCTCCTTCATGTAGCCCAGGTGTGCGGCGCTGAGGAACTTGTATGGACCTTCCACACGCGCATCGGTGAATAGCGGCTCCGCGAAGTCCTCGACACCCCAGCTGTCCAGCATCGTTGCCATCTCGCGGCCATTGATCAGGATCGTGTTGTGTCCACGGCTTCCCTTCGTCTTGTAGCGCTCTCCACTGTCAGTGTAGGTGTAGCGGCCGCAGTCCGTCAGGATGACGGTTCCCTTGTGCCAGAGGTCGAAGTGGAGCTGGTCGAAGTGGCCGTGGCCGCTGCCGTAGAGGCCGCAATGGAAGCGCACTTCGTCCTCGTCCCCCAGCTGGAGGATGGCATTGCCCGAATCCTTGAAGTAGTGCGAGCGCTCTGACGGGTGCCTGTCGGCCGGCAGCTTCTGGTCCAGGGGGAAGGAGGCGTAGAAGTCCTCGACCAGACCTCCCTTTCCGTAGTGGGCCAGTTCTCCGTCCTCGAAGATGACGGCGGCGCGGGCCATCATGTCGCGCATGTCGATCTCGTCGCTGTCTCCGAAGAGGTGGCTGTATCCGTCCGGACGGAGCATGCGTGCCAGTCCCAGCGCCATGTTGTGGGCATTGTCCACGAGCCTCTGGGGTATGGAAAGTCCATTCCTTCCTGCGACGAGGATGCTGTCCATGGCGGCGTGGAGGACCTCTGCCTGGTACATCGTGCTCTGCTCCCAGTGGACACCGTCGGGAAGGGTCTGCAGCATCATCTCCTCGTCCAGACGCTCCAGGGCAAGCTTCTGGCCTTCTTCGTCGTCGCACCACAGTGAGGCGAGCAGCAGGCCGTGGTCCTGGAGCACGCCCCAGTTGGAGAGCCTGTGGAAGGCGGTGTGGGTATCCTTCAGCAGCCTGATGTGCTCCCTGAAGAAGTCGGTCATGTCGCTGACGACGTAGTCCGGAAGGGGGGAGGAGTCGCGCATGAGCTCCCAGGAGCGGATGTAGTTCTCGATCCTGATGCCGCACTCGAGGCTGCGCCAGGAGAGGTTCCTGTTGCCTTCTGTGGGAGGATTGTTCCTGTAGAAGTCCTCGAAAAGGCGGATCCAGGCCTGGCGGTACTTCTCCTCATGGCTGCTTGCATAGGCCTTGGCGAGGGCCAGAAGGAAGGTGTGCCTGTTGAGGGCGAAGCACCACTCGTTGTCGCCGAAGGGAATGTGGTCCCAGTCGATCGGGCTGGACAAGGTGACGGGGCGTGTGCATCGCTCCATCTCGTACTTGTCGGTGAATGTGAAAGTGTTGTTCAGTGCCGCATCCGCCGTCGCCAGAATACGGGACTGCCAGGAAGGATCCTCCTGGCAGTGGCGGATGAAGCCTTTCGTATCATCAAGGTAGAAATGCTTCATAAAGATTGGATGTCCTCCCTTGTCATCAGCCCTTCAGACCGCTGGAGGCGATGCCCTCGACGAAGAAGCGCTGGAAGGCGAGGAAGACGACGAGGACGGGGATCAGGGCGGAAAAATAGGTGTTCTGGGAGTAGTCCCAGACTGCGAATGTAAGAGTAGTGCTGCCATCGGAGCTGGACTCGGAGGCGCCGTTGGCGAAGACTCCGACCATGGCGACCATGGCGATGAGTGCGATGCTGATGATCTTTTTCATCATTGTCTCCTTTTCTGAGTATGCTTTGATTCAAACACGGCTTGGGGCCGGGCAAAATGCAAAATGCTGGTCAGATTTGGCAAAATCTTGCACTTTGCCGGCCTTCAGCTTGTCCGTTTCTGACATCGGATACACTCATCTTGACCTTCCTTCCTCCTTCAGCCTCAGCTCGATGACGTAGTCCGTCTCGTCCGGCAACTGTGCTGTGCTGCCAGTGTCGACGAAGATGGTGTCAGGGAAGGCGCCATAGGAGAAGTTGTCGACGATGGGCAGCTCGCCGCCTGTGGCAAGAGCGCGGGCGCTCAGCACCCTGTCGCGCGGGACGCCTTCGATCGGCATCGCGCCCAGGGCCTTCTCGAAGGCGTGGAAGAAGAGCCTGTCGCCATTCTTCGTGAAGCGGCCGTACTCCGGCTTGGGCGCCTCGTAGGGGCCGCAGCCATGGATGCTTTCTCCGTTCTTGTCCATCCAGCGGGCGAAGTCCTCCAGGATGTCGATGGACTCCTGAGGGAAGGCGCCGTAGGCGTCGGGGCCGACGTTGAGGATCATGTTGCCTCCCTTGGAGACGCACTCGACAAGCTTGCGCACCAGCGTCCTCGAGCTCTTCCAGTTCCTGTCGAGGGTGCAATAGCCCCAGTGTCCGTTCATCGTGACGCAGCTTTCCCAGGGTACCAGCTCTCCATCTTCGTTCCTTATGCCCTTGGGCGGGATGATCTGCTCGGGCGTGACGTAGTCGCCGTGCCAGGGTAGGGGATTGCGGGTGAGGAGGCTTCCGAAGGTGGCTCCTCCAGTCTCGAGGCGGTTGTTGATGACGATGCCAGGCTGCAAGGTCCTCACCATGTCGACGAGCTCGGCCGCCTTCCACTTCTCTCCCTTCATATCGCCATAGGAGTAGTCGAGGAAGAGCATGTCGATCCTGCCGTAGTTCGTCATCAGCTCACGGATCTGGCCGTGCATGTAGTCCAGGTAGCGGTTGAAGTCCCGTCCCTCGTCAGGGTAGTCGGGATTCCCCCTCATAGGGTGGAGCATGTCGGTGCTATGCGGGTAGTCGGGGTGGTGCCAGTCGAGCAGTGAATAGTAGAGGCCCACCTTGAGGCCCTCCTCGCGGAAGGCCGTGACGTATTCGGCCACAAGGTCGCGTCCTGCAGGGCTTTCCGTCGCCTTGAAGTCGGTCAGCGCGCTGTCGAAGAGGCAGAAGCCGTCGTGGTGCTTCGTCGTGAGGACTGCGTAGCGCATGCCGGCCCTCCTGGCCAGCCTCGCCCATTCCCTCGGTTCGTATCTCGAGGCCGTGAAGTCGGCGATCCTTCCCTCGTAGGGCTGGGCCGGCAGCCTTCCGTCGCTGCGCTCCCACTCGCCCTTGCCCGAGATCGAATACAGGCCCCAGTGGATGAAGAGGCCGAAGCGGGCCTCCTGGAACCAGGCCATCCTCTTTTCATGCTCCTTCCTGTCGTATGTGTACATTGCAGGCATCCGCCTCCTTTCTGGATGGGATTGTAGCATAGGTCCTACCTGTGTCGGTTGGCATTCTGTGGTCTTTTCAGGCACATGTTTGGCACAATTTTGACCTTCCCCAGTGCAACATTTTGCTGATACAATCGTGAAAGAGGATCTTCAAGACTTTCAGGGGACGTCTTGTCGCAATCGTCCTGGTCTGTTTCATCAGTGTGGGCTTTCCCTCCCTGACGATCCTCTTCTCCTATATGAACAGCCTCGTGGTCGAGCAGGTCGGCCGCGTCAACCGGAACTGGGTCATGGACGCCGTGGACGAGGTCAACACCACGCTCAACGCTCTGACGGAGGCCGTCAGCTGGGCCTGCTTCAACGACAATGTCACCGCTGCGATGCGCCTGGACAGACCGCTCTCGTCGTCCGAGATGCTCACAATCTACTCCGCCCAGGACAGCATGGCGGCCTATCTGGCGGGCTCTCCGATCTGGACCGCCTTGAACAAGATCATCGTCTTCAACGACGAAGGCGTCTACTTCGAGTACGTCAAGAACCGCTCCGGCACGCTGTAGGACCTGGACCTCGTCACTCTGAGGAACGATTTCGACTCGATCGACTACGTCACAGGC
The DNA here is from genome assembly GCA_017694495.1 of Candidatus Aphodenecus pullistercoris. Classification (GTDB taxonomy): domain Bacteria; phylum Spirochaetota; class Spirochaetia; order Sphaerochaetales; family Sphaerochaetaceae; genus Bullifex; species Bullifex pullistercoris. Next base: position 29,370 of record JADIMU010000025.1, read on the forward strand.
AGGAGGCCGACTGAGGACCTCAGACCTCCTCGGCGTAGGAGTCCAGGATGTCGCGCATGTAGGTCAGGTACTTCCTCCTGTAGCTCTCCGGCTGGACTATGGTCACCGACCTGCCACACTGGAAGAGGCGCATCATCAGCTCGATCGAGTTCTCCGCCTTGAAGGTGCACGTGAGCCTGCCGTCCTCCTCGTGGGTGAAGGAGAAGGGCGTGTGCACAAGGCTGGAGAAGGAGTTCATCGCCGACTTCTCCCTGACGCTCAGGACGAGGGGAATCATGTCGATCGCATCGTAGTCCGTCTCGTCCTTCTGGCTCATGCGGAAAGGCTTGAGGTTGTCGGGAATCGTGTATGTCTCCTCGAGGAGGGTCGCCTGCGTGATCTTCGTGATGTCCAGTGTGACTATGTCCTTCGTGTGGCGCAGCCTTCCTGTGACGGTGATCGGCTTGCGTCCCTCGCCGTCCTCGTCCCTGAAGCCGATGAAGTATGGCGCCAGCTCTATCTCTCCATCCTCGTCGTCAGTGCCCAGACGGACCATGCGGCCCGTGACCCAGGCGTCGATGAGGACTTCGAGGATCTTGCTGAAGTGGCTGGAGAGCGACTTGTCACGCTGGACGTTCTGGTCGATCCTCTCTGCGACCGCCAGAATGTTCTCGCTGACCTTCGGCGCGTAGGTGCGCATGTTCATCGCGATCTTCCTCAGCCCGGAGGCAAGGTGTGGCGACTGGATGGCCGTATCGCTCGCAAGGGCTTCTGCGGACATGTTGAAGGCGAGCGATTCGTAGACGGACAGCGCTATGCTGTCGTCGTCCTCCTTCGGCCGGATCTTGATCAGGTTGTTCTCCTCGTAGATGTCGATGTGCTGCGACAGGTCCTCCACGTAGCGGGAAATCGTTGAGCGGTGCACACCGAGGCGGCGCGCGATCTCGGCGCGGCGCAGTCCTTCCGGATGGCTCCTGAGCAGCAGTTCGAGCTGTGCGACCCTTTCGCCTTTCAAGTCCTTGAACCTCCTGTCCTGTGCAACTGATTGCAACAAGTGAATTGTAGCATGATTGGACAAATCGGCAAGGCCTCCTTGCTTCTGGCATGTCCTTGCGTTAGGATGGGCCTCATGAATGAAGACATTGACAGGCTTGAGATGAAGGTCAGCTTCCTTGAGGCCGAAGTCGAGGAGCTCAACGAGGTCGTCATCGGGCAGGGCCGCACCATAGACCAGCTCAATCTGAGTCTTGAGAAGCTCACAGAGCGTGTGAACAGTCTGGTCGAGGAGTTCGGAACTCCCAACAGGCCCTCACGCCGTCCTCCCCATTATTGAGGTAAAGCTGTACAGAATCGACGACAATCGCATATGTGTCCATGAGACCAGAGAAAGGAGGTACTCATGGACAAGGTCGACAACTGCGTGACGCAGGAGAACCTGGAGAGGATCGGGCGGATGACGCTCTTCAACGACATACTGTTCCGCAAC
>JADIMU010000026.1 GCA_017694495.1 Candidatus Aphodenecus pullistercoris
ATCCGCCGTACTCGCAGCTGTCGTGGAAGGCTGCGAACTCGGGGAAGCTGGCCTCGAGGACGGACTTGTCCTCGTAGGGCACAAGAAGCTCCCTGACGCCCGGAGTGTCAATGAGGACGATGTCGTCCCTCTCCAGCCAGAGGGAGTGGTTCGTCGTGTGCCTTCCCCTCTGGTACTTGTCGCTGATCGCGTTCGTCGCCTGCTTCTTCTCAGGCTGGATGATGAGGTTGACGAGGCTCGACTTGCCGACCCCGCTCTGGCCGACCAGGGCGGTCACATGGCCCCGGAGGCGGCGCTTGAGCTCATCGATCCCCTCGCCTGTGGCCGCGCTGACGGCGAGGATGTCGTAGCCAAGCCGGTGGTAGAGGGCCCAGCGGTCGAACTCATCCTCGCTCAGGTCGAAGTCGCACTTGTTCATGACGATCATGACGTGGGCGTCGCCTTGCACGCAGCTGAGGGCCCGGTCGAGGAAGCGTGGGCGGAAGGGCGGCTCGTAGGCGCTCGTCACGATGGCGACCTGGTCCATGTTGGCGGCGATCGTCTGGTTCTTCTCCAGCTTTATGTTCCAGCGGCAGAAGGCGCTCCTCCTGTCCAGGCGCGCAGTGATCAGCCCCTCCGTTGGGCTGTATGGCGTGAACTCGACCTCGTCTCCGACGGCCAGGGGATTGTACTCCCACTCGCCGAGCCTGAGCACGCGTCCCTTTATGCGGAGCCGGTAGAGCCTGCCCTCCTCCTCGCACCAGCCTTCGTAGAGGCTGCTTATCGCCGATCTGACCACTGCTTTCATCACAAGGGAGCATAGCACAGAGAGCGCGTCGTTGACAAAGCTCTCCCGCCGGTGCAAAGCTTTGGCCATGTTCGCAGGCACGATCTGTTCCCATCCCCAATGCAGGAGCGTCGCATGCACGCCCTTCGACAAGTGCTTCCACCACTCCTCTGCCCAGGAAAGGGAGCTCATCCTCTCACATCTGCGCTCCTGCCTCGAGGCGGGAGGAATCATAAAGGACCTGTCGATCGTCGGCGGAGACTTCGAAGGCCTGGACATAAAGTCGAGCCACGTCAGGGCATCGAACTTCTCCTTCTCGACCTTCCGGGGATGCGACTTCACGGGCAGCCGCCTCTCCTCATGCTTCTTCGACATGTGCATATTCACAGACTGCCGCTTCGACGAGGTCCACGCCCGCTATTGCGTCTTCTCCGGCAGCGCCTTCATCCGCTGCACCCTGACGGGCAGCACGATGGTCGAGTGCAACTTCATGGGCATAGACTCGCTGTCGAACGACTTCTCGTCCAGTGACCTCTACTTCTCGAACTTCTCCATGGCACGCCTTCTGGACACGAAGATGGAGGACTGCAACCTCAAGCGCGTCAACTTCCGCGCCAGCGCCATCGAGCGCGTCTCCTTCCTCTGGTCCAATCCGGAGGAGGCCTTCTTCCGCAAGGAGGATGAGGAGTCATGAGGGTCTACAGCCACTTCTGCGACAACGGGCAGGTCAACAGCTACCTCGTCACCCTGGGCGAGGAGGGATGCAAGGCCCTGGTCATAGACCCTGCCGACCTGGACGAGACGCTGATCCGGATCATAGAGGGCCACCGCTACGAGATCGCAGGCATACTGGTGACCCACGACCACGAGAACCACGTCCGGGGTCTGGGCAAGTACCAGAAGATCTACCCCTGCCCCGTCTACGCCTACAGGTCCAGCATCATGGGCCTTGAGACGAGGAGGCTGGACGAGGAGCAGGATCTGGACATCGAGGGCATGAGGGTCGGAGTCATGCGTGTGGTCGGCCACAGCGACGACAGCCTCGTCTACGTCATCGGCAACGCAATCTTCACAGGCGACACCCTGGCCGCCGGCCGCGTCTCCTCGACGACCTCGATGAGCCGAAAGGCCACCCTGATCGCAGGCATAAGAAGCCGCCTCATGTGCCTGGACGACAACATGCTGGTCTTCCCGGGCCATGGCTGCCCGACAAAGATAAGGATCGAGAAGATGTTCAACCACGACCTTCTGGAGAACGAGGTAGTCCTCTCATGAGCCTGACGACCTCGCGGATCCGCTGGGGAAGGGGCGCCGTGAAGCTCATCCGCACTCCGCTGACAGGATGGTCGAAGGATAGTTTGAGCGCGTGGAGGCAAAGCCCGACATCGGGCCAGGAGGAATCGGGGCGGCTGTAGATCGGGTCGCCGAGGATCGGGTGTCCAAGGCTCTTCATATGTACCCTGATCTGGTGCGTCCTGCCCGTCTCTATCCTTATCCTCAGGAAGGCCAGGTCGTCCGTCTGGTGGAGGACCGTATAATGGGTCACGGCGCTCTTGCCCTTCTTCGGGTCGTCAGTGACGGTGAAGCGCTTGCGGTCCTTCGGGTCGCGCATGATGTTCTTCTCCACCGTCCCCCTCCTCTTCGTGAAGCGTCCCTTGGCCACCGCGATGTAGACCTTCTCGTTCGTGTGCTCGGCGAACTGGCGGCACAGCTCCCTGTGGGCCTGTCCGGTACGCGCTATGACCATGACGCCGGAAGTGTCCTTGTCCAGGCGGTGGACGATGCCGGGCCTCTGGAGGTCGCCCTCCTCGTCCTCGTCACTTGTGGAGAAGTCGTCGCCGTAGCGGTACAGCAGCGCATTGACCAATGTGCCCGACCAGTTGCCCGCCCCCGGATGGACGACCATGCCGGCAGGCTTGTCGACGACGAGGATGGCCTCGTCCTCGTAGAGCACGTCCAGCTTGATGTCCTCACCCTCGAGCGAGTCCATGACCTCCTCACTCCAGCTGACGGAGACCTCGTCGCCCACCTTGACCTTATGGCTCTTCTTGACGGCGCACCCGCCCACGAGGATCTCGACGCCCTCCTGGCTGAAGACGGAGCGCGGCATGTGGCTTGATGCGATGCGGTCGACGCGGCCCGCCTCCTCAGCCGTGAAGGTCTCTTTGCGCGCTCGCCTCATCCTTCCTGCACCTCGCCTATGATCCAGTCGGCCGTGGCGATGCCCGCCGACAGGCCGCCTGCGATCAGCATCTGCCAGCCGAAGGATGCGATTGGGCTCTGCTCAGGGATCCAGCCTGCCGCGTCCATCAGCGTCCAGCCGAGCATGGCAATCGGGACAGTGAGGACCATGGAGCCGAAGAAGAGGCTCTCGGCACGGCGGAGCTTCATCGTCCAGATCGGGAACTCGTCCTCGCCGTAGTGCTCGTAGCTCAGCTGTGCCTCGGCGAAGATGGGAGAGGCGACGAGGAGGGATGCGAGGATGAGCGCGAGTATGCGTCTAGGCATTGTAGTTCCTCGCACCGAAGATGGCGGTGCCTATCCTGACCTCATTCGAGCCTTCCTCGATGGCCAGCGTCCAGTCTCCGCTCATGCCCATGCTGAGGACGGAAAGCTCCAGACCCTGTGCGATGAGCCTGTCGTAGAGCGCCTTCGTGCGCCTGAAGGCCATCCTCGTCCCTTCCCCTCCTCCGTCAAGGGGACCGACGGTCATAAGGCCGCGAAGGATGAGGTGGGGACAGGCCTCGAGATGGGCGACCGCCTCCATGAGGGCCCCCTCGTCGGCGAAGCCCGTCTTCTGCTCCTCACCGGACGAGCGCAGCTCGAAGAGTATGGGAAAGGTCCTCTCCAGCTGGGCAAGGCGCTTCTCGAGCTCGTCCATCAGGGCGAGCGAGTCGACGCTGTCGATGCGGTCGAAGACCTCCAGCGCCCTTTTCGCCTTGTTGCGCTGCAGGTGGCCGATCAGGCAGAGCTTCATGCCCTCGGGCCGCCGTGAGGGCTCGGGGAACTTGGACGCGGCCTCCTGGACACGGTTCTCTCCAAAGAGGCGGGCGCCCTGTCCATAGGCCTCCAGAACCGCCTCGTAGGGATGTGTCTTGCTCACAGCCATGAGGCTGACAGACGGCGAGAGCGATGCGACCTGGTCATGCACTTTCCTGTAGTCCACGCTCACTTGTCCTTCCTCCTCGCCTTGCGCTCGCTGCGGCGCCGGGCCACGATCTCGTCATAGCTGGCCTTGGCAAGCTCCCACTGCTTCCTGAGGTCGTCGCGGCGGACGGTGAGCGAGGGGTTGGATGCGATGAAGTGCTTCGCGCTGCGGTACCAGCGCTCCTTGCGCTCCTCTATCTCATGGGCCAGCCTGCCCTTGACAAGCTCGAGGGCAGAGGGTGAGAGCTGGTCCAGCACAAGGTGGAGCCTCGCTTCAGCCTCCTCTTTGGCGAGGGAGAGGTCCTTCATGGCCTTCTGGAAGGCCGTCATGCGCACGACCGTCACTGCCGCATCGGCGCTCATGATGGCCACGACGAGGAGGGAGAGGATGTCGACCATGGTCTCGTCAAGGCCGAAGAGGAAGCGCTGGATGGGAGTGTTGACGATGTAGACGATGAAGAGCGACAGGAGGCCGAAGAGCGTGGAGTTCAGGGCGCACACACGGCCGTTGATGTTCAGCGGATAGCTGCTGTAGTCCCACAGCTTGACGTGGAAGAGCTTCTCCAGGAGGAAGGATGTGATGTACTCCAGGGCGCTGGTGAGAAGCAGCGAGAGGATGAAGACCAGTGGCCAGCTGCCGATGACGGGCTGCATCAGGACGACGACGAGCGTCGCGCCTGTACCGTAAATCGGAAGGTAGGGGCCATAGAGGAAGCCGCGGTTCACGAAGCGGCGCTTGGGGATGGAGCAGTAGACGACCTCGCACACCCAGCCGAGCAGCGAATAGATGAAGAAGGACAGGACAATGGTGTCGACACTGTACATCGCGGCCTCCAGAAAGCGGAAGCCAGGCTGTCACCTGGCTCCCTGAAGATGGATGGAGGATACAAGGATTGAACTTGTGACATCTTGCTTGTAAGGCAAGCGCTCTCCCGCTGAGCTAATCCTCCGGACACCAGCCCAAGTTAACAGGAAGATGACTGGCAGGTCAAGTGCGACAGGCGCTGTGCGATGAAGGAAGGCACTTCGATGGCCGGGCAGCCGAGCGCATGTCCGAGCTCGAGGTGCAGCAACTCCTCAGCCTTGCGGAAGCTCTCACCCTCCCCGATCCGGGATATTCCCCTCCCCGCCTCGATCGCCTTGCGGTTGTGGCGGTAGATGCCTACGATCGTCGTCAGGAGGGCCCTGCGGTCGGAGGCGTCGACCTCGTGCCTCCTCAGGCCCTCCCCCTGCGTCCTTCCAACTGGAACAGGCTCCAGTGAGGGTATGCTGTCTATGAGCTCAAGGGCGCCTTCCCTGTCCAGCGCCCTTTCAAGCCGGCTCGTCGCCGGAACGTTGACGGTGACCTTGTCGGCAAGGGGCGAGAGGCGGTAGTAGAGGCGTCCAGCATGAGTCGTGATGGCGCTCACCTCGCTGATGCCATAGAGGTGGTGGACGACGAAGTCGCCAGGCTTGAATTCAGTTTCCGTCATATTGGATATGATAGCCGGTCGGCCTGGATTTTTCAAGCAAGCCTATTGCATGGAAGACTATAGGCCCATGCACAAAACAGATGGAAGTGTGGACGGACCCGTCCATTCTTGCCTTGTCAGGCATGAAAATGCTAATACAGACGCCATGACAAGCGAACGCCTGGCGCTTTTCGAGAGTGAGCGCATACCCACAGCAATATTGAAGCTGGCCATTCCGACGGTCCTCTCATCCCTCGTGATGACGATCTACTCGCTGGCCGACACCTTCTTCGTCGGCATGCTGAACGACAGCGTGCAGAACGCGGCCGTCACGCTCTCTGCCCCCGTCCTCCTGGCCTTCAACGCCGTCAACAACCTCTTCGGCGTCGGCGGCTCCTCCATGATGAGCCGCGCCCTGGGACGCAAGGACTACGCGACGGCATGCAAGAGCTCGGCCTTCAGCTTCTATTGCAGCATCGTCGCAGGCATCGCCTTCTCCGCCCTGGCCTTTTTCTTCAACGACGCCCTGCTGGGCTTGGTTGGGGCCGACAGCATCACGCTGGCCTCGACAAGGGCCTACCTGAAGTGGACCGTCGTCTGGGGCGCCGTCCCCTCCATCCTCAACGTCGTCATGGCCTACCTCGTGCGCGCCGAGGGCAGCGCCATGCACGCCTCGATAGGCACGATGACAGGATGCATACTGAACATCATCCTCGATCCGATCTTCGTCCTGCCCCAGTTCATCGGGATGGGAGCCGAGGGCGCCGGACTGGCGACCTTCATCTCCAACTGCGTCGCCGTCGCCTACTTTCTCGTCCTCCTGGCCGCCAAAAGGGGAAACACCTACGTGTCGGTCAATCCACGCCACGTCAGCCTCCAGCGCTTCATCGTCCTGGGCGTGTGCGCAGTCGGCATCCCCGCCTCGATCCAGAACCTGCTCAACGTCACGGGAATGACGCTGCTGAACAACTTCACCTCGGCCTACGGCGCCGACGCCGTCGCCGCCATGGGAATCGCCCAGAGGCTGAACAACGTCCCCTTCAGCATAGCCAACGGCTTCTCGCAGGGCATGATGCCCCTCGTGAGCTACAACTTCGCAAGCGGCAACTACAAGAGGATGAAGGACGGCATCATCTTCTCGGCCAAGGTCGTCGTGAGCATGCTCGTCGCCATAGCACTCGCCTACTTCCTCTTCTCGGACTTCTTCATCGCGATCTTCATGAAGAAGCAGAGCGTCATGGACTACGGTTCGGCCTTCCTCCACGGCTTCTGTCTTGGCATCCCCTTCCTCGGCATCGACTTTCTGGCCGTCGCAGTCTTCCAGGCCGTCGGCAAAGGCCTCTACTCCTTCGCCTTCGCCATCGCTAGGAAGATCGTCCTTGAGATTCCGGCGATCATAGTGCTCAACCTCATCTTCCCGCTCTACGGCCTGGCCTACTCCCAGTTCTGCGCCGAGATTGTGATGTCGGTCCTGGCCGTCCTCACCCTGGTCCATCTGGTGCGCAAGCTCACCGCGAAGAGCCTTTCCGCCTAGCCTCCACATCGAGGGCGAGGCGGAGGACCTCCTCCATGCCACGGCTGTCGGCCACGCCTCTGCCCGCGATGTCAAAGGCCGTCCCATGGTCGACTGAGATGCGCAGGACTGGCATGCCCAGCGTCAGGCTGACAGTACGCTCGAAGTCGTAGGTCTTGGCCGCGATGTGGCCCTGGTCGTGGTAGAGGCTGAGGACGGCCGCATAGCGTCCCTTCAGACACTGGGCGAAGACGCTGTCCGCGCCCACAGGCCCCACGACATCGAGGCCGCGGCTGCAGCACGAAGCGACAGCCTCACCGACGACTCTATCCTCACTGCCGAAGAGTCCACCGTCCCCGCAATGGGGATTGAGGCCGGCCACGGCCAGCGTCCCTTCCACTCCCAGCTTCTCCAGCTCCCTGATGCACCGCGGGATGTAGTCAATGAGCCTGTCATAGGTCACAAGGGCGATCGCCTGTGAAAGGGAGACGTGGCGCGAGAGGAAGAAGATTCGCAATCTGTCGACTGCGAACATCGTAAGCGGATCCGAAGCGCCTGTCAGCTGTGCGAAGATCTCCGTGTGGCCTATGTATGGCACCTTTGCAAGATGGAGCGAGCGCTTGTTGATCGGCGCCGTGCACACCGAGGAAAGCGCACCTGAAAGCGCGTCCTCGACAGCCGCCTCGATTGCGAGGAAGGAAGCGCGGCCACATTCGGCGCTCTCGCATCCCATCCTGTAGCCTCCCCTCTCCAGCGTGGCCGTGTCGTGGAGCCTTATACATCCTTCCCTTTTCTCTTCTGGTGAGCATATGCCCATTTTGAGCTTGCACAGTGAAAGCGCATCCTCAAGGGCGGCCCGCTCGCCATAGACGACGAAGCGGCCCAGGTCCTTCTGTGAGGCGAGGGCCTTGACGACGATCTCAGGGCCGATTCCGGCCGGGTCTCCAAGCGTGATTCCAATCATGAAGTCAATCATATCCGCCGAAGGATTCTGTTCACAAGCCGGGAAAGGAGGATTAGAATGTTCCCTGGAGGACAGTCCATGGCAGAATTCGACGACAGACAGACGAAGAAGCTCGAGACGGCAAGCCTCACACTCGGCATCCTCTCGCTCATCTTCTACTTCATATCCTCGACAGGACTCGTCGCCCTGACGCTGGGAATCGTCGCCACGGTGCTCGGCAACCGCTCGCGCAAGCTGGGTGGCTCCGTCGCCGGCTTCGTGTGTGGCATCGTAGGACTTTCGATGGGCGCGCTGAGCATGCTCGAGGCCCTCCTCATCCTCGTCGGTCTCAGACCCTTCATCAACACGGTCTACGACCTCTTCCCCCGCCACATCCTGTGAAGGCCTTCATCTGTGCCCTCTCCGATGTGAGGAAGGAAGGAGAGAGGGGAGAAATCGACGGCCTTTCCTCAATCCTCCTTCGCCACAATGTCAGCGTCGTGCACTCACGCTTCATCTACACACGTGGCACTGGCAAACAGAAGGCGGCGGAGCTCAACAGCGCCATCGCACAGGCTTGCTCCCTCGTCCTCGACGTCTCTGGCGGCGACTCGGCGCATGAGGTCCTGCCCTACCTCGACGCTTCCCTCTTCAAGTCATCGCATGCGCTCTTCTGCGGCTACAGCGACCTGAGCTGCGTCGTCGACACCATTGCCCAGGAGGCAGGTGTGCCCGCCCTCCTCTTCCAGGCGAGGAACATCACGCGCTCACCCACTCTCGAGTCGGCCTTCTTCGACTTCATCACAGGCAAGGATGGCCGCCTCACAGCCTTCCCGACCACTCCTGTAAGGGCTGGAGCAGCCAGTGGTGTCCTGATCGGTGGCAATACGAGGTGCACGCTGAAGTGTACCCACCTCGACTTCAAGGGCAGGATCCTCCTCCTTGAAGCCTACAGCGGAGACGCTGCCAGGATCGCGGGACTCTTCCACAGCTATGCCGAAACAGGCGCCTTCGAGGAGATCAGCGGCCTCATCCTTGGCACCTTCACCCAAGCCGACAGACTTGGCCAGAGGCAGGATGTCATAAAGAGCGCCCTCGCCCTCCTCCCCCCTTCCACTCCAGTCTATGAGACAGCCGCCATAGGCCATGGGGTCGACTCGATGGCGGCCCTCATCGGCACAGCCTTCCATCTCGGCCAAGAAAAAGCTTGACGAGCTGGAAAAGCCGTGCGAGAGTGGAATTGCAAAGAGGCCGTCCGACCACAGCCCCTAGCAGCCCAGAAGACGGCGCCATTGCCAGGAGAGGCCAGTAAGCCCACCTTGGAGCAAGACGCAGCGAGACTGGAAAAGGGCAGCCGGAATGGGACAGGGAAGGAACGTGAGCCTCAAGTACAGATGAGGGCCCGCAGAGGCAGGAAGAAGTTCTTCCGACCTGCGGGCCTTGAATTTGCCCAAAGCCGCTTACACATCCGCCTCTTGGTGCTAGAATGTCTGCCATGGAAATCAGATTCGCGACAGAGGACGACGCCCAGGCCCTCCTGGACATCTACGCCCAGTACATAGACAGCTTCATCACTTTCGAGACGAGTCTGCCCAGCCTCGAGGACTTCAAGCGCCGCATCAGGGAATTCAGCGCCTTCTACCCCTACCTCGTCAGCGTCGAGGACGGGAGGATCACAGGCTACGCCTACGCCCACAGGGCCTTCACGCGGGACGCCTACCGCTTCGACGCCGAGACGACGATCTACCTTGACAGGGCAAGCCAGCACACAGGAACGGGAGAGGCCCTCTACACGAGGCTCCTCGACTACCTCAGGAGGATGAACATAGTCAACGCCTACGCCCTCGTCACGGAGCCCAACCGCCAGTCGGTCTACTTCCATCAGAAGCTCGGCTTCCGCTCCTTCGCGACCTTCGAGGACACGGGATACAAGAACGGCCAGTGGATCAGCGTCGTCTGGCTTGTAAAGGTGCTTGGAGACAAGGACGGCGCTCCACGCGAGATCCGCCCGCTGAGCGCCGTCCTTGCCGAGGAGGAATAGTCCTCACTTCACTTCGAACTTCTGGTGGTCCTTCAGGATGACGTCGTGGGCTCCGCCCTCGACGATCGAGGTCGGGCTGACGATCGTCAGCTTGGCCTTGTCCTTGAACTCGTCCAGAGTCAGTGCGCCGCAGTTGCACATCGTGCTCTTGATCTTCAGGACCGTCAGCGCGACATTGTCCTTCAGCGCTCCCGCATAGGGGACGTAGGAGTCGACGCCTTCGACGAAGCTCAGCTTCTTCTCCCCTCCCAGGTCGTAGCGTTGCCAGTTGCGGGCCCTGGCGCTGCCCTCGCCCCAGTACTCCTTCATGTAGTTTCCGTTGATCGTGACGAGGTTGGAAGGCGACTCGTCGAAGCGGGCGAAGTAGCGGCCCAGCATGAGGAAGTCGGCTCCCATGGCCAGGGCGAGCGTCATGTGGTAGTCGTAGACGATGCCGCCGTCAGAGCACACAGGCACGTATACGCCAGTCTCCTTGAAATACCTGTCCCTCTCGCGCACGACGTCGATCAGGGCGCTGGCCTGGCCGCGCCCGATGCCCTTCGTCTCGCGCGTGATGCATATCGAGCCGCCGCCGATGCCGACCTTGACGAAGTCGGCGCCGCACTCGGCGAGGAAGCGGAAGCCCTCGGCGTCGACGACGTTGCCCGCGCCGACCTTCACGCTGTCGCCACACTTGGAGCGGATCCAGGAAAGTGTGCGCTTCTGCCACTCGCTGAAGCCCTCCGAGGAGTCGATGCAAAGGACGTCGACACCCGCCTCGACGAGGGCGGGGACGCGCTCCTCGTAGTCGCGTGTGTTGATTCCCGCACCGACGATGTAGCGCTTGCGGCTGTCAAGAAGCTCGTTGGGATTCTCCTTGTGGACGGAATAGTCCTTGCGGAAGACGAAGCTGACGAGGTGCCTGTCCGCCGTGATGATCGGAAGCTGGTTGATCTTGTGCTCCCAGATGATATCGTTCGCCTCGCTCAGCGTGATGCCGTCAAGGCCGTAGACGATCTTGTCGAAGGGCGTCATGAAGGAGCTGACAGGCTCCTTGCCCGTCATGCGGCTGATCCTGTAGTCGCGGCTCGTGACGACACCAAGAAGTACGCCGTCGCACTTGCCGTTGTCGGTGACTGCGACGGTCGAGTGTCCCGTCCTCTTCGTCAGCGCGAGCACATCCTCAAGCGTTGCATCCGGCTTGATGTTCGAGTCGGAGACGACGAAGCCGGCCTTGCAGCTCTTGACGCGGGAAACCATTGCGGCCTCGTCGGCGACGGACTGCGAGCCATAGATGAAGGCCACACCGCCCTCCCTGGCGAGGGCCTGGCCCATCTTCTCGCCCGAGACGGATTGCATGATCGCGCTGACCATCGGGATGTTCAGTGTGAGGGGGCAGTCCTCCTCCCCCTTCCTGTATTTCACCAGAGGCGTCCTGAGGCAGACGTTTTGGGGAACGCACTCGGCGGATGAATAGCCGGGAATGAGCAGGTACTCGGAGAATGTCCTGCTGAGCTCTTCGTAGTAATAAGCCATGAGAATGAAACTCCTTGAGCAATATAACCAGAGAATCGGGCCTTTGTTCAACACGCTTGAGGATTTCGACTGGACAGCATTTTCATCAGGATATCTGTTCTAATTTAAGAAATAATTCTTGTATTTTAATCTTCAAAGCGTAAAAAAGGCCGCCAGATTGGCGGCCAACACTTCAGCGCTTCAGGATGGCGAGTATGCTCTCGTCCTCCTCCAGATGGATTGAATCGAGGCTGTCCAGGGCGCCGTAGAGGCAGTGCGCGACTGAAAAGCCCTTTAGAGGGAGCGCGTCGAGATGGACGGTGCGACGCCCACCCTTGTTCAGGATGAGGAGCCAGGCTCTGTCACCCGTCATCCTGACGATGGCCAAAGCCTCGGCGTCAATCGGGAAGAAGCAGGTCGAAGCGAAGGCGAGGGATGCGTCCTTCCTCACCTGTCCCATCAGCTGGTGGACACGCAGCGTGGCCCTGTTCCACTTCCCCTCGTCCCATTGCATAGGATAGCGGGAAGCTTCGACGGAGCCCATGCGCCCATCGAGGCCGATCTCATCGCCGTAGTAGATGTTGGGCATGCCAGGCAGGAGGCAAAGGGCCATGACGACACCTTCGTAGCGCTTCTGCCTGTAGACCTTGAGGTCGTTGTGGAGGCGCGGCGTGTCGTGGGAGTCGAAGAGGTTCATCCTGAAGAAGCGCATCTGGTCCCTCGAGGCGTCCATGCTGCTCTGCAAGGCCTCGGCGAGGGTGTATGCGTCGTACTCGTTGTCGGCCTGGGGGTCGTGGCCCCAGCCGCCCGTGAGGAAGCGGTCACGCTCGCCCATCCAGCTTCTGAGAGGACGGCCGCTGCCGTAGTAGTCCATCGTGGCGTCCCACATGTCACCCTCGAGGTACTCGCTCGCATCGTTCCAGTCCTCACCTACGAGGTAGATGTCGTTCTTGACTGCCTTGAGGTGGCGTCGCACTTCCCTCCAGACTTCCTTGCACAGCTGGTCGCTGCCATGTCGGCCGAGCTCGGGTGCGACATCGAGCCTCCAGCCGTCCTGGTCGAAGGGCGGGCGGAGGAACTTCTGCATCACTGAGTCGGGACTGCGGTAGAGCTCGTCGCGCAAAGCCTGGCTGTTGAAGTTCAGCTGGGGCATCGTCGCGATTCCGGCCCACTTCGCATAGTCTCCATCCTCTGTGATGTAGTAGTAGCCCCTCTCCTTCGAGCCGGGGTCGGCCATGGCCTTGACGAACCAGGCGTTCTGAGGGGATGTGTGGTTGATCGAGATGTCGACGACGACGCGGATTCCCCGCTCATGGCATGCGGCGATCAGCGAGATGAGGGCCTCGTCGCCACCCAGCTTACCGTCGACGTGGAAGTAGTCCTCAGCGTCGAAGCGGTGCATCGTCCGGCTGCATCCGATCGGGTTGAGGTAGATGCAGTCGACACCCAGGCTCTGGAGGTGGTCCAGGTGGTCCTTCACGCCCTTGAGGTCACCGTTGAAGAAGTCGAGGCAGTGCGCCTGCTCGTAGGGCAGAGGAACCTCGTCGAAGCTGTGGGCCGTGACCGGGTGTCCATCGTAGACGTAGTCGCCGTCATGGACGTCATTCGTCACATCGCCGTTGGCAAAGCGGTCAGGGAAGATCTGGTAGCATGTCGAGGAGGCGATCCACTGCGGAGAGTCGAGGCCGGGGATGAGAATGAAGTGGTTCTTCGCCTGGGGCGGATAGAGCTTCAGGCCTTCCTTCGAATAGTAGTGGTAGCGTCCAGAGAGCCTCAGGACGAAGTAGTAGCGCAGCACTTCCGGCTTCCAGGCACCCTTGACTGTGAAATGGATGCATCCCTCGCCGTCACGCCCTGTCGGGCTGAAGCGCCACTGTGTCCCGTTGAAGTTCGTCACGCAGAAGCTTTCCTCGACCTCGATGGCGGGATCGACAAGCACCGAGATGGAGACATCCTCGCCGCATGCGGGAAAGAGCGGAAAGACGAACTGTGATGATACCTGGCTGAAGACCTTTCCTTCGAACATGGCTGACCTCCTGTCCTCAGGAAAGACTCTAACAGAAAAGATGGGGGAAGTGGCAGGCATTGTTGCCAATTGCTTGCCACTTCCTGCCAGGATCAGACCAGGGCCTCGACCATCGAGGACAGGACCTCGTCGGGACTCTTCGAAGCGTCGATGTCGACCAGCAGTCCCTTGTCGCGGTAGTAGGCGATCAGGGGAGCCGTGCTGGCCTCGTAGACCTCGAGGCGGTTGCGGATGGCCTCCTCCTTGTCGTCGTCCCTCTGGATCAAGGCCTCGCCGGTCTCGTCGTCGATGCCCTCGACCTTGGGAGGATTGTAGAGGATGTGGTAGGTGCGTCCAGTGGACTTGCACACGCGCCTTCCAGAGAGCCTCTTGACGATGTCCTCCTTGTCGAGGACGAAGTTGACGACCCTGTCCAGGTCAGTCATGGCGCCAAGGGCGTCGGCCTGGGCGATAGTGCGCGGGAAGCCGTCGAGGATGAAGCCCTTGAGGGCATCCTCCTCCTTCAGCCTTTCGCGGACCATGTCGATGGTGACCTCATCGGGCACGAGGTCGCCGGCGGCCAGGATGGCCTGGACACGGCGTCCCAGCTCAGTGCCGTTCTTGATGTTCGCCCTGAACAGGTCGCCTGTGGAAATGTGCGGAATCGAATAGACGAGCTTGGCCTTGGCCGCGATCGTCCCCTTGCCTGCCCCCGGGGGGCCCAGGAATACTAGTCTCATTTGAAAACTCCTGGCCGCATCATAGCAGGAATGATGCTTCTTGTGGTAGAGAATCTTCCTTCTTTGGGCTATCCTGTGGCCATGAGAGAAAAGATCACACTCCAGTCGCACGACCTGGACGGCTATCTTACAGCCAAGGACGAGGCGGCCCTGGCCGAAATCGGCAAGCTTTACGACGTCTACCTCGACGAATGCAGGAAGTACGATCCATGCACAGGCGATGGCCAGGCCCTCACGAGGCTGTCGGCTGAGATCTCGAGCCAGCTCGAGAGGATCGTCGCCGCCGAGGACAGGATCCACGTCTACTCCTTCGAGACGCCGCGCCAGCAGCACAGCGAGGGCAGCCGCCTCATCGCCCGCCTGAGGGACCCCAAGACGGGACACGAAGAGTTCCTCTACTATATACAGAGGGCCTACGAGCTCCTCTTCACCCACGTCTTCGCAGACCAGGCGATCGACTCGAAGCGCTCGATCATCCAGCCCACTCCCGTCACCGATCCGGCGCCGAACTACGCCGTACACCGCATCCCCGACATCGACCCGCTGATCCACGACTGCGTCATGTGCGTCATGCTGCGCGGCGCCCTCCTGCCCTCCATGATCGTCTCCAAGGAGATCCAGGACTATTCGAGCGACGGCTACATCACACCCTTCGCCCTCTTCCGCATCAAGCGCGACGAGAGCTGCACGGAGAAGGACATGCGCTACGTCCTCGACCTGGACAAGAGCTTCTTCTCCCTTGAGGAGCTTGATGGCAAGGACCTGGTCTTCGCCGACCCGATGAACGCGACGGGAGGCAGCCTCGTCACGATCGTGAAATACCTCGAGAAGGAGGGAGTGAGGCCGAAGAGCATAAGGTTCATCAATGTGATCAGCGCCCTCAAGGGCTCGCTGAGGGTGGTGCGCGCCCTTCCCCAGGCCGAAGTCTACACCCTCTGGATGGACCCCGTGCTGAATTCAAGGGCCTACATCATGCCTGGTCTGGGGGACGCCGGCGACAGGCTCAACGGAGAGGATGGGGACAGGCCACGGAACATCATCCAGCTCGTCGCAGACTATGGCCAGGCCATTGTGAACCTCTACAGGGACCAGGTGAGGAAGATTGAAGAGACTGTTCTTGGCTAGCCTTATGCTGTGCCTCCTCGCCTCCTGCTCCTCGACGCAGGACGAGGGACGGCTGGACAGCCTCCTCGCCGTCCAGGAGAGCGCCGAGGCGACGCTTGCGAGCACGAGGATGGCCTATGAGGAGGCTCCCACAGACAAGAGGGTCCTCTACAACTACGCCTACCTCCTCCTTCATGAAGGACAGGAGGAACAGGCCCTCGAGGTCATCCGGGAGGCCCAGGCGCTGTATGCGCCCAGCCTGCGCTTCAGCTATCTCGAGGCGGCCGCCTACTATAGTCTGGGGCGCCACCAGTCATACCTTGCGACATATGGGGACATACTGTCCTGGGATCCGGCGAATGTCGATGTGCTTGCCACACTGGCCGAGTACGAGCACTTCCACTTCCATGAGGAGGCGGCGAGGTCCTATGCCGAGAGGGCCCTGGACTACGCATCTACGGACAGCCGCGCCCTTTCCGTCATGGCGCTCTACGAGTCCTACTTCGCCTCGCTCGCCACGCCCCTATCCGACAGGCAGGCACCAGAGCGGAGGATGGCGCCCTCACTGCCTTCCACCCACTTCCCGATCGACGTCGAGGCCCTCAGCGCAGAGCTTTCCACTCGCTGACGGCAAGCTCGTCGCAGCGGTTGTTGTATGGATTGGAGGCGTGGCCCTTGACCCAGACGAAGGTGACGCTGTGGACCTCGAGCAGGGCCAGCAGGCGGAGCCAGAGGTCGGTGTTGGGCACCTTCTTGCCCTGGCGGACGAAGTTCTTCGCCCTCCAGGAGTGGACCCAGCCCTTCGTGATGGAGTCGACAAGGTAGCGGCTGTCCGAGTAGAGGGTGACGACGCATGGAGATTTGAGGGCGCCCAGCCCCTCGATGGCGGCCATCAGCTCCATTCGGTTGTTCGTCGTATGCCTCTCGCCGCCGTGGATCTCCTTCTCCACATCCCCCTTCTTCAGGATGGCGGCCCAGCCGCCCGGTCCGGGATTGCCGGAGCATGCTCCGTCCGTGTAGATCTCGACCTCGGTCATTTGGCACCTGTCTTCTTGATGATGTGCCAGCCGAACTGCGTGTGCACCGGCCGGCTTATGGCGCCGTAGGAGAGGCGGAAGGCCTCACGCTCGAACTCCTTGACCATCTGTCCTTCGCCGAAGAAGCCGAGGTCTCCGCCCTTGCTCTTCGAAGGGCATGTCGAATAGCGGCGCGCGAGCTCGTCGAAACGCGCTCCGTGCCTGAGCTCATCGTAGATCCTGTCGGCCAAGGCCTTGTCCTTGACCAGAATGTGGCTGCATCTCACCTGCATATGATGGACTATAGCAGGAAAGGGCCCAGAGATGCTACATTTGCTTGATATGAGAGCCCTGCCCCGCTTCCTCCACTCCATCTACCGCACCTGGGTGCGCATCATGCTCTCAGTGGGCTACGACTTCAAGGTCTGGAGGCAGGAGGAGCTTCCGCCGGGGCCGAAGATCTACGTCTCGAACCACTTCTCCTCATCCGACGCCCACTTCGTCACGACGCTGATGGCCGAACCGATCCACATGGTCGTGGGACCCGGCTTCAACATTCCCATCGTCAGGACCTTCCTGAAGCTGTGCGACCAGATTCCGGCCAACACGAAGGAGGCCAGGGGCAAGGTCGTCGAGACGGCGGTGGGCTACCTCAGGCAGGGAGACAGCATCTACATCTTCCCGGAGGGAAAGCTCTACCGTGTCGACGAGCTTGGACGCTTCCACATGGGTGCGGCCCGCATGGCCCTCGCCACCGGCTGCCCCATAGTCCCGATCGGCCTTGTAGCCCCACAGCGCCGGGTGAGGAAGGTCGACAGCGCTCTGGCGGGACGGAAGATGACTGTCGTGTCGAAGAACTATTATGCGAACATAGGTCAAGCGATGTACTTTCCCCAGGAGATCCTCCTGGCGAAGGAGGACCCCAAGGAGGCGGAGGAAGCCGTCACGGCCAAGGTCAAGGCCGAGGTCGCCCGCCTGATCGAAGACATAAAGACGGACAAGTTCTGGAGTTGAATATGGAAAAGAAGGAAATGTTCGAAGAGTTCAAAGGTCGTGTGGACGAGATCCTGGACCACTATGAGGAGCTGGAGAGGCTGAGCTTCACGGCGAGGCTGAGGAATGGCACGCGCTTCGCCTTCGACTTCGACATCGACAGCTTCAACAGGAGTGGGGAGCGAGGGAGGACGAGGACGCCGTCCCGGCCGGTGAGCGTCTTCAACGCAGTCATCGACATCATCGCTTGCGTGATGGCGATCTGCCTGCTCATCGTCCACGTCGCAAACAGCGATGCAGGGGCCGCAACCGTCCTCGCCTTCACATCGGCCATAGTCCTTTTCGCAGTGAGCGCAGTCTACCACCTCTTCGACGAGAGGATGGCCCGGACTGTGAAGGTGCTCTTTCTGGTGAGGATGGGCCTGCTGTCGCTGACCTTCGCCCTGGTATCGGGTGCCGTCGTGTCGCTGAGTGGAGGAAGCGCCCTCCTGGCCTTCCCCATCACACTGCTCTTCGCCTCGCTCGCCCTCTTCCTGACCTCGCTTGGCACCAGCGGAGGCTTCAGGGCGGCCAGCGCCGTCCTGGCATTGATGAGCCTTGCCGCCATACTCTTTTCAGGCAGCCGCACAGGACTCGTCATCCTGACACAGGCGCTCATGTGCCTCAGCGCCCTTGTTCCTGCCTCACTTCCCGCGCAGAAGTCCAGGATGCTGGACGGATGCAGGACGAACGGCATCTTCCTCGCCGTGGCCCTCGCCGCCTTCTTCCTCCTGACGCTTACGCTCTAGCACGGCTCGTAGGGACGGAGCATCTCCTGGTAGCTGCGCTCCTCCACCGCCCCATCGCCAAGGCCCAGGTCGTGGAGGACGGAGAAGAGCCTGTCGTAGCTGGCCCTGTTGGCCTCGAAGCCGTCCTTTGCGCTGAGGATCTCCATCTCGAGGAAGGCGCCCAGATGTCTGACGTCCAGAAGCTCGATGTGGACATCATCCAGATGCCATGACCAGCCCTTCTTGTACTTGTGGATGAAGACGCGGTAGCCCAGCATCTGGGCCATGGCGGCCATCGTGTCGTAGTCCGACACGTCCTTGTGGACGAACTCGAGCTCCTCGTTGCACTCAAGACCCGCTTCCCTGCGGTTGCGCTTCGCGCTCACGAGGATGTGGCCATTCTCCAGGCGGAGGCGGAAGCGTGGAGCCTCGTCGTCAGGGAATGCGTAGTAGGTGTCGCTCTTGACGACCTCCTCCCCTTTCTGGCCCACATAGTCGTCGATCCGCTCTTTGAGCGACATGTCGGCATGGGCCTTGATCTCTATCTCGTATGCCATGACGTCTACTTCCAGGGGAAGATCATGTTCTTGAAGGAGCGCGGTCCGACCTTGTCCTCCTCGTCGTAGAGGATGTCGGCCCAGGGGAGGTGGCGCCTGTCGGCCTCGGGATGCTCCTCGAGGTAGTCGTACTTGAGCATGATCAGGCGCACGGCATCGTGGCTTGCGAGGTTCATGCCGCACACTCCAGGAACGAGGCCGACGGTGAAGACCGTCAGCGCCACGCATACGATGTTGTACAGCAGGAAGAAGATGCTGAAGCCCATGTTGTCGCCCATGACGATGAAGCACTTCTTGAGCGTCTTGAGGGGCCTGTCGCCCGGCAGATGGCTCGAGAGGGCCCAGTAGTATGGCATCGCGATGAGGGAGAAGATCTCGAGCCAGATCAGGATGACGGAGATGATCGTGCCCGCAAGGCCGAAGTTCCTCATGTAGAAGGGGATCACGAAAAGGGCGAGGACGATCTGGAAGATGTAGACGGCAAAGCGCAGCAATGCGTGGCGGAAGTAGCGGCTGAAGCCGGCCTTCAGGTCGCTCCAGGTGTCCCTCCGGTAGTCCGAATAGGCGTAGGCGACGTTGCTCACAGCCCCGCTGAAGACGCTGTATACGAACAGCAGCGCCACCATGCCGGCGACGAAGGGCAGGACGCCGAAGCTTGTCAGGGAGAAGGAGTAGAGCGCCAGGAAGAAGAGCGCGAGGTAGACGAGGTTCAGCAGGACCATTCCGATAAGGTTGTCCCAGCCGTCGAAGAATGCCTTTTTGATGAAGAAGCCTTTCATGGAATCTAAGGATAGACAAAAGACGGGCGAAGGTGAAGGCTGGAGGAAAAAGAATATTGATGCATGCTTGATTCAAAATTTTTGCATAAATATTTAAAAACCACTTGAACAAGCCCATGTTTTGTGCATAATCAGGGCATAAACTGAATAAAGACCCAGGGAGGGTGCATAAATATGGCAAAAGAAAAGATCATTCTCGCCTATTCCGGCGGACTCGACACCTCAGTCATCCTGAAGTGGCTCAGCAACAAGGGCTTCGACGTCATCGCCTACGTCGCCAACGTCGGCCAGAACGAGGACTTCAAGGCCATCGAGGAGAAGGCCTATGCGACGGGAGCCTCGAAGGTCTACATCGAGGACCTGAGGAAGGAGCTGGTGACGGACTACATCTATCCTGCGCTCAAGGCCAATACGATCTATGAGGGCACCTACATGCTCGGCACCTCCCTCGCCCGCCCCATCATCGCGAAGAGGCACATCGAGATCGCGAAGAAGGAAGGCACGAAGTATGTCGCCCACGGCGCCACAGGCAAGGGCAACGACCAGGTCCGCTTCGAGTTCGGCTACTACATGAACATGAGCGATGTGAAGATCATCTCGCCCTGGAAGGACAGCGAGTGGCTGAGCCAGTTCGAGGGACGCAGCGACATGCTCGCCTACGCCGAGAAGTACGGCATCCCCGTCAAGGCCAGCCTGAAGAAGCCCTACAGCGAGGACGAGAACCTGATCCACATCTCCCACGAGGCGGGAATCCTGGAGGACCCCTCGAAGCGCTGCCCCGAGGACGTCTACTCCCTGACGCTCTCCCCTGCCCAGGCGGCCGACAAGGAGACCGTCCTGACGATCGACTTCGAGGCGGGCGTTCCCGTGTGCGTCACCAACCTCACGACCGGAGAGAGCCTCACCGACCCGCTGGAGATGGTCCTCTACCTCAACAAGATGGGCCATGACAACGCGATCGGCCGTGTCGACATGGTCGAGAACCGCTTCATCGGCATCAAGTCTCGCGGCGTCTACGAGACTCCGGGCTGCGAGATCCTCTGGAAGGCCCACCACAACCTCGAGGGTCTGACGATGGACAAGGAGGCCATGCACCTGCGCGACATGCTCAGCCCGAAGTACGCCGAGCTGATCTACAACGGCTACTGGGGAGCCCCCGAGTTCAACATGCTCACCAAGCTCTTCGACGAGAGCCAGAAGTACGTCACCGGCAAGGCGACAGTCGCCCTCTACAAGGGTTCGGTCATCAACGCGGGCATCGAGTCCCCCCTCTCCCTCTACAACGAGGATCTGGGCAGCATGGACAAGGCCGGCGGCTACCACCCGCTGGACTGCAAGGGCTTCATCAACATCAACGCGATCAGGCTCATGGCCAACGCCGAGCGGGAAGCGAAGGCGGAAAAGCTTTCCTGAGGCGGCCACAGCCATCAGTTTCCGAGGGCGGCAGGGAGACCTGTCGCCCTTCCTCTGTCCTTTGTGCTATGCTGGGGACCATGAAGGCATTCGGGGAAGCGATCATCACACAGCGGCTCATCCTCCGCCGCCTGGGACGGGAGGACTGGAAGAACCTGGCCACCATCCTCCAGGACGAGGATGCGATGTATGCCTACGAGCACGCATTCAGCGACGACGAGGTCTCCGCCTGGCTCGACAGGCAGCTGCTGCGCTACGAGAAGGACAACGGCTTCGGCCTTCTGGGTGTCGTGAGGAGGGAGGACGGGCAGTTCGTCGGCCAGTGCGGCCTGACGCTCCAGAATGTGCGCGGCCAGGCTGTGCCCGAGATCGGCTACCTGCTTGTCAGGAAGCACTGGCACCAGGGCTACGCCACCGAGGCTGCCATGGCCGTCAGGGACTACGCCTTCTCCACACTGGGCCTCAGTGAGGTCTGGTCGATAATAAGGGAGAACAACTTCGCCAGCCAGGCCGTGGCCCGCAGGCTCGGCATGGAGCCTGTCGACGAGATCGTCAAGCACTACTACGGCATGGACATGAGGCACATATGCTTCCGCGTCCGCCGTCCGGAGGGCGCCTGAGATGTCATACGACGTCAAGAAGGAGGAGAAGGAATACTACCAGCCCAAGGCGAGGCCCCAGATCCTCTACCTGCCCCAGATGCGCTTCATAAGCCTCGACGTGGAGGATGAGGAAGGCATTGCGGAAGGCCATCAGAGGCTCGTTGGCGCGATGAAGGAGATCCGCAGCTGGGACCTTGCCGGCTCATACGACTTCGTCATGCCTCCTCTTGAGCTGCTGTGGAGGAACGGCAAGGACCCTTCGAAGCTTCCCCTCGCCAGCCGCAGGAGCTTCTCTGTCACCCTCGCGCTGCGCCTGCCCTCCTTCGTGCCCGCCTTCGAGGTCGGATCCAGACTCGAGGGCATCACATGCCTGACGCTTGAGGAGCTCGAATGCGTCCAGTTCCTGCACACAGGATCGCTGGCCCGCCTCAAGGAGGGCGTCGCGGAGGCAGACACCTACGTGAAGGACTTCGGACTCGGAATCGACACATCGCTGCGGCGCTACCACGAGATCCGGCTCAACGACCATCTGAAGACGCCGACGGCAAAGTGGAGGACAGTCGTACGCATCCCGCTCTCGCCCTCTTGAGCAAAGAGGGAAGACTGTGCAATAATCGGCATCAACCGCGTCCGTTGGACGGGGAATTTCCGCTGGGCGACCAGTGAGACATAACGTAAGGGGCCTCCATGTGGAGGCGAAGACTGGAGGATTACTATGGCAGTAGTAACCATGAAGAGCCTGCTCGAGTCAGGCGTACATTTCGGCCATCAGACAAAGAGATGGAATCCCAAGATGGCCCGTTTCATCTTCACCGAGAGGAACGGAATCCACATCATCGACCTGCAGAAGACCAGCGCTTGCATCGTCGAGGCCTATGAGGCTGTCAGGGCCCAGGTCAAGAACGGCAAGCAGATCCTCTTCGTAGGCACCAAGAAGCAGGCACAGCAGGCCATCGAGATGGAGGCCAAGCGCTGTGGCATGCCCTATGTCAACAACCGCTGGCTGGGCGGCATGCTCACCAACTTCGCGACGATCAAGAAGAGCATCGCGAAACTCAAGAAGATCGAGAAGATGGAGGCTGACGGAACCTTCGCCTCCCTCACCAAGAAGGAAGTCGCCCTCCTGACAAAGGAGAAGGCCAAGCTCGAGAAGAACCTCGGCGGCATCAAGGACATGAAGGAGCTTCCCGGCGCCCTCTTCATCATCGACACGAAGAAGGAGGCCATCGCCGTCGCAGAGGCCAAGAGGCTCGGCATTCCCGTCATCGCCGTCGTCGATACGAACTGCGACCCCAGCGACATCACCTACCCCATTCCCGGCAACGACGACGCCATCAGGGCCATCGCCCTCTTCGTCGAGATCTTCGCCAACGCCGTCATCGACGCCGACAGCGAGGCCGGAATCCAGATCATCGAGTCCCTTGACGAGGACGAGACCGCGGCTCCCGAGCCCGCCGTCGAGCAGGCCGAGGTGGCCGAAGAGGCTGGCGAGGAAGAGGAACTCTACACAAAGTAAGGAGAACACCATGGCTATCACAGCAGCAGATGTCAAGAAGCTCCGCGACATCACCGGAGCCGGCATGATGGATTGCAAGAAGGCCCTGACCGACGCCGACGGCGACATGGCTCAGGCCGAGAAGATCCTCAAGGAGATGGGCCTGGCGGCCGTCGCCAAGGGGCAGGACAGGGCCACCGAGAACGGCCGTGTCTTCACCAAGGTCGCCGGAGGCAAGGCTGTCCTGCTCGAGCTGGGCTGCGAGACCGACTTCGTCGCCAGCAACGAGAAGTTCAAGGCCCTGGGAGAGGAGCTGTGCGACACGATCCTCGCCAAGGGATACACCGAGCCCAACGATGAGCTCAAGGGAATGGTCGACGCCCTGATCGCCACGATCAAGGAGAACATGAACCTCAAGAGGTTCACCCTCGTCGACATCCCCGAGGGCGGCTATGCCTCCACCTACATCCATGGTGAGGGAGCCGTCGCCGTCGTCGTCGTCTTCACCGCCGACAAGGCCGAGCTCTTCGCCAACCCCTCCGTCCAGGAGTTCACCCACGACTGCGCCCTGCACGTCGCGGCCTACAAGCCCCAGTTCCTCAACACTTCCTCCGTCAGCAAGGACTACGAGGAGGAGCAGCTGTCGATCTTCCGCGCCCAGGTCGAGTCCATGGACAAGCCCGAGAAGGTCAAGGAGGGCATCGTCCGCGGCAAGCTGAGCAAGCTGTACAGCGAGGTCTGCTTCCTCAACCAGCTCTTCGTCAAGGACGACAGCATGTCGGTCGAGAAGAAGATGAACGAGGTCGCGAAGGCCGCCGGCGGCAAGCTCCAGATCGTCGACTTCAAGTTCTACCAGGCCGGCGTAGAGGCCTGAGGAGGCTCTTATGGTCAAGGAAGTCCTGGACAACTGCGAGAGCAGGATGGCCAAGTGCGTCAGCGCCCTCGAGGGCGAGTATCTCACGATGAGGACGGGCCGCGCGTCGGCCGCCCTCTTCGACAAGATCAAGGTCGACTACTACGGAACTGAGACGCCGCTCAACCAGGTGGCATCCATCTCCAGCCCCGAGGCCAGGCTCATCGTGATCCAGCCCTGGGACAAGTCGGTCCTTGGCGCCATCGAGAAGGCCATCCAGAAGAGCGAGCTCGGCCTCAATCCGAGCAACGACGGCAAGCTCATCCGCTGCTCCTTCCCTCCCCTCACCGAGGAGAGGAGGAAGGAGCTGGCCAAGAGCGCCAAAGCCCTGGCCGAGAACGCCCGCGTCGCAGTGCGCAACGTCAGGCGCGACGCCATGGAGGAGCTGAAGAAGCTCCAGAAGGCCGGCGACATCAGCGAGGACGAGCAGAAGGATGGCGAGGGCCGCATCCAGAAGATGACGGACTCGAACATCGACAGGATCGCCAAGGCCGCCGAGGCCAAGGAAAAGGAGATCATGGAGATCTGAGTCTCCATGGAGCCAGAGACAGGCAGGGGTGCTCCCCTGCCTGATTTTCTGTAAGAGGGGTGGTGAATGGTTCCCGAACACATCGGCTTCATCATGGACGGCAACGGCCGCTGGGCCAAGGCGAGGCTGCTTCCGCGTACCGCCGGCCATCTGGCTGGCCTCAAGGCCCTCAAGAGGGTCATCCTCGCATGCATCGACGAAGGCGTGCGCTACGTCACGCTCTACTGCTTCTCGACCGAGAACTGGAAGAGGCCTGCGGACGAGGTCAACTACCTCATGGGACTCTTCAGCGAGAAGATCATGGGCGAGAAGCCCTTCTACGACGCCAACGGAGTCAGGCTGCTGACGCTTGGAGACGTCGGTGTCCTGCCTGCAGATGCCAGGGACAGTCTCCTCGAGGCCGTCGAGGCGACAAAGGGCAACGACAGGATCCTCGTCCAGCTCGCGATCAACTACGGCGGCCAGGACGAGATATGTACGGCCGTCAACCGCGCCCTCGCCGAAGGGATCGGCACGATCACGCCTGAAGTCATCAGGGCCCATTTCGACAATCCCTTCATCCCTCCGGTGGACCTCATAGTCCGCTCAGCTGGAGAAAAACGCCTTTCCAACTTCCTCCTCTTCGACAGCGCCTATGCCGAACTCGTCTTTTGTGATAGACTGTGGCCTGACTGGGGCAAGGACGAGGTCAGGTCCGCAATCGCCGAGTACGAGTCCCGGGACAGACGTTTTGGAGGCTTGAAGAAGTGACATCTAATGGACAGCGTATACTGACCGGAGTGGTCGCCATACCCCTCCTGATCGTCATTGTGCTCTTCCTGCCACAGTACCACCATCTGGTCTTCTGCCTTCTGGTGCTTGCCGTGTGCGGCGTCGCCTCCGGCGAGATGCACCAGATCCTCGTCCACGACAAGGACGGCATGAAGCTCCCGATGCACCACCTTGCCGGACTCATACTGCCGATCACCGCCTACATCCAGTACTCTCTGGACAACGAGTTCGACATCATCCTCTACTCGGCCATCTTCGTCATCTCGCTGATCTTCCTCATCGAGACGATGACGGGCCACAAGGACAACTTCACACACACGAGGGACCGCATCAGCTACACGCTCGTCCAGTTCCTCTACCCCAACCTCTTCGCAATCTTCCTGATTCGTCTCTGCTTCCTCGACCAGGCCTACATGTGGCTTCTGAGCTTCTTCCTCCTCGTCTTCGGAAGCGATACCTTCGCCTATTTCGCCGGCCGCCTCTTCGGAAAGAACAACAAGGGCATCGTAGCCGTCAGTCCGAACAAGAGCCTGGCAGGCTTCGCCGCCGGACTCTTCGTGCCGGCCATAATGATGTCCCTGCTGACGGCCTTCATCGACGCTTATGGCCTCAGCTGGTGGCAGGGCCTGATCATCGGCCTTGGCACCGCCTTCGCAGCCATCTGCGGAGACCTGATCGAGAGCGCCTTCAAGCGCTCCAGCGAGCTCAAGGATTCCGGCCATGCCATCCCCGGACGTGGCGGCATGCTCGACTCCATCGACTCGATCTGTGTGGCGGCCCCCATCTACATGAGTCTGCTGCACATCTTCCTGGCGAGCACGCTGTGAGCCGCAGCCTCCTCATCCTGGGTGCGACAGGTTCGATCGGGACGACAGCCCTGAATGCGGTCAGGGAAGGAAAGCTCAACGTATCTCTCACCGGCCTTGTTGGAGGCCATGATGCATCTTCGCTCAGCCGCCTTGGCCAGGAGTTCGGCTGTCCTTGCACGCTCAACAGCTCCAGCGAGGTACTCAAAGCCTTCCTCGAGGCGAACAGGGCCGACATCGCATTGAACGCGATCGCTGGAGCCGCAGGACTCGAGGCCTCCCTGCTCTGCCTCCAGGCAGGCATGGACCTGGCCCTGGCCAACAAGGAGTCCATCGTCATGGGAGGAGACTTCCTCTTCAGCGAGGCGGAGCGCCTTGGCAGGAGAATCATCCCGGTCGACAGCGAGCACAGCGCGATCTACCACCTCATCCAGGGACACAGCGAGGTCGACAGCCTTGTGATAACAGCCTCTGGAGGCCCCTTCCTCCATAGAGAGGACCTTGCCTCCGTCACAGCCGATGAGGCCGCCGCCCACCCGACCTGGAAGATGGGGCGCAAGATCTCGATCGATTCGAGCACGCTCGCGAACAAGGGCCTCGAAGTCATCGAGGCGGGCTTCCTCTTCAACATGCCGGCAGAGAGGATCGAAGTCACGATACACAGACAGTCCGTCGTACATTCGATGATCAGGATGCGTGACGGCTCAGTCTATGCCCAGCTCTCACCGCCAGACATGACGCTTCCCATCGTCGCCGCCGTCGCCGACGGCAGGCAGGCCCTGGTCGATGTCGTGCGTCCGCTCTCCTTCAAAGGCCTCACGCTGACCTTCGAGGACTGGGACAGGGAGCGCTTCCCCCTCCTCCAGCTCGCCTACGAGGTCCTTGGCAAGAAGGCGGGCTACCCCATAGCCTACAACGCGGCCGACGAGGTCGCCGTCCAGGCCTTCGTCGATGGACAGATCGGCTACCTCGACATCGCACGCGTCGTCGGCTCCACGCTGGATGCCGACTGGAGCGCTGTGGCCGACAGCTACGAGGCCATCATGGAAGTCGACGGTGCGGCACGCCGCCTCGCCTCCAGCCTCCTATGATCGTCTGGATCCTCCAGTTCCTGATCGGCTTCATCGGAATCGGACTCGTCGTCCTCGTCCATGAGAGCGGCCACTTCCTCGCAGCCCGTGCCCTTGGTGTCCGCGTAGAGACCTTCGGCATCGGCATGGGTCCGAAGATCTTCTCCTACCAGGGCAAGAACACTGAGTATTGCATCTCACTCATCCCCTTCGGCGGCTACTGCCGCATGGACGGCTCGATCGACCTTGTCAAGGCGCTGAGGGACGAGCAGAAGAGCTTCGCAAAAGGCGAGTACGGCTCCTACTTCACGACGACTCCCCTCGTCCGCCTCCTGATCTTCCTGGCCGGTCCGCTGGCGAACTTCCTCCTATCCGTAATCCTCTTCCTCATCGTCGCCATGATCCCCGTCCTCGAGGCCGTCCACGAGCCCCGTGTCGTCGTCGCAGGCGACTACAGCCAGGTCTTCGGCACCACGCTGGGCCAGGCTGAAGTGGAGAGCGGCGACCTCATACTCTCTGTGGACGGACGCGCTGTCGACAGCTATGAGGACGTCGAGGACATCCTCGCTTCAGCCGACAGGCCCAGCATTCCTGTGCGTGTCCTTCGTGAGGGCCAGATTCTGGACCTCACCCTCTATGGCCAGCAGCTCGATGGACACTGGCGCTATGGAATCGCGCTGTGGCAGGATGCCATCGTCGGACGGAGTGAGGGCTCATCACCCTTCCAGGAAGGGGACCGCATCCTCACGGTCAACGGCAGCGATGTCGGCAACGTCTACGACATCTACCTCCACACAGATGAGGAGATGGACTTCAGCCTCCTCAGGGGAGATGAGGTCCTGACTGTCAGCCTGCCATCCACGACAAGCTTCCCCTTCGCCTGGGCCGCTGAGCTCAGGCCGATGGAGAGGCCCAGCCTGGTCGAGGCCGTCGTACAGGGCTTCAGCCGGACGGGTGAGACCATAGCGGAGACCTTCTCCTCACTTGTGGGCATCTTCGGGCAGGACACAGAGGAGGTGCGCAACGAGATCACGGGACCTACAAGGGCCGCACAGACGATAGGAACGATCACGACGCTGGGCTTCGAGAGCGACGCGGCAAGTGGAGTCAGGGCCTTCCTCTACCTCCTGTCCGTCGTCTCGGTCTCCCTCCTCGTCGCAAACCTCCTGCCCATCCCGACCTTCGACGGAGGACAGATCTGCCTCAACATCTACCAGATGGTCAGAGGCAGGGAACTCGGGCCACGGGGCTACGTGGTCTTCCAGATCCTTGGAATCGTATGCACAATCGTCATCATCGTGGCCCTCTACAGCCTCGACGTAATCCACTACTTCTTCCGCTAGCCGCGCTGATAGTCGTCCGCGAGCATCTCGAAGCTCGCCGTCGAAGGCTTGAAGCCGACGAAGAACTCTCCCGTCTCGCCGTTGCGCTGTTTTGCCACGATGACCTTCGTGCGCTGGAGCGTCATGTCTCCGTTGCGGTCCTTCTCGAGAGCGTCGCTTGACCACTTCCTCGCACGGTGGAGGAACATGACCATGTCGGCGTCCTGCTCGATGGCTCCCGAGTCGCGCAGGTTGTTCAGCTGAGGCTCGTTCTTGTCGCCCTCGGCATCACGCGTCACCTGGCACAGGACGACGATGGGAATCTCAAGCTCACGGGCCAGGCTCTTGAGCGCCTTCGAGATCTCGGTGACCTGCTCGAACTTCTTGCTCGTCGCAGGCATCTCGGCATCGATCAGGCCGATGTAGTCGATGAAGATGATCTGGACGTGCTGCTCCCTGCGCAGGCGCCGGCTCGTCGCACGGATCTCGCTGAGCTTCATGTTGGGCTTGTCCAGAATGAAGAGGTTGGTATCATAGAGCTTCTGGGCAGCCATGAGGACATGATTGAAGTTGCGGTCCTTCTGGTCGGAGAAGCTTGCGTTCCTGATCGTCTTCAGGGGGACCTTGGAGACGCATGAGATCAGGCGCTGTGAGACCTGGATGCCGCTCATCTCGAGGGAGAAGAAGGCGACGCGGTAGCTGCGCGGTGCGACGATCATGTTCTGGATGATGCTCGTCGCGAAGGCCGTCTTACCGATAGAGGGACGGGCCGCTATGATGATGAAGTCCGTCGGATGGAAGCCGCCGTCCGTCAGCTGGTCAAGGCGGTCGAATCCGGTCTCGAGGTTGCCCGAGTCCTTGCCGTCCATGCGGTCGCGCAA
The DNA here is from genome assembly GCA_017694495.1 of Candidatus Aphodenecus pullistercoris. GTDB lineage: Bacteria > Spirochaetota > Spirochaetia > Sphaerochaetales > Sphaerochaetaceae > Bullifex > Bullifex pullistercoris. The sequence continues at coordinate 29,119 of JADIMU010000026.1, forward strand.
GGTCTCAAGGGCCTTCATGACATAGCCGCCGACGGACACGTCCTTGTTGGCCTCTCCCGTCCCCTGGGCCAGGCTGCTGAGCCTCGCCTCACTGTCGTCGATCAGCTTGACGATCTCCTGGCTCTGGTCGAAGCCCGCGATGGAGAACTCGTTCGCCATCTGGATGAACTGGCGGCGCAGCGAGAGGGCGTGGATGATCTGGGCATGGACGCCGACCGAAGCCGAGGTCGAGACGCTCTCGGTCAGCGAGGAGATGTAGGCGACGCCGCCACACTGCTCCAGCTGACCACGCTCGCGCAGAAACTCGATCACGGAGACGAGGTCGAGCGTCTTCAGCGGCTGGCTCTCCGAGTAGGCGATGAAGGCGGAGAAGAGGGCGCGATGCCCAGTGTGGTAGAAGTCGGATGGCACGCAGGACTCCATCGCAGTCTGGAGCGCGTTCGCATTGAGAAGGATGGCGCCAAGCACCGCCTTCTCGGCATCCTCATTGTGGGGCATCGTCCGTCCCTGTCCGTATTCGTCCATCAGCAGCCTCCGAATAAGCAGCCATAATGATAGCACTCAGCGCAAGAGGCGGGAAAGCCGCCAGTAAAGGACTTGCAAGAAATGTGCATGGAAGTGCCACAAAAGCGGCACTTTCCGGGCAAGTCGTTACAAATCAGAAAGATGCCTTCAGATGCCCAGCTTGCGCCTCAGCTCATCGTCGTAGTCAGGTATGGCTCCGGCATGGCCAACGACATAGTCGGCGAGCATGCTCGCCCTCTCCAGGGCCTCCTGGCAAGGACAGCCCTTGGACAGGAAGTGGAGGAAGGCGGCCGAGAGGCTGTCTCCCGCACCCACAGTGTCGACGACCCTCACCTTGGCGCAGTCGGCATGGCAACATCCTTCAGCGCTGTAGCAGTCCGATCCACGCTTTCCGCTTGTGACAAGGACTTTGGAAACTCCCCGCTCCTCGATCAGCCAGCTTATGAGCGAATCAGGCCTCTGGCCGTAGAGCGAAGCGATGACTGGCACTTCCTCATCGTTCATCTTCACGATCGTCGCCTTCTTCAAGCCACGCTCAACCGCTTCCAGGCCGTAGTAGTCGAGGCGCAGGTTGACGTCGAAGAAGAACTCTGTCGCCTTCACGCATGAGAGCAGCCGCTCCAGAGTCGCTGCGCTCTGGCCGTCCCTCTGGGCGAGCGTGCCATAGATGAGGACATCCCAATCCTGGGCAAAGAGCCTGTCGTACTGGTCTTCTGTGAGGCGGATCCTGTCCCATGCTGCCGGAGTGCAGAAGCTGTAGCCCGGCACGCCGTCGACCAGCTGGATGCGGGCATAGCCCGTCGGACAGTCCGAGGTGGCCAGATAGTCCATCCCTATCCCCAGATCTTCCAGGCGGAATCGTGTCAGGGCGCCAAGCTCATCATCGCCAAGGGCGCTCACGATGCTCCCCTCTCCGCCCAGCTTCCTGATGTGTCCAAGCACGTTCAGCGGAGCGCCGCCAAGCGTGCGGCCTCCATCGAATACATCCCAAAGGATCTCGCCGAATGCAAGCGCCTTCATCTTTCCTCCTCCTTCTCGATGATGTAGAGCCTTGAGCCGAAGTCACCAAGGAGCCTCACGCCCTCATAGATTCCGTTTCCAGTGAACTGCGGTCCAAGAGGCAAGCCGCATGTGGAGAGGATGTCCCCGCTGACGAGTGCATGGAAGTCCTCGCTCAGCGTCCCGTCCTCATGCCTTTCCCTGCGTGCCCTCACGCTGTAGAGCACCCCCTTCTCGGCCCAGGGAAGGACGAGGCGGTCCCGTCTGCCCGTATGCACTTCGTTGAGGCACTGGATCTCCAGGGCGAGCGTCACGTCCTGCTTCGTCACATACCACCATCTCTGGTTTGGCGAGACGACGCGCTTGTGGAAGGTGCCGAACTGGAAGACTTCCCTGTAGCGCTTGTAGAAGGCGATCTGCCTTCTTACCGCTTCCTGCTCATCCAGAGTCAGGGAATTCAGATCAAGCTCATAGCCAAGAAGGCCGAATGCGGCAATGTTGAAGCGGCTGTCTATCCGGCTCACCCTCCTCGTCTGATGCGCAGGAGAAGCCGAGACGTGGGCGCCCATCGTCGAAGCCGGGTAGCCCATCAGCGTACCCTCCTGGATCAGGACACGGTCATGGAGGTCCGTGTTGTCGCTCGTCCAGTTCTGGTCGACGAAGCACAGCATGCCCAGATCATATCGGTTGCCACCTGAGGCGCAGCCCTCGATGAGAAGCTCTGGAAAGCGCTTTCTGATCCGCCCAAGCAGGCTGTAGAGGCCAAGCACATAGCGGTGTGCATAGCCTCCTCCACAGCGCTGTCCCACCTCTGTGAGCGTCCGGTTCATGTCCCACTTCACATAGTCGATCGGCCAGGAGGAGAAGAGCTTTGACAAGACTGCAAAGAGGTGGTCCTGGACGGCCTTGTCTGCAAGGTCGAGGAGGGCCTGGTGGCGGCATGGCAAGGTCTTGTGGCCTTCTTCCACGAGCACCCATTCAGGGTGGAGCCTGGCAAGCCGGCTGTCCGGGCTGACGCACTCTGGCTCGACCCAGAGGCCGAACATGAGGCCCCTGTGAGAGAGCGCCTTCGCCAGGCTGGTGAAGCCTTGGGGAAACTTGCGCTCGTTGAAGATGTCCCAGTCACCCAGACTGGAGTGGTCGTCGTCCCTGTGTCCGAACCAGCCGTCGTCCAGGACGAAGAGCTCCACGCCAAGATCCGCCGCCTTGTCGGCAAGTGCGATCAGCCCCTCCTCGTCGAAGTCGAAGTAGGAGGCTTCCCAAGTGTTGACGAGCACAGGACGCGGCCTGTCGCGCCACGGGCCGCGACAGATGTACTTCCTCGTGAAGCGCCTGAAGGAGGAGGCTGCCTCCTGTCTGCCGGAAGCCCACGTCATTATCGCCTCGGGGCTCTCGAAGCACTCTCCCGGCCCAAGCGTCCAGCTGAAGAGCTCACTGGACAGCCCGCTCACGACTCGCGTCTTGCCGAATGGCGAGACCTCTATCGTCTCCTCGTGGTCCGAGCTGTAGATGAGGTTGAAGCCGTAGCACTGACCCTCCTTCTCGAGGAAGAAGAGCGGATTGTGCTCATTTCCTGAAAGTCCAAGCCTGCTGCCGAGGACGATCCGACCCGGCCCTGTCATCCTCTCCGTCTCGATCCTCTCGCGGGCCCAGGCGCCGTCGTAGCTGTAGAGGAGGAAGCCGTCCTCAGGTAGATCCATGAGGAGGGAGGAGGCCTTCCTCAGCTCCACTTCCTCGTTAGAGCAGTTCTCGACACGCATCGAGCGCAGGATGACATCCTCCTCTTCGTATACTGTGTAGCGCAGTGTGAGGCCTATACCCTCCACTTCATCCTTGAGATGGATGTACAGCGTCTCTGTCCCCTCGCCTTCCAATGCCGAGGCAGGAAAGCTGTGGTCCTTGCCGCCCTTCAGCTCCACGAAAGCGATGCGAAGGTCAAGAAGGATGGGACGGCCACCCCTCCAGACTTCAAGGGATGGAGTGCGGCAGTCGCCGCGCGAGGGGGTCGAGATCTGCATGAGCATGTTGTCAGGAAAGAGCCTCTGGTGCTCCTCGTCCAGGTAGGGCATCGTACCGATGGCCACATCCTGGTCCCAGATTGGACTGTCCATCCCCCTCAGATCGTCGATGCGCTGTCCATAATGGATGAGCGTCGGGATGCCTCCCTCCTCGAGCGAGAGGACAAGGCTCGCACCTGAGCTCTCCAGATTCCAGATCCGTCCTGTATTCGTGACCATTACGCCTCCTCGCAAGTCAAACGCTTGCCATGGTCGAATCGCCTTCGACAAGCCTCACTTCCACTGTCATGTCCACCCTCACCGACGAGGGTTTGGCCGCCTCGATGACACTCTCCACAGCCAGCCTCGCCATCTGGCCAGTCGGCTGGGCGACAGTCGTCAGCGAGGGTCTGAGAGTCCGGGCAAGCTTCGTCCCGTCGAAGCCGACGACCTTGAGGTCCTCGGGGATCCGACGAGCGAGCTTGCATGCGACACCCATCGCCTGGAGCGCCAGGATGTCGCTCGTGCAGAAGAGGCCGTCACGGTCCTTGTGGCGGGAGAGCACTTCCTCAAGGCTGGCTGTATAGTCCTGGCTGTGGAAGAGGCCCGGCTCGAGGACTTCACCAATGCATTCCACACCTGCCTGGCGGCAGGTCTCGATGAAGGCTTCCAGCCTCTCGTCTCCCGGCATCGGACGTCCCTGTGGGGCGGAGAGTGCGAGCAACCTAACACAGCCCCTGGCGATCAGATGCTCAGCCGCAAGCCGGCCTCCCAATCTGTTGTCACACTTGATCCTCGATGCGTTCTTCAGACTTCCACGCTCCAGCGTCACGACAGGAATAGCAAGCTCGCCCAGATCGGCTGAGGTGAGGGCGCCTGAGCACAGTATGATGCCCGCCACACGGTTGCGCATGCACTCCCTTATGAAGAGCGAGACATTGCCTTCAGGGCTGTCACATACGAAAAGGAGGCTCTGGTAGCCCCGCTGGGAAAGCTCTCCTGTGAGCGCCATGAGGAGCTCGGAGAAGAAGGGGTTGTCGAGCATAGGCATTATGATGGCGACGATGCGGCTTGTAGACTTGCTCAGAGAGCGCGCGAGGGCGTTGGGCTCGTAGCCGAGCCTGTGCATGGCCGCTTGGACGCGGTCCTTCGCCTCCTGGCTGAGATAGCCCCGGCCATTCAATACACGTGACACTGTGCCGACGCTGAGGCCGGACTCCCTTGCGACATCCTTGATCGTGCTCATCATGGGAATTCTAGCAGAGCGGGCTTGAAGATGAAAGGGAAAAATGCAAGAATCATGTCAAGCGCTTGACATACCGGAGGACAGGATGGACGACTACAGGAGGAGACTTGGCGATGGACTTGATGAGCTGAGGAGGCTCCACTCCTCGCTCTACCATGACAAGGAGGCCTTCGACAGGCTTCTCGACATGATGGAAGTCTTCGCATCCTGCCGCAGCGACGAGCTCAGGGCCCTGGACAGGAAGCGGGAGGGCGACAGCTTCTGGTTCATGGGTCAGGGCGCCGTCGGCATGACGCTGTATACAGAACTCTACGGAGGTGACCTCAAGGGTGTGGCCAGCCACATCGACCACCTGAAGGACCTGGGCGTCACATACCTCCACCTCATGCCCTTCACAACCACACCCTTGCACGACAACGATGGTGGCTTCGCAGTCAGCGACTACGAGAACGTCGACATCAAACTTGGGACGAACGAGGACCTCGAGGAGCTTGCACGCCTTTTGAGGAAGGATGGCATCAGCCTGTGCATGGACTTCGTCATGAACCACAGCAGCGACGAGCACGAGTGGGCCATGAGGGCCAAGGCCGGCGAGAAGGAATACCAGGACTACTACCTGTGCTTCGACGACAGGACGATTCCCGACGAGTACGAGAAGACGGTTCCTGAAGTCTTTCCAGAGACGGCGCCAGGCAACTTCATCTGGAGCCGCGAGATGGGCAAGTGGGTCTTCTCCTCCTTCTACCCGAAGCAGTGGGACCTGAACTACGCGAATCCTGCCCTCTTCGCCGCCATGGTCAAGGCCATGCTGCTTTGGGCCAACAGAGGTGTGGAGGCCTTCCGCCTTGACGCAGTGCCCTACATCTGGAAGCGCCTCGGGACAAGCTGCCGCAATCTGGAGGAAGTCCATGTCATCGTACGCATGATCCGCATCATCCTCTCCGTCGTCGCACCTGCGGTCATACTCAAGGGCGAGGTCGTCATGGCGCCCAGGGAGCTGGCGGCCTACTTCGGCACACCTGACAGGCCCGAGTGCCACCTCCTCTATGGCGCGAGCGGCATGGTGAACATCTGGGGCGCCCTCTCGAGCATGGACACGAGGCTGCTCTACAGCCAGAGTGAGGACTTTCTGGCCCTTCCAGCCAACGCAGTCTTCCTGAACTACCTGCGCTGCCACGACGACATCGGCTGGGGTTTCGACGAGGACAGGGAGAGGCAGCTGGGCATCGATCCACTCCTCCACAAGATCTACCAGTACGAGTTCTACAGCGGCCGTTTCCCGCTCTCGTATGCGCGCGGCGAGCTGTACAACTACGACCCGAAGACGAAGGATGCCAGGAGCTGTGGGACGACAGCCTCCCTCGTCGGCATCGAGGCGGCATTGGAAAGCGGTGATGGAAAGGCGCTTGAGATGGCGCTGCGCCGCTTTGAGCTCCTGTACACCCTCGTCTACAGCCTGCGTGGCTTTCCTCTTGTCAACAGCGGAGACGAGGTCGGCATGCTCAACGACTACAGCTACAGGGATGATCCGGACAGGAAGGACGACTCGCGCTATGTCCACAGGATGAAGCTCGACTGGAACAAGGTCGCGCTCTCGCATGTGGAAGGAACGGTGGAGAAGCGCCTCAGCGACTGCCTCAGGAGGCTCAAGGCACTACGTTCGGCCTCCCCCTTCTTCGACCCTCAGGCCGAAGTGCTCACCTGGCACGCCCACAACGACAGGGTCTTCGCGCTGCGCCGCCGCATTGGAGACGATCTCATGCTCCTCGTCTTCTCCTTCTCCCCAAATGAAGAGGAGGCCCGTTTCGACTTTTTCACAGGCCTGTACAAGGATGCCTTCACGGGACGCATCGTCGAGCCTGGACGTGGAGTGAGGCTGTCGCCCTACGAAAGGCTCTGGCTCACAAGGGTCTAAAAAAGGCGCCCCATCTCTGGAGCGCCCATGCGTTATCGCACGTTCCGATCAGTTGGCATCCTCGCTGGAGGCAGTCTCCTCGACAGCGCTCTCCTCGGCAGGGGCCTCTGTCTCAGCCTCAGCCTCGGCGACTGCCGCTGCGGCGGCCTCTGCCTCTGCCTTCGCCTTGGCGTCAGCCTCAGCCTTGGCCTCGGCGGCCTTCCTCTCGCGGACCATCTCCTCGCTCTCGACGACGAGCTTCACTGTGGAGAACTCGTTCTCGTAGAGGTGGACGATGACGGAATAGGTGCCGACCATCTTGATCGCGTGTGTGGCGACCTCGATCCTCTTCCTCTCGACCTCGAGACCGAGCTTGGAGAGGGCCTCCTGGACCATCGTGCTCGTGACGGAGCCGAAGAGCTTTCCGGACTCGCCGGCGGGAACGACGAGGTTGAGGACGGTGGCGTCGAGCTTCTCCTTCATGGAAGCGCTCTGGGCCCTCTTCTCAGCCTTCCTCTTCTCGATCTGGGCGGCGCGGGAAGCGAAGATCGCGGCATTGGTCTTGTTGTAGAGGACTGCAGCTCCTGTGGGAAGGAGGTAGTTGCGGGCATACCCGTCCTTGACCACTACGACGTCTCCCTCTTCTCCGAGGTTGACTACATCCTGGTTAAGAATGATCTTCATGTGAAAACTCCTTGGGTTTTCTGAAATCTATCCAGTTCTCCAACACGCCCAGAAGGGCGATGATGAGGAAGAGGACGGCGTTCACGACCTGAACAAGCAGCAGGATCAGGAAGAGCATGACGGCCAGCTTTCCGGACGACATCCTTCCTCCCCTCGCATGCAGCCTCCAGCTTATGACCGCGAAGCCCTGGACGAAGTACAGGACCAGCGAGCACATGGCGAGCGACAGGACGGGCACGACGAGCCAGAAGCTCAACGTGACCAGACAGCTCAGCAGGACGAGCGCCCAAAGTGCGAGGAAAAGGTGGAGGAACCAGCCGGGAAGCCGGAAGCTGTCCACCTTCATCTCGAAGATGGGGTCCTGCGGGTGCGTGGCCGCCTCGTACATGAATGTCGCCACAAGGTGGGCGGCAAGGATGAGAGGCAGGACCAGCGTCGCCATCGCGAAGACTATGACGGTCGCCATCATGTCTACGGTCGACTCCGCCATCCCCACCATGAAGAGGTTCAGGACGAAGCGGGCCGAATCCATGTAGGCGCCGACCACAGCGTCCAGCATGCCTGGCACGAAGGCCAGGGCAGCAAGCAGGAGCGCTGCGAGGATGAGGGTCGGGACGAAGCCCTTCAGAAGACGCGTCGATACGCTGCCTTCACCCCCCTTGCCCACCCATGCCATGGCGCATAGCACGAGCGAGAGCGGCATGAACATGTTCACCCCTATGAAGGCCCACGTTAGAACCTGTCCGAGCGAGTCCCTGTAGAGGAAGACGTATCGGGCAAGTATCAGCACCAGAGCTGCAACGCAGGCGGTGTCCGTGGTCGCCTTCGGGTGGCGCCTGTCAATGAGCAGGAGCGGCAATGTGAACAGCAGCGATCCTATGGCGGTCATCTGCAGCACGGCGGCGGCAGTGGCCGACAGGAGCACCAGGCCCACCTGCCTCCCCTTCTCAGTACGACTCATTTCTTCTCGAAGGGCAGATAGGCAAGCACGCGGGCCTTCTTGATCTCGGCGTTGAGGGCCCTCTGGTGCTTGGCGCAGGTTCCCGTGATCCTGGCGGGCAGGATCTTGCCGCGCTCAGTGATGTACCTGCGCAGCATGTCGGGGTTCTTGTAGTCGGCGGCGGGGGCGCCGGGCTGGCAGAACTTGCAGATCTTCTTCTTGAAACCGGGCTTCCTCATGCCCATCTTCCTGACAGATCCGTCATTGTCCTTGTTGAAAGTCTCGTTTGTCTCTTCACGCATTTTTTCTCATCTCCTAAAAATCAGAATGGGACGTCGTCGTCGCCATAGCTCTCCGGTCCGCCGACGGAGAAGTCGTCTCCCGAAGGTGCGGGAGCGTCTGCCTGCGGGCGGCTGAAATTGCCTGAGAAGCGGTTCTGGCTCGACTGGGCATAGGGCTGGGAGGGAGCGCTCTGGCGTCCGGCAGCCGTCTGCTGTCCATAAGCGGGGCGCTGGAAGGATCCAGCTCCACTGTTCGCGGGGGCGGCGGCGTCCGGCCTGCCTCCACACAGGGTGAGGTTGATGACTGCGATCTCGACCTTGCTGCGGGCCTGTCCGTCCTGCTCCCACTTGTTCTGGCGGAGCTCTCCGGAGATCGCGACCTGCCTGCCCTGCGTCAAGTACTGGTTGACGGCCTCTGCGGCCCTCCCGAAGTAGACGCAGTCGAAGAAGTTGGCCTCGTCCTCCCATCCCTGTCCATCAGCAGTCCTCTTTCTCCTGTTGACGGCGAGCGAGAAGCGGACGATGGCGCCGCCACCCGACTGGGAGTAGCGGATCTCCGCCTGGCGTGTCAGCCTTCCTGTGAGGCATACAGTGTTGATGTCTGCCACCTGTATCCTCCCCTTCCTTATTTCTCGGGGTTGACGAACAGGAACTTGAGCACGAGTGTGCTGAGCTGGAAGACATGGCTCATCGACGCGATCGTCGTCGGATCGGCGCTGAGCTCGAAGTAGACGTAATGTCCCTTGTCCTGCTTCTGGATCTGGTAGGCCAGCGTCTTCACGCCGAGGTCTTCCTGTTTCGTGATCGTCGCCTTTGCCTTCTCGAGGGTCTCTGTAACGAAGGCCAGGCCCTGCTTCATCTTCTCGTCGTCTGCGTCGAAGATGACGGTGAACTCATAATTTCTCATGGTTCCTCCTTGTGGTCTATAGTCTGAACAGCCCCGACGGAGCTGTTAAAGAGGTGACAAGAAAATAGCATTCCCGGCCGACACTTGTCAATCGGCCGGGAAGGTGGTCAGTCGACCTTGGCGAGGGTGCACAGCTGGAGACAGTCCGAACTGTAGGAGCCGCCCGTAGTGCTTCCGGTGATCAGGGCGACGAGGTCACCCTCCTTCACGATGTCGGTCGACAGTGCCAGGCGGATCGCCATGGCCTTCATGAAGTCCATGTCCTCGATCAGCTTCGCCATGACGGGATGCACGCCGTAGCTCAGGTTGAGCTGGCGGGCGCTCTTCTCGCTCGTGACGCATGCGATGATCGGGCAGGAGGGCCTGTAGTAGCTCGTGACCTGGGCCGTCCTGCCGCTGACGGTCATGCACACGATGGCCTTGAGGTCCAGGAAGAAGCTCGCGTCCACGGCCGCACTGGCGATCGTGTTCATGATGTCGGCGTTCAGCTTGAGCTGGTTCTTGAAGAAGCGGTTCTTGTAGTCGATCTGCTCCTCGGTGTACAGAGCGATGTCGGCCATGGTCTTCACAGCCTGGATCGGGTACTTTCCGGCCGCGGTCTCACCGGAGAGCATCAGGCAGCTCGTTCCATCGTAGATCGCGTTGGCGACGTCGGAGACCTCGGCCCTCGTCGGCCTCGGGTGCTCGCTCATCGACTCGAGCATCTGGGTGGCCGTGACGACGATCTTGCCCTTCTGGTAGCACTTGCGGATGATCTCCTTCTGGATCGAGGGCAGCTTGCGGAAGGGGATCTCGACACCCATGTCGCCGCGGGCGACCATGACGCCGTCGACGATGTCGATGATCGCGTCCAGGTTCTCGACGCCCGAAGCGTTCTCGATCTTCGCGATGATCTGGATCTTTTCGCCGCCGTTGACGTTCAGCAGCTTGCGCAGCTTCCTGGCATCGTCCGCGTTCCTCATGAAGGAGGCGGCGATGAAGTCGACGTCGTTCTCTATGCCGAAGAGGATGTCGTCCCTGTCCTTGTCACAGATGTAGGGCTGGTCGATGTTGACGCCGGGCACGTTGAGCGACTTGTGGTTGGACACGCGGCCAGGGTTGTCGACGCGGCACACGATGTCGGGTCCGTCGATGGAGGTCACGGTCAGGCAGACCAGTCCGTCGTCGATCAGGATGACGTTGCCCTTCTCCACATCCTCTGCAAGGTAGGGATAGGTCACACCGACGCCATCCTTGTCACCCACATGGCTGCTGTCGCTGTACAGCGTGAAGCTCTGTCCCTCCTCCAGAACGACGGCGCCCTCGGCGAAGTCGCACACACGGATCTCCGGTCCCTTGGTGTCGAGGACGAGGGCGACATGGCGGCCCAGACGAGCAGAGACGCGCTTGACGCGGTCCATGCGCTCCTTGTGCTCCTCATGGCTGCCGTGCGAGAAGTTGAAGCGCGCGGCGTCCATTCCGTTGAGGATGAGCTTCTCGACCATCTCGTCGCTGTCGACGGCGGGTCCTTGGGTACAGATGATTTTAGTCTTTCTCATTTCTTTCTCTTCCTTCAGTCACAGGGGATTATAGAGGAAAAGGCGCCAGGCTTGGAAGCGGTCCTAGCGCGCATTCTCCTCGAGGAAGGAAATGAATGAATCCTGGTCCATCGGCGAAGCGCAGCGGTAGCCCTGTATGAGCACGCCTTCAGGGAAGGATGAGGCGTAGCTGAAGCAGTCCTCGTCCTCCACCCCCTCGAGGACGACAAGCATGCCAAGGCTGGTGAAGCAGGAGGCAAGGGAGCGCAGCAGGACGTCGTTCCGGCCGCTCGACATCGCCGCCTCGAGGAGGCTGCGGTCGATCTTCACGCAGTCGAAGGAGAGGGCCATGTAGCGTGACAGCCCGGCATAGCCCGAGCCGAAGTCGTCCAGGGCGAAGCCGATGCCCTTGGCCGACAGCCGGGCCATGACTTCCTTGGCCGTCTGGAAGTCCTCGATCAGGCTGCCCTCCGTCAGTTCGATGCGCAGCTTGTGGGGCTCTATGCCGCTGGACAGGAGGCGCTCCTCGAGGCTCGGGTTGTAGAACTGGCGGCTCGAGAGGTTTATGCTCAGCACCGGCGGCTCGATGTTCCGGCTGCGGCAAAGGGCCGTCAGGGCCGCGCCGCGGCCCAGGACGGCGTCCGTGATCTCGTCAATGAAGCCCTCCGTCTCGGCGACGGGGATGAACTCGTCCGGCTGGACGTAGCGCCCATGGCGCCTGTCGTAGAGTCTGACGAGGCCTTCGGCGAAGCTTGCAAAGCGGCCGTCACGGTCGAAGACGGGCTGCCAGTCGAGCTCGAAGAGCCCCTGGGCCGAAGCCTCCTTGAGCAGATTGACGATGTGCCTCTTGCGGTTCATCGCATCCTTGAGCTTCAGGTCGCACACGACCAGCGAGAAGCTGCCGTTGTGCGTCGAGTACCAGGCGTGGGACTCGAGGGCGAAGTCGAACTTGGCCGCAGAGAAGAAGGAGAGCATGGCATGGACCTCCCCTACGCTGCCGGCGACGACAGGGCACGGCAGGAGCATGGCCTGGATGTATACCTGCCCTCCCGGCTCCCCGGCATGGAAGCCCTCTGCGAGACGGGCCAGGGCTATGCACAGCTGGCGGCATGCCGGGCTGGCGACGTCCGGGCCGATCAGGGCGAAGCGGTTGTATGCCATGCGGAAGACCTGGAGCACGTCATCGAGGTCCTTCATGCGGTTTGCCAGAGCGCACATGGCCTCCTCGAGCACGGCGATGTCAGTGTCGCGCACCAGGCGCGGCCAGTCGGTGACCTCGACCGAGATGACGGAGAACCTGGCATCCGTGGAGAAGTGGTAGCCCAGCGAGCTCGTGAGCATGTTGACATTGCCGCAGCCGCAACGGCTGTCGACGAGGAAGCTCATCGAGGTCAGCTCCATGAAGCTGAAGAAGAGGCAGACCATGATCAGGGGAGCCATGAGCTGCAGCAGCGGGAAGAAGGACTGCAGCAGGATGTCCAGGAGCATGAAGGGGACGAGGTAGCTCAGGGTGCGGCGGAACTGTGGCATCAGGCCGCGTCGCTGGCGCTGCAGGATGAGGACCAGCGTCAGCGCCGTCGCCAGGATGATCAGGAACCAGAGGATGAAGGCCGGAGAGAAGGAGATGTGCCTCCCCTCGTCCTCGCAGGTGAACATGAAGCCGGTGAAGGCGTTGACGGCAAGCAGGAAGGCCGACAGGACGATGTATGCGGCAGCCAGGCGCCGGGTGACGCGAGGAGCCTGGCTGTGGGGCTCGGCGAGGCTGCCGTCACGGACCATGTAGACCATGTATATGCATGCCAGGACCTGGGTCGACAGATAGTGGAGGCTGTACAGCCCTATGGCCGCAGGACGGGGCAGGCTGTAGAAGCCGAGGATGAGGAGGTCGACGGCCATGCACAGGGCCAGCGTCAGGAAGCTCGAGGCCAGAAGGACGGCGAAGGAGAAGGCCCGGGGGCCCTCATAAAGCTCCCTCTCGCCTTTCAGATAGACCGCCATGGCGACGATGATGGCCATGACGGTGACATCGCTCAGCACTATGTTGAAGTCAACCATTGCCAGGATTATAGCAGAAAAGCTGGTACAAACCCTACCGTATTGTGTAATTTTCACCTATGAGCTTCGACTTCCACTGCCACATCGGCACACTGGACCAGGGTGGACTCGTATGTACGAGCCGCGCTGACGAGTGGCCTCTTGTGTCCGACATGCCACAGCATGCCATCGGACTGCTCGAGGCCGGCGAGGACGACCTCGACGCCCTGTGCGCCGCACTTGAGGCCGACAGCAGGGCCCAGCTGGGAGAGGTCGGCCTGGATGCGCGCTCTTTCCGGCAGTCGACCGCCTTCCTTGAAGGGGCCCTCGAGTGCGCCTCCTCGCTCGGCCGGATGGCCAGCCTCCATGTCGTGAGGCGGCACGAGGAGGTCATCGCCACCCTCACCCGTGTGCGCTTCACTCAGCCCTTCATCGTCCACGGCTTCACCTCCTCGCCACAGGTCGCCAGACGCTACCTGGACCTGGGTGGGATCATCTCGCTCTCCCCAAGGGCACGGATGAGCCGCCACTACCGCCAGCTCATCACCCTGCCCTTCGTCGTGGAGAGCGACATGCCGCTGTCGCCTGAAAGCCGACGGGTCCTGGACGGCTGGGTGGCCCAGCTGGCCCAGGACATGGGAATCGGAGTCGAAGAGCTCGAGAGGAGACTTGAGGATGAGAGAAGAGTTCTTGCGCCTTGAGAGGCTGCTGGGAGAAGAGTGCATGGCCAGACTGGAGGGCGCGCATGTCCTCATCGCAGGAGTGGGCGCCGTCGGCGGCTGGGCCCTCGAGGCCCTGGTGCGCAGCGGCCTTGGCCATGTGCGCATCGTCGACTTCGACGTCGTCATGCCAAGCAACATCAACCGTCAGGTCGTCGCTGTCCATTCCTCGATCGGCATGAGGAAGGTCGAGGCGGCCTCAAGGCGGGCCCTGGACATCAACCCGATGCTCGACATCGAGGCCGTCGAGTGCTACATCGACGATGACAATGTGGATGAGCTCGTGTGCGGCATGGACCTCGTCCTGGATTGCATAGACTCCGTGAAGTCAAAGGTGGCCCTTGTCCGCTCATGCCAGAAGAGCGGCACCACGCTCATGTCCAGCATGGGCGCGGCCCTCCGCCGCGACCTGGGCGCGGTGCGCGTCGCACCACTGTCGAAGACCTCGGGCTGTCCCCTGGCGCGCAGCGTGCGCCGCCTGGTGCGCAAGGAGGGTCTGAGGGACGACTACCTCACCGTCTACTCCCCCGAGCCCGTCGTCTTCGACTACAGCCGGGAGAACGAGGAGAGGGAGGATGAGCGCGTCAAGCCGACACTCGGCTCCATGATGACCGTCACCGCCCTCTTCGGCCTGAGCCTCGCCCACGAGGCCATAAGGCACATCGTAGGGCCTGAGGACTTCCTGGCCTTGCACTGAGCGTCACACCAGATTGACGCTCTGGAAGAATTCCGGCCGGTGGAAGTCCGGCTCCGGGACGTCAATCGGGAAGAGGGAGAGGAAGTGGGGCTTCCTCAGGCCGTCGCCACACTTGTAGGCGTTCAGGCGTACCGTGCATGGAACCGAGTCGATGATCTTCAAAGCGATGAGGTCTAGCCTCGCCTCGAGACGCCAGCGGCTGAGATGGTTGTTGTTCTCGAGTATCGTGACGCTGTCATGCACATGGCGCCTCGCCTCCTCGTCGTAGAACACGCGTCCCGCCCTTCCCCTTCCATGGGCGGCGAGGAAGGCGCCGGAGGCGCTGAACTCGAAGTTGGAGTACTCCTCCCCCCTTCCCTGTATGAAGAGCTCGACGCAGCTGTCCGTCCACACTGGTCCGTTGGCATGAGTCACCATGCGCCTGAGCTCAAGCTCGGCGACTTCGTAGACCAGAGTCAGGATGCCGTCCTCATGGCCAAGCGTGAGGACGACATCGACACCATCACCTGTATTCCACAGCCTCTTCAGAGCCAGGCTGTGTCCTTCCTTTCCGATATCCATGGCAGGAGGATAGCACCTGGGGACAAAAAAATACAGGAACCTGGCAGGTTCCTGTACAGCACATCGACCGAAGAGCTTACTTCTTCTTGTGTCTGTTCGCTCTGAGTCTCTTCTTCCTCTTGTGGGTCGCGATCTTGTGCTTCTTTCTCTTTCTACCGCAAGGCACGATATTTTCTCCTTATCCAATTGGAATGAATTGTAATTACAGTCAGCCATTATGCCGCCGATGGCCGACTTTCGTCAATACACTTCCTAGAAGAGCCATCGGCCACAGACCGCCTTGTGCATGACAGCCCCCTCGCTCTTGAGGTTGACCACGCGTTCCAGGCGCGCCGAAAGGCTCAGGTCCTCGAGGGTCGTCGCGATTCCAGACTCGTCCAGGACGACGATGTCGGCCTCCCAGCCCGGCTCGAAAAGGCCTACCTTGCCGAAGAATGAGCCGCCAATGACGCTTGCCATGTGGAAGGCCTCGGCCAGCGTCAGGGCCTTCAGTGAGGGGTCGACGCATGAGGCGCGCAGCTTCGACACCCTCACCGCGTCGCCCATGGCACGCAGCATCGACAGCGAGCAGCCACCGGCCACGTCTGTGCCAAGGCCTATGCGGCAGCCGGCGTCCAGGTAGCGTCTTGCGTCCATGATGCCGCTGGAGAGGTTCGCGTTGGAGTCGGGACAATGTGCTATGAATATGCCATCCATGGCCAGGAGGTCCTCCTCTCGGCCCGTAGAGTGGACGCAATGCGCCATGATCGTCGGCGTGGCTCCCCACAGTCCCCTCCTCCGGTAGGCGTCGGCGTAGGATGTCGAGTCGGGACACAGTTCCTTCACCCACTCGATCTCGCTGCGGTTCTCGGACAGGTGGCTCTGGACGGGCAGGCCCCTGTCGACGGCGAGGCGGGCGAGCGCCTTCATGAGGCCATCTGTGCAGCTGGGGATGAAGCGTGGCGTTATGATCGGCCTCACGTTGGTCCAGCCCTCCGTCCGTTCGATGAAGCTCTGTGTATCCTCCAGGGACTGGGCGCTGTCCTCACTCAGGCCGGCGGTGCTGTTGCGGTCCATGTTGACCTTGCCCACATAGGCCTTGATGCCTGAGTCCTCCAGGTAGCTTGCCAGGACCAGCGTCGAGTCCAGATGTATCGTCGCGAAGATCGAGGCGCGCGTCGTCGGGCTCCTGACGAGGTCGTCGACGAAGATGCGGTAGGCGCGCTCGGCGTAGTCCCTGTCCCTGTACTTCTCCTCCTCGGGGAAGGTGTGGCGGTTCAGCCAGTCGATCAGCTCCTCGTCCATCCACATGCCACGGAACTGGTACTGGCTCGCGTGGACGTGGAGGTCGCTGAGGCCGGGCATGACGATGTGGCCGCGGCAGTCGACGAGGCGGTAGTGGGAGAAGCGGCTTGGGATGGAGCTGAAGATGCCCTCGACAAGGCCGTCCGTGACGACGAGGTAGGAGTCGCCATGCTCCTCGATCCTCTCCTTTTCAGGGGCCTGTATGATATCTCCCCTGACGATGAAAGTCCTTTCCATAGAAAGCCTCCTGAAGTCAGGGTAGCGGGCAGGTTGAGGCCTGCCGTAGAGACGCCCGCCCAGAATCGCGGGCCTATACCCGGCTCCATTCTAGCACAGTTTTGAGAATTGGAGGAAAAAGACGCGAATGCATCTGTCCAACCGTATGCAAATGCATTAACCTTCTTGAGAGGGAAAGATGAAGGTACTCGTACTGGGACTAGGAAACAACGGTGGCGGACGCTCCGCCGCCCTCTACTTCGCACGCCGCACCGGCTATGAGGTCAGAGTGTCGGACACGGCTCCGCGCTCGGCCTTCTCCCATGTCCCGCAGGAGCTCGAGGACCTGGGCGTGCAATGCTTCTTCGACGACCTCGACCCGAGGGCGAACATCCGCTGGGCGGACGTCGTCATCAAGAACCCGGCAGTGCCCGCATCCCTGCCCCAGCTCTCCCTCGCCCGCCGTCTGGCGACCGACTTCTCCTTCCTCTTCGCCAGTCCCCTCGTCGAGAAGATCCGCCTGGTCGCGGTCACGGGGACCAAGGGCAAGACGACGACGGTCGCCGCCATCACCCACGCCCTGAACGAGCTCAGGCACGAAGCCATGATGTGCGGCAACATGGGCATCTCGGCCTTCACCGTCCTGGACGAGCTCGAGAAGAGGCAGAGCGAGGGCCGCAAGCTGCCGCAATATATAGTCATGGAGCTCTCCAGCTGGCAGATCCACGACACCTACATCGCGCTCAACGGCCACATGCCCCATCTGCGCCTTGCGATCTTCACCAGCCGCTACGCCGACCACCAGAACCGCTACAGGGACCTCAAGGAGTACTACGACGACAAGCTCAAGCTCTTCGGTCCCAACTGCACGCAGATCCTGGCCGGCTCGGCCAACAAGCGCTTCATCCTGGAGCACAGCCTCTCGCGGCGTGGGAGCGTCCACACCTTCCCTGGCTACGGCAACCCCTTCCGCGGCGGGAAGATGGAGCTGCAATGCGCCTACAGCGCCCTGCGCCTTCTAGCCTTCAGCCGGAAAAGCGCGCTCAAGGCGCTGGAGAGCTACAAGGGCATGCCGCACCGCATCGAGCAGGTCGCGCTGTTCGAGGACATAATGTTCATCAACGACTCTGCGGCGACGATCGCCGAAGCGGTCAGCTTCTCGATGAGGAACATCTCGCCCCTGTCGACGCATCTGATCTGCGGCGGCACGGACAAGAACCTCAAGGCCTCAGGCATGCTTGGCGCCCTGAAGGCGGCCAGCTCGATCACCCTGCTGGACGGCTCCTTCACAAGGGGACGCCTAATCCCCCTCCTCGATGAGAACGGCCTGGCCTACAGCGGGCCATTCCAGAACATGAAGGAGGCCTTCAACGAAGCCGTCGCCAAGGCCGAGGCGAAGAGGGACGAGTTCTCTCAGGTGCAATGCGTACTCCTCTCACCCGGTGCGGCCAGCTTCGAGCTCTTCAAGAACGAGTTCGACAGGGGCACCCAGTTCAAGGCCCTGGTCAAAGTGTACATCGCGAGGAAGACGGGACAGCAGAGCTTCCCGCTGGACTGATCAGATCCTGCTGCGCCTGGCCTGGCGGAAGCGCAAGCTGTCCACGAAGCGGAAGAGGCGGCCCATCACAGGTCTGTAGACATAGTCCATGGTACCCGTCCTGTAGACCCTCTGGCCGCCGAAGGCAGTCTTGAATGTCGTAAGGCTTGCAAGGTGGCTTCCGCTCTCGTCGGCGCCTTCTATGCCGAAGAGGTCGTAGGTCGCGACGCCGGCCGCCTTGGCACAGAGGATGGCATGGGTCTGGAGCGCGTAGCCGCATGAGACTCCCGAAGTGTGCTTGACGGATGAGCCGAAGAGGTAGACCTCCTCCCTGTCCGTCCTCAGGTTGAGTATTCCTCCGCTGACCTCGCCATCGCTGTATGCAAGATACAGGAGGGGGCGCACATTCCCGTCCGCAATGTCGAAGATGGCCCTCAGATAGTCCTCGCCGCGCGTCGAGAAGTGGTCCCTCAGCGCTGTGTGGACGTAGGTCTCGTACCACTTGTGGAAGGTCTCCCCGTCACCGTCCCACAATCGGATGACGATGCCCTCCTCCTTGCGCAGGTTGCGCCGGGCGCGGTCCTTGAAGTCGAGCTCTCCTGTGAGGTCGATCCTCACTGTGCCCGTAGGCTGGACGGAGGCAGAGCATGGCTTGAGGATGTGGGGAGTGGTCATGTGGCCCCAGTCGAGGTCGACACGCAGCAGCAGGCAGCCGCCGGGCAGGAGGGGACGGATGGCGCGCGAGAAGGCGGCGACCTCATCCTCCCCTTTCAGAAAGCCGAGACCCAGCGGGATGTAGGCCAGAGTGAAGACTCTGGCGATGCGGCGCACAAGGACGAGGCAGGTGCCCCGTCCCTCGACTTCGACAGGCAGGGCCTGCCAGCCGTTGAGCGCCTTGAGGCGGGCCCAGAAGGGACTCTGGAAGACTCCACCGTCCCCAAGCTGGGCCAGGTCGATCCTCCTAACCGACAGGTCCATCGACATACTTGTGGCTGTGGACCACCTTGCCCTCGGCGCCGATCGTCTTGCCGTCCACCATCAGGACGCCATCCTTCATGTAGAGGGGCATGGCGAAGAAGTGGTCGGGCTTGATGTAGGTCGTCACCTTCTCGACCTCGCCCTGGTCGGCGACGGAAAGGACGGTGCCGGCCGGAATGTCGTCGGCGAAGAGGACCTCGCATGTCGTATGCTCAGGAGCGTCCGGGTCGCTGGCGGCGAGCAGCATGCCGCAGCTCTTCACGCCACGGAAGTTTGCAGGCTTCAGGTTGGCCACGACGACGATGTTGCGTCCCTCGAGCTCCTCGGCCTTGTAGTAGGGCACGATGGAGGAGACGATCGTCCTGCCCTCCTCGCTGCCGTCATCGAGGTGGAGGATGTACAGCAGGTCGCCGTTGGGATGCTTCTCGACCTGGCTGATGCGGGCGACGCGCAGCGTGACGCGGCGCTCGAACTGATGTGCTATGCTCTCGTTCTCGGGAGCCTGGTTCGTATTGTTCATCTTCTTTTCCTTATCCTTTTCCTTCTTCTCTTCCCGCTCCTCCTGGCGGCCGGCATAGCGGGCCTTGAGTTCACCCACGCGGTCCTTGTCCAGTTTGGTGAAGAGCAGACTGACCTCGCCCACGCGCACGATGTCGTCGTACCTGCCCAGATCCTGCCAGGTCCACTTCCTGCCCTCCTCGAAGAAGGAGAAGATCTTTTCGGCGGTGGTGGGCATGTAGGGCTCGATCATGACGGCGATGTCGCGGATCATGTAGCACAGCGTCCTCAGGAGGCTGGCGGCCTTCTGTGGATCCTCGTTGCGCGCCTTCCACGGCTCGCCTGCCTGGAAGGCCCTGTTGCCCTCGTCACAGAGGGCGAAGATGGCGCGTATGGCGTCACGCTCCTCGGCATGGTCGAGCAGCTCGGCGATCTCGTCCTCTCTTCTCCTCATTTCGGCCATGAGGGCCTCGTCGACAGGGGCCTCAGGCACCTTGCCGTCGTAGAAGCGCTTGACGAAGGTCAGCGTCCTGTTGACGAGGTTGGACAGGTTTCCGATGAGCTCGCCGTTGACCTTGTCCTGGAAGTCATCCCAGGAGAAGTTGAAGTCGCTCTTCTCAGGTCTGTTGTAGAACATGTAGAAGCGCCAGACGTCGGCCGGGATGCCCGTCTCCTGGACGTCGTTGCCGAAGACGCCGACCCCGAGGCTCTTGGAGAACTTGCCTCCCTCATAGGTCAGGTACTCGGTGCTTGACATGTGGTGGAGCATGGTCCACTTCTCCCCGCTTGCCAGGAGGCTTGAGGGGAAGATGACAGTATGGAAGGGGATGTTGTCCTTGCCGATGAACTGGAAGAGCTCGGTGTTCTCGGGATCCTGCCACCAGTACTTCCAGTCCTCGACCGCGTTGGCCGTGATCGAGATGTAGCCGATCGGGGCGTCGAACCAGACATAGAAGACCTTGTCCTCGAAGCCGGGACGGGGGACGGGGATGCCCCACTTCAGGTCGCGGGTGATGCACCTCTCCTTGAGGCCGTCACGGATCCAGCTCGTCGTGACCTGGACGGCGTTCCGGCTCCAGAAGCCATCCACACTCGCCTTCTCCATCCAGCTCTTGAGCAGCGGAAGGGCCTTGGGCAGGTCGATGTACAGATGGCGCGTCGACTTGAGGACGGGCGTCGTTCCACAGACGCTGCAATGGGGCTCGATCAGCTCGGTCGGATCGAGCAGGCTCTGGCATGCGTCGCACTGGTCACCGCGGGCTCCCTGGCTGCCGCACTTCGGGCAGGTGCCCTGGACATAGCGGTCGGCGAGGAAGCGGCCGCACTTGGGACAGTAGAGCTGCTGGATCTCGCGCTCGGTGATGTAGCCGTTGCGGTCGATCTCGTTGAAGATGTGCTGGACGATCTCAGTCTGCTTGGGCGTGCTTGTGCGGCCGAAGTAGTCGAAGGATATGTTGAACCACTTGTAGATGTCGCGGTGGATCTTGTGGTAGTGGTCGCACAGCTCGCGCGGCGTGACGCCTTCCTGCAAGGCCCTCGTCTCGCTGGCCGTACCGTATTCGTCCGTACCGCAGATGTAGAGGGTCTCGATGCCGCGGGAGCGGCAGAAGCGGGCGAAGACGTCGGCCGAGAGCACCTGGGTCAGGTTGCCCAGGTGTGGGATGTTGTTCACATATGGTAGCGCTGATGTGACTAGTCTCTTCTTCATGGCCGTCATCATAGCCAATTGGCGATTCTTTTTCCATTGCCCCCCTGCCCCATCTGGGAATATATTTGACACACTGACTTCAAAGGAAAAAAGAATGAGCGACGAAGAGAAAGTCTACAAACCGGTACGGCGTGCAAGGATTCCATTCACGCCGAAGATCGTCATCGTCGTCCTCGTCATCCTCTTCCTCGTAGCCGCAGCCGCCTCCAGCTTCTTCGTCGTGGACCAGAGGGAGCAGGCAGTCGTGCTGAGGTTCGGAAAGTATGACAGGACTGTCGGACCTGGCCTCCATGCCCGCCTGCCCTTCGGCCTCGAGCGCAGCCACACTGTCGCCACGCAGCTGGTGCAGACGCTGACCTTCGGCTACAGGTCGACCGACACTACAGGAACGGGACTGGCCGGAGCCAGGAGCTACGACGACGAGTCCGTCATGCTGACGGGCGACCTGAACATCGTCGATGTCGAATGGATAGTCCAGTACAGGATAAACGATCCCTACAAGTGG
Organism: Candidatus Aphodenecus pullistercoris; assembly: GCA_017694495.1. Lineage (GTDB taxonomy): Bacteria > Spirochaetota > Spirochaetia > Sphaerochaetales > Sphaerochaetaceae > Bullifex > Bullifex pullistercoris. The sequence goes on from JADIMU010000026.1 coordinate 50,846, forward strand.
CTCTTCAGCGTCGAGGAGAAGGAGAAGACGATCCGCGACATCTCGCAGTCCGTCATGAACGCGCTGGTCGGCGACCTGCCCATCCTCTCCGTTATGACCGACCTGAGGACCCAGATCGAGGTCGAGGCGCAGCAGCAGATGCAAGCCATCTTCGACGGCTACGACTTCGGCATCGAGGTCGTCACAGTCAAGCTGCAGAACATCGTCCCGCCTGAGGGCGCCGTCCAGGACGCCTTCGAGGATGTCAACAAGGCCATCCAGGACATGAACAAGTCGATCAACGAGGGCAAGGAGTACTACAACACTGCCATACCTGAGGCCCAGGGCGAGGCGACGCGCATCGTACTCGAGGCCGAGGGCTATGCGGCCCAGCGCGTCAACCAGGCCAAGGGAGACGTCGCGGTCTTCGACTCCATGAGGGCAAGCTACGAGGCTTCCCCCGAGGTGACGGCGACACGCCTCCACCTCGAGGCCATGGAGGAGGTCCTCTCCAGCGAGGGAGGATCGATCACCCTCGTCGACCCGGCGCTCGACAACTTCCTGCCTGTCAGGAATCTGGGAGGTGCGAAGTCAAGAACCTGACGGGATAAACCCGTAGGCATGAAAGTGCCTTGCTTGACTAGCCTAAGGTCGTAGAGACCTACGTTACCGGCGAATGCATAGGCACCGGCGGATGTTGTCCTAGTCCGCCGCTCTGCGGTGCATGGCTAAACAGTCCTGACAGGTAGGGACAGTGCTGTGCACAAGAAAAAACCGCCGGATAACATTGGCGAAGGGCGACGGGGAGCAAGACCCCGTGACTCCCGCACGAGGAGGCTTAAAAAGCATCATCCGTGCACTGGCAGGGCGGAGGATTACCGAAGCCCTTGCCTTTCATCATTCCTCTCACAGCACCAGGCTGTGAGTTTCCTGATGGAGAATTTTATGAAGAAGCTTGTGACAGTGCTCGTCGTCCTTGCCGTGCTGCTCGTCGTCTTCCTGCTGCTCGGCCCCTTCTACATCCTCTCTGAGGGTGAGCAGAGCGTCGTGACCCGCTTTGGACGCATCGTCGACACCCAGACGGAGGCGGGACTGAAGTTCAAGATGCCCCTGGTGGACCAGGTGACGAAGTACTCGTCAAGGCTGCAGAGCTGGGATGGAGAGGCCCAGAGGATCCCGACGGCGGAGAACCAGTTCATCTGGGTCGACGCGACTGCCCGCTGGTACATCAGCGAGCCCGCCCTCTTCTACGAGACGGTCGGCACGATGGAGTCTGGTCTAGGAAGGCTCAACGACATCATCGACTCGACGATCAGGACGGTCATCTCGCAGTACAGCCTCAACGAGGCCGTGCGCTCGACGAACCAGATCAACGAGATCAACGTCGTGGAGAGCTTCCAGGATGTGGAGAGCGCCGAGGACGCCGAGACGCTGAAGACGCTGACCAACACGACCGTCAGCCAGCAGAGGATCGAGGTCGGCCGCGAGGGACTGTCCAACATCATCCTGGAGGAGGCCTCGGAGTATACCGACACCTATGGCATCACGCTGGAGGACGTCATCATCCGCCAGATCCGCTACTCTGACGACCTGACCGAGAGCGTCTACGAGAGGATGATCAAGGAGCGAAACCAGATCGCCGAGACCTACCGCTCCTACGGACGTGGACAGCTTGCCGAGTGGAGGGGCCAGACGGAGAGGGACAGGCAGACGATCCTTAGCCAGGCTGAGGCTGAAGCCGCCCGCATCCGTGGCGAGGCCGACGCACAGGCGGCCTCCATCTACGCCGAGAGCTACTCGGCCAACCCCGACTTCTTCGAGCTCTACAACAGCCTCGAATCGTACAAGGTGACGCTGCCTGCGACGGACAAGGTCCTCTCGACGGACGGCGAGTATTTCAAGTATCTGTAGGAATCGACGGCCCTGCCCCACGGCGGGGCCGCTTGATGAAGGAGGAGAGAGATGAAGATTGTCGCCTTTCTGACACATAGCGACGACGAGATCCACTTCGGCCACCTGGCGGGAGAGCGGGTCATAGGGCTGGCCGACCCCTTCGCCGAGGGGGAGATCCGAGAGGATGGGAAGGTCTATGACAGGGCCGACTGCATCCTGACAAGTCCCTGCTTCCCGACCAAGGCGCTGTGCATAGGACTGAACTACGCCGACCATGCGAAGGAGTTCGGCCTGAGCGTCCCCGACAGGCCCGTCGTCTTCATGAAGCCGGCCTCTGCCCTGTGCGGACCAGGCGACTACATCATCAAGCCGTCAATGTGCCGCCAGCTCGACGAGGAGGCGGAGCTTGCCATCGTCATAGGCAAGGAGTGCCACGAAGTGGACGAGGCTGAGGCCGACTCCTACATCCTGGGCTACTGCTGCGCCAACGACGTGACCGCCCGCGACCTCCAGCCCAAGCAGGGCCAGTGGACACTCGCCAAAGGCTTCGACACCTTCATGCCGCTGGGCCCATACATCGAGACGGAGGTCGATCCGGACCACCTTGCGATCGAGTGCCGCATCAACGGGAAGCTTGTACAGAAGTCGAATACTGAGAACCTGATCTTCAAGCCGCGCTGGCTGGTGTCCTACCTGTCCCAGGTCATGACCCTGCTTCCCGGCGACGTCATCCTGACGGGCACGCCTTCGGGCACGAGCCGCATGGAGGTCGGTGACGAGGTGAGCGTAACCATAGAGGGACTTGGCAGCCTGACGAACACCGTCGACGCCTAGGCCTTCTTCTCAAGGCCGTGGATCCAGTCCGCCTTCGCCATGTAGATGATGAAGGCGATGGAGCTTATCGTCCAGGTCAGCGGATAGGCGCTGTAGACGATGCGTATGTCGTGGAAGAAGCTGAGCACCACGGTCAGGTAGCTCACGCGCAGGACGCACCAGCTGCCGAACATGATCAGCATCGGGATGCTCGCCTTCCCCGCTCCGCGCAGGATGCCAGCCATGCAATGGCTCAATGCCAGGAAGCAGTAGAAGAAGGCCTCCATGTGGGCCTGGCGGACGCCGTAGGCGACCACCTCGGCGTCGCTGTTGAAGGCCGCCACGAGCTGGGGGGCCAGGATGAAGACGGCCAGACCGATCAGCTCCGCCATGATGACAGAGCACAGGAGGCCGAAGAGGGCCCCCTTCTTCGCCCTGTCATACTTCTTCGCACCCAGGTTCTGTCCGATGCATGTCGTCAGGGCGAGCGAGAAGCAGGTGACGGGCAGGAAGGCGAAGCCCTCTATCTTGCTGTAGGCTCCACTGCCTGCGACGGCCGCCGAGGCGAAGGAGTTGATGTTCGTCTGGACGACGATGTTGGCAAAGCCGATGACGGAGTTCTGTACACCTGAAGGCAGGCCGAAGCGGAGGATCTGCCTGAGCATGCCCTTGTGGAAGCGGATGCGAGCGATCGAGACCTTGTAGACGCCCTCCTGTCCCCTGAAGAGCCTCTTGAGCGAGAGGATGACGGAGACGGCCTGGCTGATGATCGTCGCCAGCGCGGCCGAGCCGACACCGTAGCCCAGGACGCCTACGAAGAAGAGGTCCAGGACTATGTTCACCAGCGAGGAGACGATCAGATAGTACAGAGGGTGTCGGCTGTCGCCCACAGCGTTCATGATGCCCATGCACGTGTTGTACATGAGCGAGAAGATGATGCCCAGGCAGTAGACGCGGAAGTAGGAGACGCTGTTGGGCATGATGTCGGCCGGAGTCTGCATCCACTCAAGGATCAGCGGAGTGAAGATGCTTCCCAGAACCGTCATACCCGCCCCGGCCGCCAGCGAGAAGGCAAGGTCCGTATGTATGGCCTTGTCCAGGGCTTCACTGTCGCGGGCACCGAAGGCACGGCTTATGATGACGCCGGCGCCGATCGCCATTCCATTGAAGAAGCCCACCATCATGTTGATCAGAGGGGACGAGGAGGAGACGGCCGCCAGAGCCTGGGAGCCCAGGAAGTTGCCTACGATCAGGGAGTCGGCAGTGTTGTACAGCTGCTGGAAGAGATTGCCCAGAAAGAGCGGAAAGGCGAAGGCTATCAGGTTCTTCTGTATCGAGCCCTGGGTGAAATCGATGGCTTTACTCACGGCATGCCTCCTGGTGATGGGGTGTAGCACAGGTGGCTGAGGAAATGCAATCGGCACCAGTCGGATGCCATAGTGCCAAGGCTGGCGCCATATGCCCCAAATCCTCTATACTCTGCAATACAAAGGAATGAGACGATGAAGAGGTACCTGCTCAAGCACAAAGACGACATTGCGGCAGAGATCCTGTTCTGCGAAGAGGACGGATCCTTGCATCAGGTACTCTCGAGTGCATGTGAAAAATACCTTCCAGTATGCGCCCGACATGGCCACGAAGAGAATCTTGCCTTCTGGTGGCGCAACAGGGCTGTTCCAAAGTCCAGGAGCGATGTAAGAGAGCTTCTGGACAAGGAAGGCGTCAGGACGACCCAAAGTCTCCTACTCAACAATCTGGGCCTGAGCATGACGGATTCATTCTGGGTCTGCCCTGCGGACAGCCAGCTACGCTGGCAGGATGTGTCATTCCATCTCAATGCGCGAGGAAGGAAGGAGATCGAAATCTCGACAGGAGAATGGTCGCCCAATCGGAATCTGACACCAATCGCATCGACAGGTGGAGAGCTGAAGAAGGTCTGGTCAATGGTAGATGGTCAGATTCTTCTGGTGAAGGGAAACGTCTCTGGCTACTATTTCCAGCAATCCCTGAACGAAGTGCTTGCAACGATGGTCCACAGGAGACAGGGCTATACGAACCATGTGCCCTATCATCTCATACAGCTCAATGATGGCTCGACAGCCTGTGCATGCCCATGCTTCACGGACGAGCATACTGAGCTGATTCCAGCCTGGGAGGTCTTCGCAGAACATGCCGGCGAAGCTTTCGAAGGCTCCCTTCTCGACGCATTCGCGCAATATGCATCGGAGGATGGCTTCGACAGGAATCAGGTCAGGAGACATCTCGACTACATGTTCACAGTCGACTACATCCTGTCCAACACGGACAGGCATTCAAACAACTTCGGCTTGTTGAGGAACAGCGACACGCTCGAGCCGATTGGGCCTGCACCCATCTATGACACAGGCAACAGCATGTTCCATCTTGGAGGAGGAATAGGCAGCTTCCACGACCTTTTCCATCTGAGCGTGTCCAGTCTGTATGATACAGACGGAGAGCTGATGGACAAGGTCGAAGATCCTTCGCTTGTGGACACTTCCAGACTTCCGTGCCAGGACGATGTCGTCTCTCTCCTCAGCAAGGATCCTGTCGTCGCTCCATCCGCGCAGAGGCTCTGGTCCTACATGGCTTTCAAGGCCAATGTCGTCAAAGCCCGCCAGAAGGGTCTCGACATGCGGCACATTGAAGACGGTATTTCCCTGTATCTGGACGAAGACGAGAAGAAGGAAATCAACAAGGGCTGGGCTCAGTTCTGGCAATCGCTTGCCTGACTCTGACCACGCCCTCCCCCATTCCATGGCTGATGCGGGCAAACTGTCACAAAAAAAGAGAGACCCCATCGGAATCTCCGACGGGGTCTTGTGCGGTCGACTGGACTTGAACCAGCATAGCCTTTCGACCACTAGCACCTCAAGCTAGCGTGTCTACCAATTCCACCACGACCGCATTTTTTCGTCGTGCCGACTGGCATCATCAGGGAATTTACCCCAAGTGGGTGAGCTTAGTCAATAAGGAGAGTGGAAAAAAACGCACCTTTCTTCCAGTTCCATCACACTCAAGGAATTGCATCTCGTCCTTCCTTTGAGGATAATCCCAGGCATGAGTCCAGACGAGATGTTCTTCGCATACAGGATGCTCAATCCATCGGTATCCGACTACGGCCACTGCCTCTTCAGCAGCCTCGCATCTTCCATACTCTGGGGCACTGCCAGCTCTGCCGCGGTTGCAGAGGAGACCTTCACGCTCACTGGTGACGAGCCGCCATCTGTCGGCGACATCCAGTGCGTTACGGGTGAGGATGGAAGCGCGCTTGCCCTGGTCAGGCTGACTGCTCCCACAGGCAAGCCTGTGGGGTTCTGGTGGATAGGCTTGCACCATGTCCGTGCACCATTCTCAGGCTTTGGGACCAGAGCTGCCGCCCAGAGCACCTGAACTGCCGGCCAAGCACCCCGCTGGGCACATTAGCGACCGGCTTCTGCCTTTCGGCATGGAGAGACAGTCAGCTCCCCCATATATTATATCATCTTCTTCCTGGCTCTTCTGTTCCTCCTCCTTAAACTCTTATACCACTGTTGAGCACTTTCTTCCCTGAAAGCCTTATCCTTTCCATTTCCTCTTCATGCATCCTGTTTATGGA